>SXIE01000095.1 GCA_005772945.1 Pseudomonadota bacterium
CACGGTGACGCTGCAGGACAACAACGCGGCTCAGGGTCTGACCGCGACGCAGACGTTCACCTGGGAGGCCCGGAGCTCGTGAGTGCGTTGCGCCGAGTCCCTCGGCGTGGCGTCGTCGTGATCGGCGTCGCCGTCGTCCTGGCGCTGACCGCAACGGCGGCATACGCCGTCTTCGCGGTCACGACCGGTAACGCGGGCAACAGCTACGGCGCCGGGACGGTCTCGCTGTCGGACAACGACAGCGGCACGGCGCTGCTGTCGCTCAGCAACGCGGGCACGGAAGCGACGGACGCCGGGTGCATCCGCGTCGCCAGCGCGGGGTCGCTCGACAGCGACGTCCGGCTCTACGGCTCCACGAGTGGCACGGCGCGCGACCATCTCACCCTGACCGTCACCCGCGGCACGGACGCCTCGCCGTCGTTCGACTCCTGCGCCGGGTTCACCGCCGACGCGCGCGACTACTACGGCGACGGCAACGGCGTCATCTGGAAGGGCAAGCTCAGCCGGTTCCCCACGAGCTACGCCGAGGGCAAGGCCGACATCTCGACCGCGGCGGCCGCGGGCTACGGCCAGGTCATCCAGGACGCGCCGGGGATCGTCGGCTCGCTTTGGCCTGCGGATTGCGGGCGCGCGGGCGTAGCCCGAGGGCGGCTCGTTTCCGCGAGAGCCTCCCGGACGGCGCTGAGCAGGCGGTCGGGCGCGACCGGCTTGACGACATAGTTGCGCGCCCCCTCGAGCATCGCGCGCACGACCTGCGGGATGTCGTCGTCGGCGGTCAGGATGATGACCGGCACGTAGCGCTTAGAGGCGCGCAAGCGCGCGAGCACATCGAAGCCACCGACGTCCGGCATGTGGAGATCGAGCAGGACCAGCCGAGGTAGGTGCCGCTCGATGGCCAGCAGCGCCTCGGTCCCGGAGGCGGCCTGCTCGACGCGGTACCCTTGGGACTCGAGCACGACGCCGACGAGGCGGCGAAGGGCCGGGTCGTCGTCGACGACCAGGACCACCGGACCAGCGCCCGACAGCTTCGGGTCTGGCGCGGGCGACGAGCTGCTTGGACTGGGCACGCGCACCTTCCTATTGAGGAGGAGCGGCCCTCGCTAGCACGGATACGACGGCTCGAGCAACCGGCTGTTCGCCCCGGGTGGTCCCGTCACGCCGGCACCCTTGGGGCCGTTGGACTATGCCTTGCACAACACGCCCCGGGCGACTCGCGGGCGATGCGTCGAGGTCCCCAGCACCGCGTTCGGCGCGCCGTTCGTGGTGGCGCCCGAGTCGGCGCGCCGGCGGCTCGGCAGCGACCCCGGCGCGTCGACTCCTTGGAAAGACATTCGAATCAGACTGACCGATACTACGCCTGAAATGACGCCGTTGCGCGACGACGAGCCACGCATGCAGGAGCGAAGATGCCGCCGCAAGAGACCGTGCTCTTGGTCGATGACGAGGCTCACATCCGCCGCATCGCCGAGCTCAGCCTCGGGACCGTGGGCGGGATGCAGGTTCGGTGCGCCGCATCGGGTGCCGAGGCGCTCGGTGTCCTCGCGGCGCTCGTCCCGGACATCATCGTCCTCGACGTGATGATGCCCGCCATGGACGGCCCGACGTTGCTCGGTCGGATACGGGAGAACGCCGTAGTCGCCGAGGTTCCAGTTATCTTCATGACCGCGAAGGCAGAGCCCGCCGAGGTCGCCCGCTTGCGGTCGCTCGGGGCCATCGGGGTCATCACCAAGCCCTTCGAGCCGATGACGCTCGCAACCGAGATCCGACGGCTCGTCGTCGCCCACACGGACACCGCATGAAGGTCGCCGACCTCCCCGCCAACGAGCGCGCGCGCCTTGCCGCACTCCATGACTCCGAGCTTCTCGACTCCCTGCCCGAGCAGGTCTACGACGACTTGACCAGGCTCGCGGCGCTTATCGCCGGCACGCCGATCGCCTTGGTCAGCCTGGTCGACGCCTCGCGGCAGTGGTTCAAAGCGAAGGTGGGCCTCGACGCGTCCGAGACCTCGCGCGACGTCGCGTTCTGTGCGCATGCGATCTTGGGTAGCACGCCGCTCGTCGTCCCGGATGCGCTCGCCGATGAACGCTTCTACGACAATCCCCTCGTCGTCGGTCCGACGCAGGTTCGCGCGTATCTCGGCGCTCCGCTCGTGACGACCGCGGGCCTCGCGCTCGGAACCCTTTGCGCGATCGATCATGTGCCTCGCACGTTCTCGCTCGAGCAGCGGGACGCCCTCCCGAGCCTCGCACGCCAGGTCATCGGGCAGATCGAGTTGCGGCGCCAGCACCGCGCTCTCGACGAAGCGCATGCCCGGTCCGCGGCGCTCGGCGAGCAGCTCGCGGACCTCCTCGACCACGGCAGCGACCTCGTGCAGAGCGTCGGTCCCGACGGACGCTTCCTGTATGCCAACCGCGTCTGGCGCGAGAAGCTCGGTTACAGCGCCGAGGAGGCGCTGGCGCTGACGTTCCGCGAGGTCGTGGCGCCGGAGTGTTCGGAGCACTGCGAGGTGCTCTTCGGGCGACTGATGAGCGGCGAGCCAAGCGTTTCGGTCGTCACGACCTTCCTGTCCAAGGACGGCGCGCGCGTGCGCGTCGACGGAACCGTGAGCGCGCGGCCCGACCGCACCACGCGCGGCATCTTCAAGGATGTGACCGAGCGGGACGCCGCACGCGCGGAGCTCGACGCGTTCTTCGAGCTGTCCCTCGACATGCTCTGCATCGCCGGGTTCGACGGCTACTTCAAGCGCCTCAATCCTGCTTGGACCCAGGTTCTCGGCTATTCGATGGAGGAGCTGCTCGCGGCGCCGTTCGTCTCCTTCGTTCACCCCGACGACGTCGACGCGACCCTCGCGGAGGCCGCTCGGCTGGCCGCAGACGCCCTCACCCACCGTTTCCAGAACCGCTACCGCTGTAAGGACGGCACGTACCGCTGGCTCCTCTGGACGGCCGCCCCCGATCGCGGCGCGACGCGCATCATCGCCGCCGCTCGCGACATCACCGAGATCGTCTCGCAGGCCGCCGAGATACGGGCGCAGGAGGCGCGCCATCGGGCCCTCTTGGCCGCCATTCCAGAGGAGAAGATTCGCCTCACGCGAAACGGCGACGTCCTCGACGTACGCACGCGCACCGGCGGCGTTCTCAGCGTCGACGGCACGCAGGACGCGCGGTCGCTCGAGGACCTCTTGCCGTCGGAACTCGTCGTGCCCATCCGCGCCGCGATGGAGCGCGCCACCAGTGGCGGGGATATCCAAATATTCAGTCTCGCCGTCGCTACCGCGCGACCGTGCCACGTCGAGGTCCGGGTCGTCGCGACGGAGAGCGACGTACTCGTGCTCATCTCGGACATCACCGAGCGCAAGCAGGCCGAACGCGCCAAGAGCGAGTTCGTCGCGACCGTGTCGCACGAGCTCCGGACGCCGCTGACTTCGATCCGCGGCTCCTTGCGGCTGATGCAGGGCGGCATCGGCGGAGCGCTCTCGGGGGTCAACGGCGAGATGGTCGCGATCGCCGTCTCGAATACGGAGCGGCTGCTGCAGCTCATCAACGATATCCTCGATCTCGAGAAGATGACCGCCGGCAAGCTCGAGCTCCGCCTGACCGATCTCGACCCATCCAAGCTCGTGACGACCGCGGCGAGCTCATTGGAAGGGATGGCGTCGGAGGCGGGCGTGACGATCGTGACGGGTCCCCCCGCGTCGGACGGCTTCCTTGGGGACGAAGGGCGCTTGGTCCAGGTGCTCTCCAACCTCGTGTCGAATGCCATCAAGTTTTCGGCCCGGGGTACCGAGGTTCGGCTGGAGAGCGAGGCGAGAGCCGCCGCCGTGCGCTTTTCGGTGATCGACCGCGGCCCCGGGATCGCCGCGCCCCAGCTCGCCAAGCTCTTCACGCGCTTCCAGCAGCTCGACGGAACCGACGCGCGGCCGCGGGGCGGGACCGGCCTGGGTTTGGCCATCTCGAAGTCGATCGTCGAACAACATGGCGGGCGCATCGGCGTCGAGAGCGAGCTCGGGACCGGCAGCACCTTCTGGTTCGAGATCCCGGCGCATCACGACACCGACGCCGCCGCGAATGACGGTCATTGCACCGTCCTCCTGGTCGAGGACAACGCCGAGGTCTCGACCACGCTTCGCGCCGGACTATCGGGGCAGGGCTATCGCGTGCTGCGGGTAGCGACGCTGGCGCAGGCCATGCGGGTCCTCGACGGCACGACGCCCGACATCGTGCTGCTCGAGCTCGGTCTACCCGATGGCGATGGGCTCACGCTGACGGAGCACATGCGCTCGGTTCCGCGCCTCAGCGCGGTGCCGGTCATCCTGGTGTCGGGCGCGGACGGCGAGCCGCGCGACTTTGGCTGTCCGATCGTCTTCGACTGGCTCCAGAAGCCCGTCGATCCCACCGACGTCGCGCAGGTCATTCGGCGCGCGCTGCGCGTGCCAGGTTCCCCGCGCGTCCTGGTGGCGGACGACGACCCCTCGACCCGCGCCCTGGTCAAGCTGGAGCTGAGCCGCTTCGGCATCGAGTGCGTCGAGGCCACCGACGGAATGGAGACGATCCGGTTGGCGCGGGACACCAGCCCTGATCTGATCGTCCTCGATATCGGCATGCCCCGACTCGACGGCTTTGGCGTCGTCGAGGTCCTCCGCAAGGAGCGCGCCCGCATGACGCCACTCATCGTGTATTCGGGACGAGACACCACGCGCTCGGATCGTCAGTCGCTCTCGCTCGGCCTCACGCGACACCTGACCAAGGGGCGCGTGTCCGAGGGGGAATTCATCGAAACGGTCCTCGCCCTGCTGGACGGGCTCGTGGGCGCGACCGCCGCCCGTGGCGCCCGATGACCCCCAAGACCATCCTCGTCGTGGATGACGACCCTCAGTTCCGCGAGCTGGTCACCTCGATCGTCGCCGCTCAGGGGCATCGCGTATTGGAGGCCGGCAGCGCACCCGAGGCCGTCGCGATCGCCGCCGCCGCGCCGCTCGAGTTGACGATCGTCGACGTGTTCCTGCCCGGCGAGGAGCCCGGGGCCGCCATCGCGCGCATTCGCGACGCCGCGCCCGCGGTCCCGATGGTATGCGTCTCAGCGGCCTGGGGCGACTACGGAATACTTGCGCGCGGCGGGGTCGACGACGGCGTGCGTCTCGTGCTCCACAAGCCGATCAACCCGGCGGTCTTCGGCGCCCAGATCGCCGACCTCCTGCGCAAGGGCGCGACCGGGCCGCACGCCCGCGTCGAGGCGACGCTCGAGTCGCAACTGGCGGCGCTGCGACGCGAGTACGGGGAGCAGCTTCCAGCGCTCATTACGGAGCTGGCGGGCGTCGTCAGGTCCTTGCACGCCGGGAGCGAAGGCGCGAATGCCGTCGCACACGCCCGCAACCTCGCGCATCGCCTGCATGGCACGGCCGGCTCCTACGGCTATCCGGAGGTCGGTCGCGCCGCCGCTCGGGTCGAGGCGCTCCTCGACGCGATGCTCGAGGGGCGAGTCCCTGACGGCGGCGCGCTCGAGGCGGCCCTGGAGAGTCTGGCGCTCGCCAGCGGCGTCGAAGCCGCCGCCCAGGGGGTGCGCGGGGCCGCGGCGACCCGAATCGAGGGCCCGAAACTGATGGTCGTCGACGACGACCCGGCGCTTTGCGTGTTCGTCGCGAGCGTCGCGGAGCGCTTCCTCGTGAGCACGCGCTCGGCGGCTTCCGGCGAGGAGGCGCTCGCGATCGCCGAAGCCTTTCGTCCCGACGCGGTCATCGTCGACGTGTGGCTCGCGGCCTCCGAGCGCGGCACCGATCTCGCGAGCGCATTGCGCCGCATTCCCGGTCTCGAGGCGGTGCCGATCGCGTTCGTGTCGCGAGACGACAGCGCGGCGACGAGGGTGGCCGCGGCGCGCGCAGGCGGCGCGCTCTACCTGTCGAAACCGCTCGACAGCGCATCGCTCACGAGCGCCCTCGAGGTGCTACTCCGCGACCAGATCGCGCCTCCGGCGACCGTGCTCGTCGTCGAGAAGAGCGCCGAGTTCTGCGCCCGGCTCGAGGCCTGCATCGAAGCCGATGGCACCAAGGTCGTGACGCTCCACGATCCTCGCCTCATCTTCGGGTATCTCGGTGAGGTCGAGCCGGCCGCGCTCGTCCTCCAGGGGTTTCTACCCTGGGTGTCGGGTTTCGACGCTTGCCGCGCGCTCCGCGCTGCCCCGCGCTGGCAGGACCTGCCGGTGATCCTGGTCACGCATCGCGACGACGCAGAGCTGCGCAAGGCGGCCTTCGATGCGGGCGCCGACGACTACATCCCGATGGACGCGATCGCCGACGAGCTCGCGCCGCGATTGAGTGCGCGCATTCGACGGGCGCACCGAGCGCGCGAGCGCTCCGATCGCGACGCCCTCACGGGACTCTTGCTACGTGGCGCTTTCATGGACGCCCTGAAGCGCCGCCTCCTCGAGGCCGCGCGCGACAAGGGGTTCGTCTCTGTGGCGGTGCTCGATGTCGACCACTTCAAGCAGCTCAACGATCGGCACGGGCATCCCACCGGCGACCGGGTTCTGGCCTCGGTCGCGCACGCGTTGCGCTCCGCCGTGCGGGCCTCGGACATCGTCGGGCGTTGGGGGGGCGACGAGCTCGTCTTGGCGTTGCCAGGAGACGCTCCGGCCGCCGCGTTTGCCGCAATCGAAAGGGCCCTGGCCGCCTTCGCAGCGTTGCGGATCGTCGGCGCAACGGGGACGTTGCTCCAGGTGACCGTCTCCGGCGGCGTGGCGGTCTATCCCACGGAAGGGATCGACGCCGATGCGATCCTCGGCGCCGCCGATCGCCGCCTCTACGAAGCCAAGCGGCGCGGGCGAGCGCGGGTCGTGTTTCCCGAATGACGCGTGTTGCCCCGACCTGCAGGACCGGCTGTCTCGCACGCCGAGATCGTCCAATCTGAAACAGGTGTTTCGTCTCGGGACGTACCGTCCGCGACGAGGCGGTAAGCGGCGCAGCGACGATTTCGGCGCTATCTCTCATTCAGCGCCCGTGGCCCAGGCCTTGCTCAGCGGTTGGCGGCGGTCATCCCGACCGCATCAACCAGCGAGGCACGTCTGAAACCCACCGTCCGTTACGCCACCGTCTCTCCTCCCGCCACGCGCGTCACGCCCACCAAGGCCCCGTCGTTTGGACGCCCCCAACCTCGCCACCTGGCCTCCCTCGTGGTCGCCGCGACCGCCCTCGCGGCCGGCTCCGCGCGCGCCGCCGGTGGCGACTTTTCGAACATCGACTTCGCCGCGGCCGCCCCGTTCACCTACGACCACGCCACCGGTGGCGGCGCCTACAACGACCGCACCGTCGGCAAGCACGACGACATCACCGAGCAGCTCGAGGGCGGTGAGTTCGCCTGCGGCGACGTCGTGTCCTTCCTGTCTCACGTCGACGTCGATCCCGCCGCCGTCGATCCCAACCAGACCATCGATCTCGACTACCGTTTCCTCGGCGATTCCACCGGGCAGTCCGGCGCCGCACAGTCCGAGATCGTCGGCGTTCGCGTGAACTAGGGGCCCGTCCAGAACGGCGCCGGCCCTCTCGGCACCGACTCGGCCCTCGTCGATGACGGCGGCTCGGTCGCGACGCTCATCTCCCAGCGCATCACGGCCCCGCTCTTCACCGCCGGATCCGAGCTCCTCGCCACCGTTCGAGTCACCGACCTCGAGCGCGGCGAACAGATCATCGTGCGGGTCGACGTACGCCTCGCATGCAAGCCCGGCACGAGCCCGACCGGCAACCTCCAGGGCCAGCTCAGCGCGGCGCGCGTCGTCGCCCCCCTGGCCGACACGATCAACTCCGGCGCGCAGACGATCCCGTTCCTCAAGGTCGGCGAGATCGAGGGCGCCGGCGAGCCGCTCCTGCGCGTCCACAAATCGGTCACCAGCGCCGGCGGAACCTGCGGCGTCGACGACGGCGAGCTGCGCCAGATGACGGCCGGCGGCAGCGTCAAGTACTGCTACGTCGTCACGAACCCGGGGACGTTCCCCCTCTACGACGTGAGCGCCTTCGACGACAACGCCACCCCGGACAACCCGGCCGACGACTTCACGGTCACGCTGACGGGCCTGCAGGTTCTCGACAGCCAGAAGGACGCCGGGGATCTTGGCGCCGGGACGACCGCGCGCGGCGAATACACCGTCGGGATCTCCTCGGGCGGGACCTTCGTCAACACCGTCGTCGTCACCGGCAACAACGGCAAGACGGGCGGTAACTTCGCGGTCCTCAGCGACTCGGACACCGCCACGGTCGAGGCCATCGGCACGCCGAATCGCCCGCCCATCGCCCAGGACGACGCGGCCGCGACCCGCGAGGACGTCGCCGTCGTCATCGCGCCCCTCGGCAACGACAGCGACCCCGACGGCAACCTCGACCTGGACTCGCTCGCGCTCCTCATGCCGCCGCTCCACGGCACCCTGATCGCCGCCGCCGACGGCACCTTCCGCTACGTCCCCGCGCCCGAGTTCAACGGTATCGACAGCTTCACCTATCAGGTGTGCGACGGTTTTGGTCTCTGCGACAGCGCGACCGTCAACCTCACCGTCCAGGCCGTCAACGACCCCGCCGTCGCTGCGGACGACACCGCCACGACCCCCGAGGACACCAGCGTCGCCATCGCGGTGCTCTCGAACGACAGCGCCGGCCCGAGCGGCGAACCCCAGGCGCTCGCCATCCGCGAGCTCTCGGACCCGCCCCACGGCACCGTCACGCGCCATGACGACGGCACGCTCACCTACACGCCCAACCCCGAGTTCTCGGGCACCGACGCCTTCACCTACCTCGCGTGCGACAGCGGCGGCTCCTGCGCCAGCGCGACCGTCATCATCCTCGTCACGCGCGTCAACGACGCGCCCGTTGCAACCGCCGACAGCGCCAGCGGCCTCGAGGACGCGCCCCTGACGTTCGCCCCTCTCGCCAACGACTTCGATCCCGACGGCACCCTCCCGCCGGGCAGTGTCATCCTCGCGACGCAGCCTCAGAGCGGCTCGGTCACCGTCAACGCCGACGGCACCCTCACCTACACGCCCGCCGCCGATTTCTCGGGTACCGATAGCTTCAGCTACCAGATCTGCGACGCCGAAGGCCTCTGCGCGACGGCGACCGTCACCCTCGCGATCGCCCCGGTCAACGACGCGCCCGTGGCCCTTCCCGATGCCGGCGCGGGCGAAGAGGACATGCCCATCACCGTGGCCGTGACCTCGAACGACTCGGACGTCGACGGCAACCTCGACCCGCTCACGGCCGTGGCCATCACCGACCCCGCGAACGGCACCCTCGTGAACAACGGTGACGGCAGCTTCACCTACGTCCCGAACGCCAACTTCTTCGGCACCGACACCTTCGTCTACGAGGTCTGCGACACCGACGGCGCCTGCGCGACCAGCGAGGTCTCCTTCTTCGTGGCCGCGGTCAATGACCCGCCGGTGGCGGGCGACGACGGCGCGACGCTCCCCGAGGACGGCGCGGCGGTCATCGCCGTGCTCGGCAACGACGGCGACCTCGACGGCAACCTCGACCCCGCGAGCCTCTCGATCGTCAGCGGCCCCGCCCACGGCACGGTCACCGTGAACCCGGACGGAACCATCACCTACACGCCCGCCGCCAACTACCACGGGGCCGACAGCGTCACCTACCAGGTCTGCGACCGCGACGGCCTCTGCGCCACGGCGACCGTGTACCTCCAGGTCACGCCGGTCAACGACCCGCCGGTCGCCACCGACGACGCAGCGACGCTCCCGGAGGACACCCGCATCGCCCTGATCGTTGCCGCCAACGACAGCGACGTCGACGGTGACCTCGACCTCGCGAGCGCCGAGGTCCTCTCGGGGCCCGCGCACGGCACCGTCACCGACAACGGCGACGGCACCTTCACCTACGTGCCCGCCCCGAACTACAGCGGCTCGGACAGCTTCAGCTACCAGCTCTGCGACACGAGCGGCGCCTGCGACACGGCCACGGTCGCCCTCACCGTCCTGCCCGTCAACGACCCGCCCTACGCAGGCGCCGACGCCTACCAGACGCTCGAGGACACCACGCTGACGATCGCCGCCAGCGCGGGGATCCTGGGCAACGACGGCGACGTCGACGGCGACAAGCTCACGCTCAGCCTGCTCTCCAAGCCCGCGCACGGGACCCTCACGGTGGCCGCCGACGGCTCCTTCGCGTACGTGCCGAGCGCGAACTACAACGGGCCCGACCAGTTCAGCTATCAGGTCTGTGACGCGGCCGGCCTCTGCGCCAGTACGACCGTGAGCCTGACCGTCGTTCCGGTCAACGACACGCCAATCGCGGTCAACGACGCCTACAAGACCGGCCAGGGCCAGACGCTGACGGTCGCGGCCGCCACGGGCGCGCTCGTCAACGACCGCGATCCCGACGGGGACACGCTGCGCGTCTCCCGCTACGACTCGCAAGGCGTCAACGGCGGCACGGTCACGATGAACGCCGACGGTTCCTTCAGCTACGCGCCCGCCAAGATGTTCGCCGGGCTCGACACCTTCACCTACACTGTGTCGGACGGCCTGGGCGGGGTCGCGACGGCGACCGTGACCATCGAGGTGGCGGCCGTCAACCAGCGCAGCGTCAGCGTCGAGTTCACGACCTTCAGCGTCGCGAGCGGCGTCGTCTCGGGGCAGTTCACGGTCGTCAACCAGAGCAGCGGCGGCTACTGGGCGCAGATCTCGGCGCTCACGGCCGAAGCCCAGTACCGCACGAGCGCGGGCAATCAGTGGATCGACGTGGCCGTCAGCGGCTGCGCGTTCCAGCCAGGGGTCGGCACGGTCTTCGCGGACCGCACGACCATCGTCATGAGTGGCTGCAAGCTCGGGGCGCCGGTCCCGGCCGGGGCGACGCTTCGGGTCACGGTCATGCTGCAGGTGTACGGTCAGGCGGCCAAGAACGCGGACCGCGCCGACAAGTGGTACCTGGCGCGCGCGACCAAGACGCTCTGACCCTCGTGCCGCGGCCGACCGCCGCGAGGTCCGGAATGAACCCCGGATCTCGCGGCGTCGGTGCATCATCGCCAGGGCCACCCGGCCCTGCTAAGGTCGTCGTCGCCATCCTTCCCAGCCGACTCGCGCGGAGGCGACATGAAAGGCGTCCTGATTTCACTGGCAGTGCTCGGCCCGTTCCCCGTTGCGGCGGCGAACGCCGAATGCCCGATCCGCAACACCACGACGAACACCCTCAAGATGTACAAGCCCGCGGACGGCTTTGACCAGCAGGGTGATGCCAAGACCTGGTTCATGATCACGCCCGGCGCCGCGGCCTCGATTCCCGACGGCCAGGAGTGGTCTTTCCTGATGCTCGGCAACCTCACCTCGCGCACCTGTGTGCCCGGCACGACCTACACCGTGACCTGGGAAGGCGGGCTGATGAAGATCAGCCCATGAGCTGAGCGAGCGGCCCGGCGGTCTCGTGCCGGTGCGGAGGGCCTTCTGTTCATCGAGCGCATCGTTCCTGTGCGCGTCGTGCGGCGCATCATCCGGCATCACCGCAAGGTCGGCGGGTTCGGGCGCGAGGTGCCGCACGAGCTCGGGTACGCCATGCCGGCCAGCGAGATGGCCGCCGCAGATCGGGACGCGCTCGCGGTGACGCTTGCAGACGTGCGCAACGATGCCATGGTGCTCGTGCTCGCTGCGGGCGCGGCGCTCGAGCGGCGGCGCCTGGCGCTCGGGTTCTATGCCGCCTGGGAGGGGCTGCAGCGGCAGGGCGTGCTCTCGCCTCTGGCGATCCGCGAACGCATCGCGCAGCTCGGCGCGACCGAGTGGGACGAGGTTCGCGGACTCCTGCGCGCACGGCATCGCCTCCTTCCGCCCCGGCCGGGCGCGCTTGCGGACGGCGTCACCTGGTCCCTCTTTGCCGCCTACTGGGCCGAACTCCGGGTGTTCGAGCCGCAGCTGCTCGCGATCGATTTCCCGAGCCTGGTCGCGCGCCGCGACGATCTCGACCGGTTGCTTGCCGCCGATGTGCCATGGCCGATCCCGCATGACCCGCTGCCGCGCGCCGAATCCACAAGGGCGCCTCCCGCCCCCTCTCCCGACGACCACGCCCTCGGCGCGCGTCTCGAATCCCTTCTAAGTGTTTCAGGGGCCTGGGCCGAGGCCCTCGTACCGCTCGGCGGTGCGCGGGGTCGGGCGGACCGCCGCCTCCGCCTCGACCTGGAGAAGGCCTGCTTCGACGCCGAGCACACCTTCGAGCGCACCGATCTCCTCGCCTGGCTCTTCTCGCTCGGGCGTCACCCGCTTCGCCGCCCGCTCCCGCTCCTCGCGCCCGTCAGGATCGTGCGTCACCTCACGCGCGCCCGTCATCGCATCGCGCTCGCAGCGCTCGCGGGCAGCCCGGCCACGCCCCCGACGGGTGAGGCCGGGCCTTCGCGACTGCGCCTCTCGCACCCCGAGGCCGAGCGCCTCGACGCGCTCGTCTCACGCGCGCTGGAGGTCGCCGAGGCGCGCCTGCGCGACCAGCTCCGGCCCGCAATCCACGCAGCGATCGCACCTGCGGTCGGCCACGCCACGGTCGTCGAGTCGGTGGCCCTCGAGAAGCTCGTCGGCGAGCTCTTGGATCGCCTCGTCGCCCGCGGCCGCCTCGACTTCCCCGCGCTCCGCGACGTCGTCGCGCGGAACCAGGCCAAGCTCGCCGACCTCGACGCGCCAGCCCTCGTGCGCGACCCGCTCCTGACCAGCGACCGCGCGCTCGCCAACACGCTCGCCGGCGTCCACCGCCGCGGCGAGGCCTACCGGCGCGGCCTCCACCGCCTGAGCGCAATCATCTTCGGCACCCCGCTGGGCCGCCTGACGACCCGCTTTCTGCTCATTCCTGCTAGCGGCGCCTACGCCCTGCTCGAGCTCCTCCAGCACACCGTGCTCTTTCTGATCGAGGCCGCGGCCGGCGTCGACCTGCCCATCGTCACCCCGCTCTCCTTCGCCCTGACGGCCTTCGTCCTCTTCGGGCTCGTCAACGTCCCGCCGTTTCGCCGAGCTGCCCAGGCCGGACTCGCCGCCGTCGGGCGCGGGCTGCGCGCTGTCTTTGTCACTCTTCCCCAATGGATCGCCGCGCGCCCGTGGATCCGCGCCTGGTTCGCCAGCCCCGCCTGGCGCCTCATCGTGCGATGGCTCCTCGCGCCTCTGCTCCTCGCCGCGCCGCTCGGGATCCCGATCGCCCTCGGCCTCTTCGATCTCCCGCCGCCCGCTCGCCTGGCGGCCCTCATTGCCCTCGTCCTCGCCGCGGGCGCGCTCGCCAACTCGCCGCTCGGCCACCGCCTGGCGGACCTCGCCACCGACGTCCTGGTCGACACGCGCCGCGCCATCACCCAGCACTTTCTGCCGGCCCTGCTCGGTTGGGTTCTTTCAGTCTTCCGCGCCTTGGTCGACGGCCTCGAGCGCCTTCTCTACGCCGTTGACGAGCACCTCCGCACCCGCGTCGGCGACCGCCGCCGCCGCGCCATCGCCCTCGCGATCCTCGCGCTCCCCTGGCGCCTCCTCGCCTACGTCCTCCGCCTCTACGTCAACGTGTCGCTCGAGCCCAAGGTCAACCCGGTCAAGCACTTCCCGGCCGTCACCATCGGCCACAAGGTCGTCCTGCCGCTCAGCTTCTCGCTCGACGCCGCGCTCACCGGCCCGCTCGGCCCGAGCACGGCCCACCTCGTGGCCGCCGCCATGCTCTTCATCGTGCCGGGCCTCTTCGGCTTCCTCGCCTGGGAGCTCAAGGAGAACTGGCGCCTCTACGCCGCCAACCGCCCGCGCCTCCTGCGACCCGCCGTCATCGGCAGCCACGGCGAGACGATGGCGCGCCTGCTCTGCCGCGGCTTCCACTCCGGCACCCTGCCCAAGCTCTACGCCAAGCTACGCCGGATCGCGCGCCGCCCCGCGAGCCCCCTCCGCGTGCGCCGCCTCCACGCTCTCGCCGGGCGCCGCGCGCACCTCGTCCACGACCTCGCGCACTTCGCCGAGCGCGACCTCCTTGCCCTCCTCGCGCGCGCCGGAATGCCCCTCGCCATCGCCGACGTCGAGGTCGCCTCGAACCGCGTGCGCATCCACCTCGTACGCCCCAACGGCGCTGCCGACGGCGCCGCCGACCGCGCGTCCCCCGCGACACCCTCGGCCCCCGCGGCCGCCTGGATCCTGACCTTCGCCGCCCGTGCCCACGGCCTCGTCGCGACCGTCGCGCCGCTCCCGGACGCGGCGCGCGATGGTTCCGCTTGGGTCCTCGCCGCGCGCGGCGTTCATGCGCTGACGGGCGCCGCGCCCGCCGCCGCCCCGGTCGTCGCCGCCCCCGCAGCGCTCACCTGGGCCGCCTGGAGCGACGCCTGGGAGGTCTACGCCAACGGCCCGACCGCGGCCAAGCCGACCTAAGTCACAACTCGAAGCCCAGCACGCCGGCGAGGCTTTGAACGTCGACGTTCAAAGTGGCGCTCGGCCGCACGCAGAGCCGAGTTCAGAAAAAGATGCAACTCGATTGCACCAGGGAATGGCCGTCGACCACGGCAGGCACAGCAGCCGGGCCTACTCCAGCGCCCCGACGATGCGCGCCACCTCGTCCCGCCGCGCGCCGCTCGGAAACCGCCGCGCATAGTCGGCCCCGAGCGCCCTCACGTCGCTCGCCCGCCCCTGCGCGAGACGCGCCCGCATGAGCCCCACGATCGCCGCCTCCCCGCGCGCCGGATCCGCCGCGTCGATCGCCCCCGCAAAGAGCGTCGCCGCCGCCTCCCAGTCGGCCGCATCCAAGAGGTGCCGCCCGAGCACGATCAACGCTCGCGTCGCCTCGGGCGTCTGCCCATACTCCGCGACGATGCGCGCGAGAATCCGATCGCCATCCCCCCCTCCGGCCGCCACGATCCGCGCCTCCTCGGCGAGCCCGAACGCCGCCTTCGGATCGCGCGGGTGCGCCGCGACAAAGCGCGCCCACTGCTTGGCCGCATCCGCCGGACGCCCGAGCTCCTTCTCGAGGAGGCGCGTCAGATCGACGATCACCGACGGCGGCGCGCCCGTCATCGCGAGCGCCTGCTCGTAACTCTTGCGCGCATCGTCGTACCGCCCCACAAGCCGCCGCGCGTCCCCGAGCAGCGCATAGAGGCGCGCCGCCTGCGGATTTGGCGTCGTCAAGGCACCCTCGATCTTCGCGATCGCCGCCGCATCCTGCCCGCTCGCGAGTAGCGCCCGCGCTTCATCGAAGACCGCCGCGTCCGCCATCGCAGCGCCCTTTACGTCCCGAAGCCCATCGCGCTCGACCGCTTTCTCCGCGGGCGCCACCGTCTCGGCCGCCACGCGCTTGCCACCCTCGAGCACCGCCCCCACGCCTGCCTGTCCCGCGTTCGCCTCGACCCGCGGCTCCGCTGGAACCGCTGCCTCGGCCACATCCGGCCGCGCCGACTCCGGCACCACCGCGGCGCGCGCCGATACGCGCACGCGCTCGCCCGCCGCGACCATCGCCACGAGCTCCCCGCTCGGGCGCTCCACGCGCACGAGCCCTTCGTACGTCTCGATCTCGGTCGCGTCGCCGAGAACCCGCACGGCAAACTTCGTCCCGACCACCCGCACGACCGCCTGCGCCGTGCGCACCTCGAAGCGCTCGCTCGGCGCGCGCTTCCGGACGTCCGCCGTGACCGCCCCCACCTCGAGCCGCACCTCGGCCAGCGCCCCATCCCAAGCGTCGATGCGCATCCGCGACGCGGCTGCCAGCGTGAGCCGGGCCGTCGCCGGATCCACCAACGTCAGCGCCTCCGTGCTCGTCACCGAGACGCCCACCGCCAGCTCCGTCTCGGCGGTGATCGCCTCCACCACGGACCCTGGCCCCGAGCCCCTCGTGACCGTCCCGGCGCCGGGGCCCGCGCCCGCGCCCGCCC
>SXIE01000096.1 GCA_005772945.1 Pseudomonadota bacterium
GATCAGCGTCGGCCGGTTCGTCCGCGCGATGACATTCGCCATCGTGAAGGTCTTGCCCGTGCCGGTCGCGCCGAGCAGCACCTGGTGCACTAGCCCTTCGCTCAGGCCGCGCACGAGCTTCTCGATCGCCGCCGGCTGATCGCCCATCGGTGCAAAGTCGGATACGAGCTCGAAGGCTTGGTCGGTCGTCATGGTTCCTGTGTGGCGCGAACTGCCGGGGGGTAACCTAACCGCGATCGGCGCTCGGAAGCGAGAACGACATGTGCAGCACGCACACCTTGCGCAAGGCTCGGGGCGCGGCTACATGAGGCTCAGCGCGATCCTCGCGGGCAGCCCGGCAACGGCCCTGACGGGCCAAGCCGGGCCTTCGCGAACGACGTCCAACCGCCGCAACGGAAGCGAGACCATGGCCGACTCATCGCTCATCACCGTTCCCAGCCAAGGCGCTCTCACGGTCCTGCGCTTCTTCGAGCAGATGGCCAAGGAGCTCAAAGAGGTCCACTACGAGATCCTGAACGAGCTCGCGCGCGCCATCACCGAGCGCGGCTGGATCCAACCGATCGACGCCGTGGTCCAGCGCATCGCCGACAACAGCTCCGTCAGCGCCGACAAGGTGACGGCCGGCATCGCCGAGCTGGCGCGCCGCCGCCTCGTCGACCTCGACGAGACCGGCCAGCGCTTCACGGGATTCCTCGGCGGCATCTCGTTCCAGCCGACCCCCCACCGCGCGCACCTGGAAACCGGCGTCGACGTCTACACCCACGGCGCCATGGAGCTCCTCAGCGTCAGCGCGACGCTCCTCAAGAGCGTCGACGCCTTCACGCGCTGCCCGGTGACGAACAAGGACATCCAGCTCGCGATCGCCCACGATCAGATCACCTCGTCGAACATCGACGGTGTCGCAGGCTACCTCGCCGAATGGGATGGCGCCGCGCCACTGGGCCTTGTCGCTGCCAGCTCGCCGCTTCTTGCCGACGACGAGGCCCTCGAAACCTGGGAAAACAAGCGCCCCGGCGCCCGCGGCATGGCCTTCCCGAGCTTCCTCATGCCCGTCGCGATGCAGGAAGCCGCCAAGCTCGGCTCGCTGCGCTTCATGTTGATCGGTCGTCGCGGTTGACCCACCCCGTCGGTCGTCGCCGGTCACCCGAACCAAGCGCGATGACCTGATTTTTTGACGGTCCCCCCGAGCGCCCGTAGACCACGACCTGTCGCCGGAACGTACCCACACCACCATGTGCGTCCGGCCCAGGAGCCCCTTGGCCCGTGCCATCGCCCGCGCGCTCGCGAGCGCGCCGTCGCGTCGTGCCCCCATGCCGACGTCGCCGATCGCCGTCCCCGCGGATCGCTCCGTCGATCCGATCGTGAAGTGGGCCGGCGGCAAGACGCGCCTCCTCGGCGAGCTCACCCAGCGCATGCCCTCCCCCAAACAGTGGACCGGCCGCTACTTCGAGCCCTTCGCCGGCGGCCTCGCGCTCTACTTCCACATGCGCCCCACGTCCGCCGTCCTGGCCGACATGAACCCCGAGCTCATCAACCTCTACCGTGTCGTGCGCGACCAGCCCGACGCCCTCGTCGACGACCTGCAGCGCCACACCGCCGAGAGCACGTACTTCTACGCCGTGCGCGCGCTCGACCCCGCGGCCATGACCCCGATCGAGCGCGCGTCGCGCTTCGTCTTCCTGAATCGCACGTGCTTCAACGGCCTCTGGCGCGTCAATCGCGCCGGCCAATTCAACGTCCCCTTCGGCCGCTACGATAACCCCAATCTCTGCCCCGAGACGCGCATCCGCGCCGCCTCCCAGGCCCTCGCGGGGGCTTCCATCGACCACGCCGACTTCGAGTCCGCCTGCGTCACCGCCCGCCGCGGCGACTTCGTCTACTTCGATCCGCCCTACGATCCGATCACCAAGACCGCGCGCTTCACGTCCTACACGTCCGGCAACTTCGGCGACGACGACCAGCGTCGCCTGGCCGATCTGTTCCGCCGCCTCGCCCGCCGCGGCGTGCGCTGCATGCTGTCCAACAGCGACACGCCCTTCATGCGCGAGCTCTACGCCGACTTCGCCATCGACACCGTCATGGCCCCGCGCGCGATCTCACGCGACGCCACGCGCCGAACCCCCGTCCGCGAGGTCGTCGTACGCAGCTACGCCTGAGCGTCCTGCCGCGCGGGCCCGAGGCGCCGCATGCGTCTCGGGCTTGCAGACGCGCCCCGCCCGCGGTAGAGCCCGACCCCATTCCAACGGGCTGAGCGCATGAACGTCGATGCCATCGCCGAGGACCAGGGCGATCGGGACCTGGACCCACTTGCTTCGCGAAGCAAATGGCCGCCGTTTCCGTGGAACCCGCCGACGCTCGACAACCCGCTGTTCGGCCGCGAGGACGCGCTCGCCGAGCTCGGCCACGTCTTCGACGCCGTCGTCACCGACTGGGCCGTCCGCATCCAGCTCGTCGCGTCCGACTACGGCCTCGGCAAGTCGCGCCTCCTCGCCGCCTTCGCCCGCGCCGCCCGCCAGCGCGAGCCCGCCACGTCCACCATCGAGGTCCGCTGCCCCAGTCAGGGCGGTGGTGGCGGCCCGTATCGCCTCTGGGACGCCGTCCTACGCGCCGCCTTTCACATCTCACCCTCGGCGGACGCCGCCGACGCTGGCCACGCCATCGAGCGCGCGACCGCGCGGTACCTCGCGCCCGACGCCGTGCCCTTCATCGCGCACCTGGTCGGGCAACCGCTCGAGCGCGTCGGCGCGGTCGACGAAGAGGCGCTCATGGCGCGCTGCGTCAGCGTGCTCGCGCGGCTCTTCGAGGCGATCGCCTTCGAGACGCCGCTGCTCCTGGTGGTGGACGACGCGAACCGCGCGACCGCCCGCGACTTCGCCATCGCGTCGGCACTTGCAACAACATGCAAGGGTCATCCGATCATGCTCGTTCTGGCCGGGTCCGGAAACCTGGTCGACCACCTGCCCGGCTGGGATCGCTTCCCCGTCACGCGCCTCTATCCGCTCGGGCGCGCGGACGCCGAGCGCATGCTGCGCCTCTACCTGACCGGACTCGCGGCCTCTCCGTCGCGTGCGCTCATCGAGCGGATCCTGACCACCGCCGCGGGTAACTCCTACGCCATCAAGGCGATGGTGCGCTGGCTGCGCGAGAGCGGCGCGATCGCCATGCGTGACGGGCGCTGGACTCTCGACGAAGCGCACGTTGCTACGCGCGCCGTGCCCGACACGCTCGAGGCCGTCATCCACGCCCGCATCGGGACCCTCGACCACGCCGAGCGCGCGCTCCTCGCGCAGGCGGCCGTCGTCGGCAAGGAGTTCTGGATCGGCTCGCTCGTCGCGCTCGCGCGCCAGAGCGTGACCGAGCCCCCCGACTCCTATGCGGACGATGCGACCCAGGTCGCGATCCTCCAGCGCTTGAAGCGCCTGGTCGAGCAGAAGTTCATCGAGCCGCGCCAGACCCGCATCCGCAGCGAGGACTGCTTCGCCTTCCGCTCGCCCGTTCATTGGGAGGCGGCGCTCGAGGGCCTGCCCGGGACCACGCGCCAGCGCTGGCACCGCGTCATCCTCTCCTGGCTCGAGCTGCAGGCCGAGGGGCTCGAGGTCCCGAACGAAGGCGTGCGCGGCATGTTCCTGCGCGAGCTGGCGCGCCACGCCGAAGGGGCAGGGCACCTCCCGCAGGCGGCGGTCTACTACCTGCGCGCCGCGCGCATCGCCCTCGCCGAGGGGCACTCGCGCGCCGCCCTCCACGCGCTCGACGAGGCCCTTCGCCTCGTGCAACCCGAGCAGCTCGCCATCCGCCTCCGCGTCCTCTTCGATCTCGGCGAGGTCCACGCGCTTTCGGGCACGACCGACCTCGCCCTCGAGGCCTTCGGCGAGGCGCTCGCGCTGGCCTGGCGCCTCGGTGATCGGCGCCGCGCCGCCTCGGCGTTGGCGCGCATCGCCGACATCCGCATCGCGCGCGGCGACACGGTCGCGGCTCGCAAGGACCTCCTCGACGCGCTGCGCCTCCAGGAGGCGATGCAGGACTCGCACGGCGTCGCCCACACCTGCATCCAGCTCGGTCGCATGCACTGGATGCAGGGCGAGTTCGACAAGGCCGTCCTGGTCTACCGCAAATCCGAGCACATCTACCGGCGCCTCGAGCACGAGCAGGGCATCGCCGAGGTCCTCCACGTCCAAGGCGCCATCCAGATGGACCGCGGCGATCTGCGCCTCGCCGAGCGCTACTACCAAGACGCGCTCGTCCTCCGTAAGAAGGTCGGCGACCAACGCGGCATCGTTCGCACCCTCAACAATCTCGGCGCGATCTGGATGTCCCAGCGCCTCGAGCAATCCGTCGAGGTGTGGCGCGAGGCCCTCGCGATCGCGCGCGAGATCGGCGACCTCGGCCTGCAGGCCATGCTCACCGACAACCTCGGCGAGGCCCTGGTCCTGCTCGGTCGTCACGACGAAGCCAGCGAGATGCTCGACCGCGCCATCGAGCTCGCCGAGGTCACCGGCAACAAGGCCACGCTCGTCGACGCCCTCCGCAACCAGGCCCTGCTCGCGATCGCGCGCGGCACCCACGACGCCGCCCAAGTCAGCCTCACACGCGCCCAAGAGCTCGCCGAGTCGCTCGGGCTCGCGCGCCTCGACGCACTCGTCATGCGCGCCAAAGGCGACCTCGCGTTCGCGCGCATGGAGGCGACCGGCGTCCTCGAGCTCTCCGAAGCCGAGGCGAGCTACCAGCGCGCGGCCGAGGGCTTCGCCCGCGCCGGCTACAACGTCGAGGCCGCCTCGGCCTACGAGCGCCTAGCCGAGATGCTCGCCCTCGCCGGCCGCACCGCTGAGCAGGCGACTGTCTTTGCGCGTGCCCAGACCCTGCGCGCGCAACACGCGCACACGGCCGAGCCGCCGCCCGTCCCCATGTGATCGATGCGACGTGTGCCCGCGATCAACCTCCTGGCGCTGACGCTCGCGTGCGCGCACGCCCTTCACGCCGCATGCGCCACGCTCGACCCGGCCGTCCCGATGCGCCTCCCCGATCACGACCTCGCGGTCGGTCTCTCCGGCGGCGTCGTCTACGACGAGCGCGGTGATCACGGCTCTTTTGGCGCCCTCGGCGGCGCCGACGTCGGCTACCTCGACGACGTCTGGGGCGTTCACGTCGGCCTCCGCGTGCAGCGCGAAGGCGACGCCGCGCGTCTCTCGGTTCTCGTCGAAGGCACCGTTTGGTACGGTTTTCTCTTTGGGCTCGGAACGCGCTTCGGCTGGCTCGTCACCGACACCGATCCCATGCTCGCGATTCCCCGTCAGGCGGTCGACCTGACCTTCCTCCTCGCGTTGCCCATTCCCATCGGTGGTCACTTCGTCGTCGCGCCCTACGCGCGCCCGGGCCTTCGCATGACCGGAGGCGACACCGACCCGGACGATGTCCGCGGCTTTCACGAGGTCGGCGTGATGTTGCGCTGGACGTCGTTTGCTTTTTGAGGCCTTCTCGCCGCGTGGCAACCTGGGGACCCGGAACTTTCGAAAACGACATCGCGGCCGCATTCGTGCACGCGATCATCGCGCGTGGCGACCTCGAGATCGTGACGCGCGCGCTCGTCATCGACGCCGACGACATCATCGATGCCGACGTCGGACAGGCGGCGATGGTCGCGGCCGAGATCATCGCAGCCCTCCGCGGCAAGGCGAGTAAGTCCTTCCCGAAGGAGCTCACGCGCTGGGTCGTACGCCAGCCCAAGCCCGACGCGAAGCTGCTGAAGCGCGCGCGCCGTGCGCTGAAGCTGTGTGCCGGCAAGACGAACGCGGAGAACTCCGAGCTGCGTCAGCTGTGGGAGGGGCGGCTCAAGGAATGGAGCATCCCCATCCGTGACCTCTGGGGTCGCCTCAAGGCTTGACCTGCCGGCCTGACGCGCTAGGCCGTCAGCGGCGATGGTGCGGGGGCCGCGGCCAGCGCGCCGGTCCTGCCCGATCGAAGCGCTGCGGACGCGCGGGCGCCGCGCGCACCGAGCCGCGCGTTCCCGGCATCAGCTTCGACGGTGCCAACCGCGCCCATGCGGGAAGCCAGCGGATCCGCTCCGCCGGCAGCCCACTCAACTGCGTCCGCGCGCCGACCGCCCCGCGCACCGCCGGCACCGGTCCGGTCGGCGGCCGCGAACGAATCAGGAAGTACCCCGCGTACGCTTGGCGATACACGCGCGTGCCGACATCGCGCGTCCAGAAGTCGCCCTCGGCCACGAACTGCCACGCCTCGGCGGGCGCCGTCGCGACCCGACCCCGCTGACCTCCGTCCGGCGCGCGCGGTGCCCAGCCGACCACCCCGTCCCCGATCCGCCACTCGACCCACGCCGGCCCCCAGCCCGTCGTCGGAACCCAGCGCCAGCGCCCCTGCTCAGGCGCCCCGCTCCACTCCCAGCGCCCGTAATGATCGACCGCCCAGCCGTACGGCTCGTCACCAAGCCACGTCGGCCCGACCTCCGTCTCGACCCACGCCCCCCGCGTGTAGGGCACGTACGTCGGATCGCTCGGCACCCACACCCAGCCGTGGTCGTCGTCGAGCACCCACGTCCCGTAGTCAGCGAGCGCATCATAAAAGACGCTCACGTGAGGCACATCCGAGGCGCCCATGACGATGACGATCGGCGCCGGGCGAGTGTCCACGGGTAGCTCGCGCCAGATCCACAGCGATCCACAGCCGCTCCCGACGAGCGCCACGACGGCCAGCGCGACGACCGCAGAGCGGCCTCCCACGCGGCTCATCGCCGCGCGCCCCATCGTTGGCCGTCTGTCCGCCCCGGGGTGCTTCATACCAAACGAACCCATACCCGACCGCGCGCCGGAAAATTCACGTCCTTTTTCGAGCCTCGGGACGTTGCGTCCGAGAGAACGTGCGCAGCACGTGCTGGAGCGAAGCGACGGCACGGTGTCGGAGGCGTAGCCTCCGAAAGAACGTGCGCAGCACGTGCGCACGTCGCACCCCGATCCGGCGGCTGCGAACGATTCGCGCACCCCGCGCGACGATCTACGCACCGACCCGCGCCGATGCATGCGAGCGCTCGTTCGGCCGCATGGAAAGCGCTCGCGACGCGAACAGCGAGGGATCAACTTGACGCGCTGCGCCACCTCGACGATCGCCAAGTACGCAAGTGTTGCGCGCTCCGTCACCCCCGTCCGCGCGCGGCCGCTTCTTGCAGAGGCAGCACGTCATGCCGATCCCGTTCGCCCAAGTCGACGTTCGCACCCACGATGGCTTCCGGCTCACGCTCTTTCGCCGCCGCGCGCTGCGCGCCGACGCGACCCCGGTCCTGCTCCTTCCCGGCCTCGCGGCGAACCGTTTCTCGTTTGGCATTGCGCTCGATCGCTCGCTGGTGACGGCTCTCAATGCGGCTCAGCGCGATGTCTGGGTGGCCGAGCTCCGCGGCGCGCGCTCGTCGGAGTGGCTCGGCTCGACGCGTCAGCGGCGCCCCACGACCGACATCGATCACAAGCTCTCGGTCGATCTGCCGGCCTGCCTCGACGCCATCCAGGACGCGACCGGCGCGTCCCAGGTCGACCTCGTGGGCCACAGCCTCGGCGGCCTCCTCGCGACGCTGACCGCCGGCGGACCGCACGGCGCGCGCATCCGCCGCCTCGTCACGGTGTGCACGCCCGGCACCTTCGATGGCTTCGCGTCGATCCTCGGACCGGCCGAGCGCTTCGCGGCGTTCGGCGTCGAGGCCCTCGCCGAGCGCTTCTCGCACGTCCCCGTCGGGCGCCTGGCGCGCCTCCGCGGCGCCCTCCCGCACCTCGCGTTGCTCGCGAATCAGATGCTGCCGGGAGCCCTGACGGCGCCCGAGCGCCGCCTCTTTCTCGACCGCGCCGTCGAGAACATCCCGGCCGGCGAGCTCGCGCAGCTGGCGCTCTGGATCCGCCGTCGCGCGCTCGTCGATCGTCGCGGCGACTCCCTCGATGGACGCTTCGCGCTCGTCACCCAACCGACGCTGGTCATCGCCGCGGGCCGCGACCGCGTCTGCCATCCGGAGCGCGTCAAGAGCGGCTTCGACAAGCTCGGCACGCGCCAGAAATGGTTCACCACCATCGGCCTCGCGCACGGCCACCGAAGCGACTATGCGCATTGCGACCTGCTGGTCGGGCCGCACGCGCACGAGGACCTCTATCGCCCGGTCGCCGAGTTCCTCGCGGCGTCGGCTCTCGACCTCAGAACGACGCGACGAGCTGCACGGTCGGCGTGACGATCAGCGTCGAGGGCGTCTCGATCGGGTCGAAGTCGATGTCGTCGTCGTTGTCCCACATGAAGTTCGAGTAGAACGGCATCGTGAAGCGGACATCGAAGCCAAGCCGGATCCGCTCCGAGAACTGGTACGTCGCGCCGAGCCCGAACGAGAGCGCGAAGCCCTCCCAGCCCTTGCTGTCCACGCCGATGATGTCGGGTTGGTACCCGCCGATGGCGTACCCGGCCGACACGAAGACGCTCGCGTCGAACGGGATGTCGAGGTCCTGCGCAAGCAGCATCGGGTGAAATCGGACCCCCAAGGTCGGGTACCCGGCGCCGTTCTCGAAATCGAACGTGCCGTGCCCGGCGAGCGAGATTTCAGGCGCCACCGGACCGATGAGCCAACCGAAGCGCAACTCGAACGCAAAGCCCGAGCCGAACTCGGTGCGGACGATCTCCTTGTACTCCGGCGACGAGGTGTCGACCGGAACGGGAACGTTGCTCAGCTCCAAAGGCACGCCGCGGTCGCCGATGGACAGGCTGTAGCCCAGCCCGAGCCCGAAATAGCCACCCTCGTGGGGCCGCGCATGCGCAGACGGGGCGGCGAGGAGAGCGATCGACGCGATCGAGAGCGAGAAGGCTTTCAGCATGCGCTCCCTTATCCACTTCGCCCGCCGTTGTAAACCCGAACGTGACGCGGCATGCTACGCAGTACGCCGGAGGTGAATCCGTGACCGATACGACGACGCGAGTTTCCCTCGGGGGGAAACTCAAGCTCCCCGATCACGCAGGCCGCGAGTGCCTGGTCGTGCTCTACGGTGGGCAGATCGGGAAGAAATACGACCTGGCTCCGGGCGTGACGACGCTTGGCCGGGACCCGCTCGCGACGATCGTGCTCGACGCCGATTCCGTCTCGCGCAGCCACGCGCGCATCGAGGTGGCCGGCGGCGAAACCTGGGTGGCGGACCTCGGCTCGACCAACGGTAGCTTCGTCAACGACGCGCCGATCGAGCGCTGTCAGATCCGCTCGGGCGACCTCGTCAAGGTCGGCGACGTCATCTTCAAGTTCCTGTCGGGGCAGAACGTCGAGGCCTCGTACCACGAAGAAATCTACCGCATGACCATCCGCGACGGGCTCACCTCGATCGCGAACGTCCGCTATCTCAACGAGTTCCTCGAACGCGAGTTCGCGCGCAGCCGCCGCCACGGCAGGGAGCTCGCGGTCATCCTCTTCGACGTGGACCACTTCAAGCGCATCAACGACCCGCTCGGGCACCTCACCGGCGACTACGTCCTGCGCGAGCACGCGCGCCTCGTCGAGACGCGGGTCCGCCGCGACGAACTCTTCGCGCGCTACGGCGGCGAGGAGTTCTGTCTGGTCCTGCCCGAGACCGGCCGCGAGGGCGCCATCCAATATGCCGAGATCATCCGCCGCCTCGTCGAGGAGCACCGCTTCCTCTTCGACGGCACGCCCATCTCGGTGACGGTCAGCTGCGGCGTGGCCATCTTCGGGCCCGAGATGAACCGCGCCATCGATCTCCTGCGCGCCGTCGACGACGCGCTCTACCGCGCCAAGAAGAACGGCCGGAACCGAATCGAGATATGAAGCTGCCGTTGGGCCTCATCGCGTGTGGCTTCGTCGCGGCCTCATGTGACTTCGGGATCGGCGGCGCGACCGACGGCTGCGCCAGCGTCAAGCAGGGCAACTACGACTTCCCGGTCAAGCGGGTCGTCGACGGTGCGCTCGCGGTGCGCGCGACGCAGACCGGGCTCGACGCCATCACCTTGCACGTGCGCGAGCTCGTGCTCGGATTCTTTCACGCCGATGCAAATGGGCGCGCGCTCAGTCCGCTGTCGTCGCTCGGGATCGGCAGCTTCTACACGTCGCTCGGGCCGTTCGATGCGAACGTGCGCGACCTCGTCGTGGCCGTCGATTTCTCGGCGCTCCAGGTGCGGCTCGTGCCGGGCTCGTCGCCCGCGCGGCTCGAGATCTCGATCGAGAATGCAGTCGTCAGCCTGGCCGATGGCGCGGTCTCGGGCGCGATCGACGCGTTCCTTTTCACGGGCAACGCGGCCTGCCGCTTGGCCGACGGGCCGAACGGCCATACGGCGCTCTTGTCGATGCGGCTCGCGCTCGAGCTGGACAGCGATTCGTTCGGGGTCGTGCAGATCCACGTCCTGCCGTCGACGTTCGACCTGCAAGATCTGGCAATTTCGATCGAGACCGATTGCTCGCTCTACGAGTGTCTGGACGGTCTCACGCCGCCCGATGACGGCGAGTGTTTCGAGTGCGAGACGATCTGTCCGGTCGTCGATCTCGGCGCGTCGCTCGCGTCGCTCGTGCGCTCGCTCTTCGATGGCCTCATCGATCAGCTACTGAATCTGCTCGCCGACGAGCTTGCGAATCTCGTCCTCGATCAGGCGCTCAACGGCAAGCCGCTCGCGATCGAGGGCACGCTCGATCTGGCGTCGATGCTGGGCCCGCTGCTCAGCTGGATGCAGAGCGTCAAGCCGCTCGGGATCCTCGCGCGACCGGCCGACGAGGGCTTCAAGGTGACGGGCTCGGGCGGGGCCCTCGGGCTCGACGTCGTCCTCGACGCGGGGCTCGACAGCACCGGCACGCCGCATCCGTGCGTCGGTACGACCGGCGAGGACCCGCACTACGAAGCCGCGGTGAGGCCCAGTCTGACGGGGTACGCGCAGCTCGCCGACGGCACGAGCGTGTCCTACGACGTCGCGTTCGCGGTGAGCGATGCGATCGTCAACGAGGCGATCTGGGCGCTCTGGAAATCGGGCACGCTGTGCATCGACGCCTCGACCGACGACCTGGCGACGCTCACGTCGGGGCGGCTGCTCGTGACCGCGGGGACCTTGGATCTGCTGCTGCCGGGGCTCGCTGGGATCGCGGGAAAGGACGCGCCGATCCGGATTTCGATCCTGCCGAAGCTGCAGCACACGCCGAACCCGATCGCGTTCGGATCGGGCGAGGCCGGCTCGCCGACCTTGACCATCACGCTGGCCGAGTCCGACGTCGCGCTCGAGGCGTTGGTCGGCGACGCGTGGCTGCGGCTCATCACGTTCCGTGCGGACTTGGTGCTCGGCGCCGACGTCGCGCCGGTCTTGCCGCTGAGCGAGGGCAAGCTCGAGATCCGGGTCGCCAAGGTCGAGGTCGCGAACCTGGCGCTGCCCTCGAATGCCATCTTCAAGGAGGCCCACCTCGATCTGATCGCGCCCTTCGTCGTGGATCTGGCGCTCGGGTTCTTGGCCGATCAGCCGATTACGATCGACCTCGGGACCAAGCAACTCGGGGCGGCGCTCGGGATCCCCATCGCGCCGGTCGTGAAGGCGCTCGGCCCGGCCGACGCGGCGCGCCGGTGGCTCGGAGTGTACATGGGGCTCGAGTATGTGCCGCCCGAGGCGCTCACTGCGCCGGCGATCGAGCTCATCGCGGTGCACCCCGGATCCGTGCATTTCCGTGCAATCATCGCCGCGGGGCAGCGCTTCATCGCGCGGGCCGACGGCGCGCTCTGGTCGCAGACGTTCACCGGGCCGGGGCCGCATGTCCTTCGCCAATCGGCGCTGTGGCTGGTCGGGACGCACGGGATCGCGACGCGCGCGGTGGGCGCCGATGGGCGCGCGGGTGAGGCGCGCGAGGTCGCGACGGTGACGATCGACGCGCGCTCGGGTGCGGGGTTGGATCCGGCGGCGGATGCGCCGGCGATCGCGCGCGTGGTCGATTCGGCCAAGGCGCAACGCACGGCCGAGGCCCATGCGACCGAGGACGAAGGCTGTGGGGCCGGGCCGGCCGCGCCGTGGGCGGCACTGGCGGTGCTGACGGTGTTTCTCGTGCTGGTGCGTCGCAAGCGGGGCGCCGCGCGATGAGCGACAGGCGGCGCGTTGGGCGCGTCGGGCCCGCTCTCGTCGGGCTCATGCTTGCAGCTGCATGCAACGATCACGTCGCGCCCGCGCGCCACTGCGTCGGCCACGATCAGTGCGACAGCGGCTTCATGTGCGGCCCCGACAATACCTGCATCGTGGCGGCGCCGTGCGAGGTCGACGCCGCGTGCTGTCCGGGGGCGGTGTGCTTCTCGGGTTTCTGTCGGCCGACGATCGACTGCGGCGAGGACCGCGTGTGCGAGCGCCTCGGTCACGTCTGCGAGGCAGGACGCTGCGTCCCGTCCGCCTGCGAAGCGCCCGAGGACTGCGCGGAGCCGTTCGCGTGCGTCGCGGGGCGCTGTCTCGATCGGCCGCCGTGTGGTGGTGCCTGCGGTGCCGGCGCGGCCTGCGACGTCGGCTCCGGCCGGTGCCTCTCTGCAACGTGCGCCCCGTGCGCAGCCGGGTGGCCGGTGGTCGCGGCCACGCCCGCGCTCACCGCGCTCACGTGCGGGCCCGACACGTTCGCGTGCGCGTGCGGTCTCCGGCCGTCGGTGCCGGGCGGGCATCCCGGGGTCGATGGGCAGCTCGCGGTCTTGGACGGGGAGCCACGTCTGGTGTCCTACGAGCCGACCTATGGCGACCTGGTCCTGACGGCCTTTGGACCGCGCACCGACCACGTACTCGATGGCGCGCCGACGGTGACGCCGATCGCCGGCCCCGAGACCTACCGCGGGGGTGTCTTCGAGGATGGGCCGGATCGGGGCATGCGCCCCGCCTTGGCGGCGGCTGCGCCGGGGGATGCCGAAGGGGCGTGGGACGTCCTCTACCGCGACGCCGACGGCGGCAAGGTGTTGCATCTGCGCTTCGATCCGAGCGACGGGCGGCGCGTGGCGGGCTCGGTCTTGCCGGTCGAGGGCGACGCCGGACGTTACGCCTGCTTGGTGCGGCGCCAGGTCTCGGGCGAATCTCGCCTGAGCGGGCTGGTCTTCGTGTCGAGCGACCGCACCGGCAGCGTCTCGCGACTCGTGCGCGTCGATGCAAAGGTCGAGAGCCCGGCGAGCACCGACGACTGGGAGTTCGGGCCGGTGCTCGAGGTGCCGCTGCCGGTCCGGAGCGCGACCCCGTGTGCGGGCGCGTGCGCGTTCGGCGAGCTGTGCGTCCTTGGCCCCAGCGGCGAGACCTGCGCGCAGGCGATCAACCTACAGGCCGCGACCTGCGGCGGCTGCGAGCCGCACGAGCTCTGCACCGACCTCGACGACGGCGCCGGCCAGGCCTGCCGCGCGCGCGTGTATCAACGCTACGCGGCCGATCGCTTGCCGTTTGGCAGCGGCCTCTTCGTGAGCTGCGCCGCGCGCCCGAGCGGCGGCGGCGACGACGCGGTCGTGGCCGCTTGGTATGACGCCGACCACAAGACGCTGGTCGGCGGGCGCTGGCCCTTTGGCGCGAGCGATCGCTGGATCGTCGAAACGGCGGGTACAGACAGGCGCGATCCCGGTCGTCACACGGGCATCGCCGTGTCCCCGAGCGGACGCATCGCGATCGCCTATCAGGACGCCGTATCCGAGCGGCTACGCGTCGCCGAAGCCGCGCAAATGGCGGGTCCGTGGACCATCAGCGAGGTCGACCAGGGGGGAGCCTGGGCGCACCCGGCGTGGCTCGGCAACGACGCCATCGCGGTCGGGCACGGCGATACCGTCAAGGGTCATATCCGGGTGTCGGCGCGCGCGGCGAACGGGTGTTGGGCCAGCATCGATGCGTTTTCGGGCGGCGGCTTCGCGTTTGGCGATCTCGCTGTCGACCGCGATACAGGCGGCGCGGCGACGGGCGACGTGTGGGTGTCGGCGTTGGCGTATGCGTTCGCGACCGATCTCTCCCCCGAGCACGCGCCGGTCGTCATGCGCCTCACGCCGCCGAGCTGCGCGCCCTGATCCGGGGTCGGGGCCAGGGCCGGCACGCGAGACGCGGCTAGCGTCGTGATGCCTTCCCGCCCTCAAGGGCCGTGCCGGAGAGCTCCAAGCAGTGCATATTCGGCGCATTCCTCTGCTTCGCGAGCGCCGCAGTCGGTGCGCGAACGCTTGCATCTGCGTGCATGTTTCTTGACGGCCCGGGCCGTCCCTTCAACCATCGCGGTAGGGCCGCGGGTGGTCTGCGGCGGGTGGTCTGCGGTGAGGGCCGTGGTGGGGACGATGCGGGCAACGGGTGTGGCCATTCTGGCCCTGGGCGTCGGCGTGTGGGCGGGTCTCGGATGGGCACCGGCGCGGGCCGAGGAGCCCGTGGCGTCGTCGCTCTCCGGCGTCGCCGAGGGGCAGGTCGAGCGGGCGGTGTCGGCGTTTCCAGCTCATGTGCGCTCGCTGCGCGTGGTGCGCGATGCGTGGGCGCAGGTCGGGCCGGGGCTCTGGAAACGCCGCATCGGCCAGATCGCCAAGGGCACGCGCATCGCCTGGAAAGCGGCGACCGAGAGCATCGCCAAGGTCCCCGAGGGGCAGTGCCCGCGCTGGATTGCGGTCGACCCCAAGGGGTGGATCTGCGAGAGCGACGTCGAGCCGTCGGAGCTCGCGCCGAGCGCGACCCCCTTGCCCATCATCCGCGACGGCTACCTGCTTCCCGAGCGCTACGGCGAGGTCTTGCCGACGCCCGAGAATCCCTCGCGCGGTGGGCGCATCTCGGACTTCGGGGGCCTCTGGGCGAGCGGCGACGGCAGCCTCACGCTGCCGCTCGCGTGGGCCCAGGGGCGCGGCGAACGGGCTCGTTCCATGCCGGTCGCCGTGCGCTCGGCGCCGTCGGCCAAGGCGGGGGTCGTGCGCATGATCGGGCAACGCACCATCGTCGCGCCGATTGGCTACAGCCCCGACAAGCGCTTCGCGCAAATCGGCGACGGCGAGTGGATCGCTGTGGCCGATCTCCACATCGCCGCGTGGACGGCGCCGCCGACCGAGGTGAAGCCCGGCGAGCGCTGGATCGACGTCGACCTCAACCAGCAGGTCCTGGTGGCCTACGAGGGCACGCGGCCGATCGCGGCGACGCTCATCGCGAGCGGACTCCCGAATCACCAGACCCCGATCGGCAAGTTCCGCGTGAAGTGGAAGCACGCGGTGACCCGCATGGCAGGCACCGACTATCGGGCCATGGTGCCGTGGACCATGTACTACGCCGACATGTACGCGCTGCACGCGGCCTACTGGCACGACCGCTTCGGCCAGCACACGAGCCACGGCTGCATCAACGTGGCGCCGCGCGACGCGCGCAATCTGTTCGCGTGGTCGGATCCATTGCTGCCGCCGGGCTGGAACGTCGTCTACGGCGTCGACGAGCACCCGGGGTCGCTCGTGCGTGTGCGGCGCACGCGGGTGCGCACGCCGCCCCTCGACGCGGCGGTCCTCAGCGCGTCAGACCGCGCTCCAAGCAGCCCATGACGGCCTCGTCGCCGCGCATCGACCCCCTGCACGCGGCGAGCGTCGGGCTCGGATCGAGGGCGGCGGTGGCGGCGATCGCGATGCAGCGCAGCGCGTTGGCGTCGCCGAACATCGCCTGGTGACAGGCGCGCACGATCCCGCTCGGCTCGAAGCGCGCGGAGCGTCCGTGGTCGATGCACGCGAGCGCGTTGGCGTCGCCGAACAACGATAGGTGGCACGCGCGAATGAGCTCCGTGGCGTCGCCCGGGGCCAGCGCCACGCGCTGCAGGCACGCGAGCGCGTTGGCGTCGCCGAACAACGAAGCATGGCAGGCCACGATCGACGCGGTCGGGTCGACCGGGAAGCGCGCGACCGCGTCCAGGCATGACGTCTGGCCGGCCTGCCCGAAGAACGCCTGCCCGCACGCCGCGATGACCTGCGGCTGTCCGGCCCAGTTGATGCGGACGGGCGGCGGGACGACGGGCGGCCGCACGGGGACTGGTCCGGTCGGGCCGGGGCCGGGTCCGGGAGCGCCGGGCCGCCCCGTCTGGTCGTGGTCGACGGGAACCGTGAGGCTCACGACCGGGATCCCGCCGACGTCCATCCATTGGATCAGGTTCTGGCTCCCGAAGTCGCGGAAGGCGATAGCGACCGTCATCGCGTCGGGGCAGCGGTCGATCCAGAACGAGCCCTCGGCCCCGATCTGGCCGAGCCGGAAGTCCCAGCGCTGGCCGCCCTCGCCGCCGAGCGATACGGTCGCGCCGACCTCGACCTGGCGGTTCGCGAGCCAGCGCCAGCTGCCGTTCGCGATCTTGTAGTCGATCGTCAGGCGACCGTTCTCGTAGCGCGTGTCGACACGCTCGAGCACGATGTGCGGAGCGGCGCCCGGTCCGCCTGGATGGCGGGCGTGAGCGCTGATGGCGGTGAACGTGAGGGCCAAGGCGAGGGCGATGCGAGCGGGCGAAAGCATGGCCGGACCGTACCACGGTGCCGGCGGGGCGTTCGTCAAAGAAACGTCGCCGCGGCCGCTGCAGGCGGGCTCTGGCGGGGGCATGCCGCCCGCCGGGACGTCGACGCACGCCCCGCCGCGTCGTCGCGTCGCGGGAGTTGACAGCAGCGGCAGAGCTTCGCAAGCTCGGCGCCGTGGATCGTGAGCACCTCATCCTGCGTGAGATCGTCGAGACCCATATCGACTCGGGCGATGCGGTGGGGTCGAAGGCGATCGCCGCGCGGCTCCACAACCATCTGTCGTCGGCCTCGATCCGCGCCGTGATGCATGCGCTCGGGCTGCGCGGGTGGGTCACGCAGCCGCATACCTCCTCGGGGCGCGTGCCGACCGATCTCGGCTATCGCGCCTACCTGGACGACCTTTGCGTGCCGGGACAAATACGCTCGCGCGACCGGGCGCGCGTGGAGTCGCTGACCTGGCGCGACGGCGCGTCGGCCTCCGAGGTCGCGCGCGACGCGGCGCAGACGGCGGCCGAGGGGCTGGGGGCCGCGAGTCTGGTGGTCGTGGCGCCGCTCGAGTCGTCGCAGCTGCAGCGCATCGAGCTGGTGCTGCTCGGGCCGCGGCGGGTCCTGGCGATCGCCGTGACGGTCGCGGCGTTCGTGCACGAGCGGGTGCTCGTGCTCGTCGAGGACACGTCGCGCCGCGAGCTCGAGCAGTTCACGAACTACCTGAATACGCTGCTGCCGGGGCGCACGCTGGCCGAGGTGCGGCACGTCATGGAGGCCGCACAGCACGACGACCGCAACGAGCTCGAGCGGCGCGCCTTGGCGCTCGGGCAGCGCGCGCTCGAGCAGGCCGAGGTCGGCGACGATCCGGAGGTGCTGTTCGATGGCGCGGCGCGGGTCCTGGCGGCGCGCGAGTTCGCCGAGGCGCCCGAGCGGAGCGCCGAGCTGGTGGCGGCGCTCGAGACGCGCTCGGCCTGGATCGAGCTGCTCGCGCGCATCGCCGAGGCCGATGACACGCGCGTGTATCTCGGCAACGAGGCCGGGATGGCAGGGCTCGGGCCCTGCAGCCTGGTCGCGCGGCGCTTTCAAATGGGGCGCGGGGTCGGTTTCGTGGCCCTGCTCGGACCCAAGCGGCTCGACTATCGGCGGGCCATTCCGATCGTAGGACTGGTGGCCGAGCGCCTCGGCGAGGTCTTGGCCGGAACGAGCTGAATGTCGCGTCCGGACCGCTTCCGAGGCCGCTCGGATCGGGTCCGCGTTGACAGTCGGCGGGGGGACTGCTAAGACCCCGACCCCTCGCGGACCGGCCGGCACTCGCTTCGGATGCGGCCCCGAGCAGAGACCGATGTCGATCCACCCCCAGCTTGCGGCCTTCTCGCGACGCGCTCACGCAGCCTCTGCGGCCGCGTGCCTCTTGGTTGTCGCCGCCCTCGGCGGCTGCGCGGCGTCGGCGCCGCCGTTCCCGGACACGATCAAGGACCCGGCCCGGCGCGCCTATTATGAAGGTGTCGCGCGCCTGAAGGACGGCGACTACGTCAAGGCTGCCCAGATCCTCCAGGTCGTGGCCGCGAGCCCGCGTCACGTGAAGCACGCCGCGCTCGCGAAGCTGCGGCTCGGGGATGCGCTCTTCTTTCAGGGGCGCTACGCCGAGGCGGCCGAGGTGTATCGCGGCTTCGTCGGGCAGTACAAGACCGACCCGAACCTGCCGTACGCGCGCTACATGGTCGCGCGCTCGTTTCATAAGCGCCTGCCGAGCGATTGGTTCCTCATCCCGCCGGCCTACGAGATGGACCAGTCGATCACGCAGCAGGCCGAGGGCGAGCTCAAGAGCTTCCTGACGACGTTCCCGACGAGCCCGTTCGCGCCCGCGGTGCGGACGATGCTGGCCGAGACGCGCGGCATGCTGTTCGCGCGCGAGATGTACGCGGTCGATTTCTATGCGGACCGCGACAAGTGGCAGGCGGTCGCCTGGCGCCTCGGCGACGTCCTGCAGACCTACCCCGAGCTGGCGATGAAGGACGGGCTGGTGTGGCGGCTCGTCGGCGCCTGGGACAAGGTCGGCGACCAGGGCGAGACGGCCAAGGCGCTCGGGATGTACCTCGAGCACTTCCCGGACGGCGCGCATCACGCGGCGGCCAAGGCGCGGCTCGAGACGATTCGCAAGGCGATCGAGGCGCGCGAGAAGGCGGCGACGCCCAAGGTGCCGCCGGCGGACCCGAACGGGCCCGAGGGGCCGAAGGGGCCGCCGACCAAGGTCGATCCGGCGGACCCGGACGCGCCCGAGGACCCCGAGACACCGCCCGACGAGGACGCGCCGACGCTGAAGAAGCCCGTCCTGCCCGAGCTCGATCCGAGTACCGACCCGAAATAGTGATGAGATGACAGGAACCGTTTGCCGGGGCGTGACCCCGCCGAAATGGAGGAAATGAGATGGCGAAAGCAGCAGCAACCAAGATCGCGACCAAGACCGTGGCCAAGCCGCCGAAAGGGAAGTCGCAGGTGAAGAGCCCCAAGCAGATGGTCCAGGCGCAGTTCAAGACGCGTCAGGACCTGGTCGCGGCGATCGTCTCGCTGATTGCGGGCGGGGCCGACGAGCGCCAGCGCCTGATGGGGACGACGAACGCGAAGCTGCTTCGGATCCACGAGGTCGCCAGCGAGGTGAAGCAGAAGTTCGGCGGGAAGGCGGGCCTCATCGACGCCATCCAGAAGCTGCAGTTCCCGGCTGGCAAGGCCAACGAGGGCTGGAAAGAGAAGATGCAGACCTTCACGGTCAAGCGTCTCTATGACAAGCACCGCCAGCTCGGTGGGGCGCGCTGAGAGGTCGCGTACCGCGCGCGCCCGTTCGAGAGGCGCGCGCGTACCGGCTCGGCACGGCCGATGCGAGGCGCGTCCAGCGTTTCGCGTGCGGCGCCCGCCGGTCGTCGACGAGGCGCGTAGGCGGCGCGGACCCGCGTGGCGCCTGGGTGCGTTGACATTCAGCGCGCCCTCTGTTGAGATAAGACCTGGACACGTTTGGCCGACGACAGGCGCGTCATTCGGGGGCGGCGGTCGGTTCGCGGCAAGGGCAGGTTCAGTGACGCAGCAATCGCAGTTCGACCGAGCACACGTAGATCGCCAGCCACGCCCCGGTGCGGGCGGCGATCGCGTTGCTTGGGAGCTGCGTGCTGCGGCCGGGCGCTCGGCGTCCGGGCAACGAAAGGAGTCTCCATGCAGCCGACCTTCAAGATTGGCGACATGGCCGTCTATCGCAAGCACGGCGTCGCGGTCATCACGGGCATCGAGACGGTGGAGCTCTACGGCTCGCTCCAGAACGTCTATGTTCTCGAGGTGTTGGACTCGAAGCGTCCGATGCCCGAGCGCCTCCGGATTCCCGTCGAGAAGGTGAACTCGGTCGGCCTGCGGAGCCTCATCAGCTCCGACGAGGTCGACGAGGTGTATGAGATCCTGCGCGAGCGTCCGTCGCGGTTCGACCAGCAGACCTGGAATCGGCGACAGCGCAAGTACAAGGAAAAGCTGAACACCGGCTCGATCTACGACCTGGCCGAGATCCTGCGCGACCTGTACCTGCTGAAGTTCACCAAGACGCTCTCGTACGGCGAGAAGCTCATGCTGGACGAGGCGCAGGAGCTCCTCGTGCGCGAGTTGGCGATCGTGCGCACGAAAGAGAAGAAGGACATCGAGGTGGAGATCGGCGAGATGTTTGCCGACGCGGCGCCGCCGCCGGAGCCGATCGCGCCCGACGCGCCGCCGGGCGAGGCGAAGCCGAAGACGCGGACGGGCTCGCGGCCGCGGCCCAAGACCTCGTCGCTCTGACGTCAGGGGCGGCCCGAGAGCCCGCAGCGTTGGCGCGCTTCGAGGCACGCGGGCCCGCCGAGCTCGAAGTCGCGGCAGCTCGACGGGCGCTGGTCGTAGACCGCGCAGCGGTAGGGCGCGCGCGGGGCGGTGAGTGCGATGCAGAAGCCGTCAGGGCGCGGGACGAAGTAGGGTGAGGCGCCCTGGGCGTCGTGTGTGACGAGGTCCGGGCGCGCGTGGACGAGCGGCTCGTCGGGTCCGATCGGCACGAGGTGGAAGGCCTGTCGGCAGCAGGCGCCGCAGGCCGCGCAGGCCGCTTCGTCCAGGCGTGGCTCCCAGTGCTGGCAGGCGCTCCAGGCCACGTCGATGGTCGGGGCGTCGTTGGTGCCCCGGCGCAGCATCTCGCAGCGCGTGGCGGGCGCCGGCGTGCTGCGCGCGGAGTCATTCGGGGCGCCGTTCGTCCCGTCGGGGGGATCGTCGGCGTGGGACCAGGCGCAGCTGGCGCAGCGCTCGCCGATCGGCCCGAGCTGTGGGCCCAGCGGGTGGCGCTCGTGGACGCGCGCGGGGACTCGCGCCCAGAGGCTCTCGGGCGGCGCGTCTCTCCGGACCACGGCGGCAATCGTTTGTGTACCAACGAATGCGCGGCGCAGGGCGGAGGCCCAGGGCTCGTCGTCGGCGCGCAGGCGGGCGGCGCGCGCGATGGCGATGGCCGGGTCGTCGCCGTCGGCGAGCGGGTCCTTCGGGAGGCGGTCCCAGTGTGGGCGCCAGACGGTGGTCGCGGCGAAGAAGGCGCGCAGGCCCCAGCGGTCGGCCAGGTGGGCTTGGAGGCGATGGGTGGCGTGCTCGATGTGGAGATCGCGGTCGCTGGTCGCGTCGAGGCCCCAGTCGATTTGGCTGAGGCCCTCGGGCGCGGACACGATGGCGTGGCAGAGCTCGTGGAAGATGAGCTGCGCGAGCGAGTCGTCGGGGTCGAAGTCGGCGGTGGGCGTCAGCGCGATGGTGCGGACGCCGTCGAAGCTCGCGTAGACGTCGGGGGCGCGGGTGATGACGAAGCCGAGGTCGCGCGCGGCGCGGAGCCAGACGAGGTCGAGCGGGTCCTGGTAGGTCGCCTCGACGGCGCGCGGGGGCGGCGGGAACCTCACGGTCTGGACGTGCCGGGCGTCGGAGCCGGCCAGAGGGGCGGCGCGGTGAGCGTGATCGGATCGGGCACCGGCACCGGCGGCGGGTCGCCCATGTCGAGGCCGCTCTCGGCGGACATCCAGCTCGACACGATGAGGACCGCGAGCGCCAGCGCCGCCAGCGAGGTCAGCCAACTGCCCACGCGGTCGGCGAAGCCCGGTAGCAGCGGCTGGCGCCCGGCGCGATGCAGGTGAACGCGCGCAGTGACGACGGCGGCGAGGCCACCCAGCGAGAAGACGAGCGCGAAGAAGAGAGGGAAAGCGCCGGCGGCGGTCCAGCCGGCGACCATGAAGAGGCCGAGCGTGAGGGCGGCGAGCCCGGCGAGCCCGGCGGGGCGCACCCAGGGCGCGAGCGGCAGGGCTCTCAGCGGCACGGACTCGCGCGGGGTCTCGGGGTGCAGGGCGACCTCTTTGACGAGCGCATTCCAGGCGGGCGTGGTCTGGGTCGCCAGCAGACGCTCGAGCGTCACGCGCAGATCGCGCGCGCGCCGTTGCGCGAGGTCCAGGCGGGCGACGAGCAGGTCGGGCGCGAGCTCGCGCGGCAGCGGCGAGGTGGCCGCGAGGCGGCGTCGCAGGGCGGCGAGCTCGGCGCCCCACTCGAGGAGGCCTTGGCGCAGCGCGTCGGGCGGAAGGTGCGCGGCGATGGTGCCGTCGGTGACGACGACTGCGGGTGCGGCGGCGGCAACCTCAGGGCCTGGGGCTGAATCCGGGCCTGGGGGCGAGGGCGGCGCGGTCGGCGTTGGGGCGCTCGCCGGATGGAGTCGCTCGACCGCGTGGGCGGCGCGCGCGAGCTCGCGCTCGGCTTGGCGGCAGGCGAGCAGGGCGTGGATCCGTTGGTCCATGACCGAGCGGTCCAGCTGATCGACGCGCAGCGCGTGCGCGGCGCTGCCGAGGAGGCGGCGCACGAGCTCGCCGAAGTAGTGGACCCAGCTCTGGACGCGCGTCTCGGCGGGCGCGGGCTTGATGGGCCGGGGCACGCGGCGGCGCAGGCGGGGCAGCACCCAGGCGAGCGCGAGCGTGCCGCCGAGGCCGGCGACGAGGAGGACGAGCGCGAGCGTGAAGACCGCGCCCATCGTATCGCCGCGGAAGGCGGCCGGGCGCTCGCTGCGGCCGGCGCGGATGGCGTCGGTCCAGGCGACGTGCCAGCCGCAGCGAAAGCCGGTGTCGAGCGCGGCGCGGGCGGCCATCAGCGTGCGGGACTCGGTGGCGAGGCGGCTCGGGTCGAGGAGCGAGAGCGCGTCTTCGGGGCGCGCCGGGAGCGCGGGTGGCGCGGTCTCGTCGCCGCTCTCGTTGCCCGGGAGCGCCTCGCAGGCGGCGAGAACGCTCACGGCGACCATGGCGAGCGCGACGGCCCGCGCGTCGCGGCCGAAGGCGCTCATGTCGCCTCCTTCAGCGCAGCCAGCAGCCCGTCGATCGCCGACGTGACCTGTCCCTGCACGCTGGCATCGTCCATCGTCGCCGCGCGCTCGCTCCAGGCGATGATCTGAAAGTGGAGATGCTCGACCTGCCCGAGCACCGATTCCATCTGCGTGTAGAGGCTCTCGAGGTGCGCCTGCGAGGTCGCCGACTCGGCCCGATCCTCGAGCGGTCGGCAGCGCTGCGCGAGCTTCTGCGTCTTGCTTTCCGCGGCCGCGAGCGCCTCCTCGAAGCGCGCGACCAGCGCGCGCTGACCGCCGTCGCCGGTCGCGCCCAGCCCCCGCACCTCGCGCGTCTCGCGCAGCAGCTGATGGACCAGGCTGTCGCCCCAGCGCGCGACCGGGCGCTTGGCGCGCAGCGTCAGGAGAAACACGGCCGCAAGCGCTCCCAGAGCGGCCGCGGCGAGGCCCGCGATGACGCGCGCAAATGTCCCGCGCACCCAGAATCCATCGGCCGTCAGGCGGTCGACGTAGCGCAGGGCGCGCGCCGTACCCCCGGCGTGGCCGATGGCGCGGCCGGTCGTGTGGGCGGCCGTCAGCGCACCTTGCGAGAGCGGCGGCGGCGCCTCCGGGCCGACCGTTCCGGGCGGCAGCGCGGCCGTTGGCGCGGCCTTGGGCTCCTCGCACGCGGGGACCGGCTGGTCGAGGTAGACCTCGTCGCCCGAGCGCTGCGGGGCGCACGCGCCGGACAGGCACGCGACGCATACGATGCAGGCGCGCGCGACGACGGATGCCGGGCCGCCCCGAGCTGCGCGGGCGCGCGACGAAAAAAGCGCGCTATGCTTCATCCACCTCGTTCCGCGCGGCGCCATGCCGCTTGGTGTCGGACACCCACGCCCAAATTGCAAGCAGCGCCCCCGGATGACCTCACCGAAGCCGCGCTCGCTGCGTGCCGAGCCGGTGCATTTCCTCCGCGACCAGGCGGCGTCAGCGCCGTGGCTCAAGGCCGCACGGTTGGCGGTCGCGGTGGCATTGCCGCGCCTCCGAAAATGCCGACGGCAGGATCGTGTGCGCACGATCGCGAAAGGTGCCTGACACCGACCCCAGCCGTTGCATTCGCGGGTTACGCCGCGTCCATCACGGGGCCCGGCGCAGCTCAGGCCAAGCAAGCAAGTCTTGCGCGCGAACGCGGCTGGAGTATCGGGTAGGCACATGCGCGGACCGAGCGCGCATCGAAGGGACGTGACTCCATGGATCTCACTGTCACTGGCAAGCTCGCCATCGTCACGGGCGCCAACACGGGCATCGGCCGCCCCACCGCCGTGGCGCTAGCGAAGCACGGCGCGCACGTCCTTCTGGCGTGCCGCTCGGAGCCTCGCACCCGCCCGGTCGTCGAAGAGTTCACCCAAGCGGGAGGCAAGGCGGAGTTCGTGTCGCTCGATCTCGCGGACCTCGCCAGCGCGCGGGCGTGCGCCGAGGCGTTCCTCGAGCGTGGTCGGCCGCTCGCGCTCCTCGTCAACAACGCGGGTCTTGCCGGGGCGCGCGGCCTGACCAAGGACGGCTTCGAGCTCGCCTTCGGTACCAACCACCTCGGCCACTATCTGTTGACCCGCCTCTTGCTCCCCGCGCTCGAGCGCGCCGGCCAAGCGCGCGTCGTCAACGTCGCCAGCGGTGGCCACTACCGCGCGCGCGGCATCGATTGGGACGCGGTCAGGAAGCCGACGGTCCACGTCACCGGCTTTCACGAGTACTGCGTTTCGAAGCTCGCCAACGTACTCTTCACGCGCGCTCTCGCCGAGCGCGCGCCTAGCGGCGTCCACGCGTACGCCCTTCACCCCGGCGGGGTCGCCACCGACGTGTGGCGGCACGTGCCATGCGGCATCCGTCACCTGCTGAAGCGCTTCCTGTTGACGAGCGAGCAGGGCGCGCGCACGACCTTGCACTGCGCGACGAGCAACGAGGTCCGCGACCAGAGCGGGCTCTACTACGACCGCTGCAAGCCCAAGACCGCCAGCAAGCACGCGCTGGACCCGGACCTGGCGCGCGAGCTCTGGGAGCGGAGCGCCGCGTGGACAGGCCTCCCGGCGTAGGACGGGCCAGGCTCGGACCACCGGCACCGAGCCGCCGGTCCCATCGGTGGGCTCATCACGCTGCAGGGCGACTGGCTCGACATTGTCCGCGATCTCCCGGGGCGAGCTCCCGCCGTGGCCGCCGATTGGAAGGACATGGTGCGCGGCCGGGAACGCTCCGGTCGCCCGGATGGCGACGCCCATCAGGGTCTTGCTCGACCCCGAGCCTCCCGAGCCTCCCTTGCCAAGCTGCGCGAGCCCCGGCGAACGGATGGCGCTCGCGGCCCGATCGAGCTCCCGAGTCGCCGGCGAGGCTTTGAACGTCGACGTTCAAAGTGGCGCGGGACCGCGCGGAAAGCCCGGTACAGGAGAAGATGCAACTCGATTGCACATCGCGCGAGCGCCACGATGAGGAGCGGACTCAGCGCACGATTCGCGCCTCGCGGTGCCACAACGTTCGGGTGCCGCCGCCCGTGTCGATCCAGTAGACATCGACATGATCGCCGCTCAGGACGGCCAACGATTGCACGCGCCCGAAGGCGGCAGCCGAGTCCGGCAGCGCGTGGGGGCCGTCGATTGCGCCGAAGTCGTCGAGCGTCGTCGACAGACCGATCGTCTTGACGGAGTCGTCTTTGGAATCGCCGCCTGTGAAGTGCTCCCAAGCGACCGCGCCAAATCCCAACGTGTCGCACACGGTGTGCGCGAACAAGCCGGGGCCCAGCTGCGCGACGTTGGAAACGGCGCCGCCCGGTGCGACGCGGGCAACGTAGATCTGCGCCTGGCGTTGGAAGCCGATCACGATCCGGTCCTGCCCGTCGATGCACGCGCTGGCGTCCTGTCCGACATGGGTCCCATCGGTTCCGCCGTTCATGTCGCGCGCGGCGCCCCACGTGCGGCCGCCATCGCTGGACTCGGCGAAGCGCAGGACCACCGGCGTCACCGAATCGTCCTCCCAAATCGAGACCGCGTGCGCCCCGCGGGCGAAGACGGCGACATCGTGCGAGTTGCCGGCGTGCGCCTCGAGCGGCGCCGATGCGGTGAACGCGCCGGCCGTCCAGGTCGGGCCGGTCCACACGGTGAAGTTGGCGTTCTTGGAGGCGCCTTCGTACCACGCCATGATCACCGATGCGGGCTGGCCCGTGCGGATGACCGCCGTGGCGCTGACGCTCTCGGCGCCTACGGCTGCCGCCGACACGACCCGCGCGGCGTCCCAGTTGAGCCCGCCATCGATCGAGTGCGAGGCGACCGCAACGGCGTTCAGGTTCGAACCCTCGGTCCAGCCGGCGAAGAGCGCGCCGTTACCGAGATCGACAAGGCTCACCTTCGACGCCGGCGCGGTGCCGAACTTGGGAAGCGCGATGCTCGTCCAGCTGGCGCTGCCCGCGGGTCGTCGGCCCAGCATGGGAACGCCCGCTGACGTCCACGTCACGAGCACGGTGCCATCGGATAGGCGCGTGCCGACCGTCGTGTTGTTGAAGGCGAGCTTGACCTCGGCGCCGCTCGCGATCCCCGTTGTGTCCAGCGGCGCCCATTCGAGATGCGGCGTTACCGTCGTTTCGCTCGTGTCGACCGTCTCAGTCGCCTCGTCCGACGCCTCGGCGACGGTTTCGGTCGCCGTCTCGGTGCTCGGTTCTGCGGTCGCCTCGATCGTGGCGTCCGAGGTCGTCGCCGCATCGTCGGGGCAGGCCGTCAACGCCAATGCAAACAGTGAACGCAAACTCCGTCGCATACCGTTCCTCCTCGAGGTCGCCGCGTCGCGGGCATGTTCGCGAAGCGCCTCAACAGAGGAAGGGGCCAACCAGGGTGTTTGGCAAGCCAACGGCGTCAACTCTGCGCTCGGCTCGGAACACGGCTGCCCGCGCCGGTGCGAGCGAAGGCCGCGTAGCGGCTGCCCGCGCCGGTGCGAGCGAAGGCCGCGTAGCGGCTGCCCGCGCCGGTGCAAGCGAAGGCCGCGTAGCGGCTGCCCGCGCCGGTGCAAGCGAAGGCCGCGTAGCGGCTGCCCGCGCCGGTGCAAGCGAAGGCCGCGTAGCGGCTGCCC
>SXIE01000097.1 GCA_005772945.1 Pseudomonadota bacterium
GATGGACCGGATTGGGGCCGACTACGACCGCTGCCTGACGATGATGGAGGAGCGCTTCGGCGAGCACTGTGCGCCCGCCGCGCTGCCGATCGGCACCGAGGGCGCCCACCGCGGCATCGTCGAACTGGTCGAGAAGAAGGCGACCGTCTGGGGCGACCCCGACGACCCGCGCGACTTCCAGGAGATCCCGATCCCCGACGACATGGTGGAGGCCGTCGAGGCCGCACGCAATAAGCTCCTCGAGCGGATCGCCATCGCCGACGACGACTTCGCGATGCGCTGGCTCGAGGAGCCAGATAGTTTGAGTACAAACGATATCCACGCCGCGATTCGGCGCGCCGTCATCGCGAACAAATTGGTGCCGGTCCTGTGCGGCGCGGCGCTGCGCAATAAGGGCGTGCAGCCGCTACTCGACGCGATCGTACGCTGGCTCCCGTCGCCGGACGACGTGCCGGAGATCACCGGCGTGCACCCGACGACGCGCGCTGTCGAGACGCGCCCTCACGATGCCAAGGGCCCCCTGGCCGCGCTGGCCTTCAAGGTCGCGATGATGGGCGATGACGGGCGACGTCTCGTCTTCGTGCGCATCTATTCGGGAACGCTCGTCGCGGGCAGCGAGGTCTTGAATCCCGGCAAGGGCGTCAAGGAGAAGATCTCGCGCGTGTTTCTGATGCACGCGAACCAACGCGAGCGCAAAGACAGCGTCGGCGCCGGCAACATCGTGGGCGTGCTCGGCCTGAAGCACACCAAGACCGGCGACACCATCTGCGACCCCGCCAAGCCCATCCTGCTGGAGCAGATCGACGCCTACGAGCCGGTCATCTCGCAGTCGATCGAGCCCGAGCAGACGCGCGATCGCGACAAGCTCATCGAGGTGCTCGGCAAGCTCGCCGACGAGGACCCGACCTTCCGCTGGAAGGAAGACGAGTCGACCGGCCAGACGATCATCAGCGGCATGGGCGAGCTGCATCTGGACGTCTTGACGGACCGCGTGCGCCGCGAGTTCGGGGTCGACGCGCGCATCGGGCGACCGCAGGTTGTCTACCGCGAGACCGCGACGCAAAGCGCCGTCGTCGACGAGAAGTTCGAGCGCGTCACCGAGGGCGACGCTCTCTACGGCCAGGTGGCGGTGCGCCTGAACCCGAACGAGCGCGGGGCCGGCAACGCGATCGAATGGCACTTTCCGCCCGCGGGCGGGGAGGTGCTCCCGTGGTTCACGCCCGAGCTCAAGCAGGCCATCCAGATCGGGCTCGAGAACCAGCTCGGCGCCGGCGTCCTCCACGGCGATCCGGTGCAGGACGTGCGCGTGACCGTCGCGCACGTCGGCTGGCGCGACGGTACGACCAAGGTCGTCGGCTACTCGATCGCGGCCTCGGCCGCGCTGCGCAAGGCGATGCAGGACGCCAAGCCCGCGCGCCTCGCGCCGATCGCCAACGTCGAGGTCTCGATGCCGCCCGAGTATGTCGGCGACGTCATCGGCAGCCTGAATCAGCGGCGCGGGCGCATCGAGCACATGGAGGAGCTGTCGACGTCGGCCTCGGTCGTCAAGGCGCAGGTGCCGATCGAGCGCATGTTCGGCTACTCGACCGAGCTGCGCTCACTCAGCCAGGGGCGCGCGTCGTTCACGATGACGTTCAGCCACTACGATATCGCGTAATCAGGATTCAGGGCCCGCAACTGCCTACCTCGCGCCAGGCCAGCACTTGCTTGCTTCCCGCTGCAAGGAATCCGCGCTCGCGCGCCAGCCAGTACTCCTCGCTGAGATCGAGACCCGCCGATTGCACACGGCCCTGAACGTCCCAGCGCGCGCCGATGTCGAACGGATTGCGCTGCCAGACGAAGTCCTCGTAGGTGCGCAGCGCCGCCGGTAAGCCGAGGCTCGCCTTCGGCTCCGCGCACAGCCCATCGTCCAGGTGGCACTCTCCGGGAGTGCCATGGCAATTGCGCGAGATCTTCTCGCCGGGCAGCGTCACGCCCATGAACGAGATCCCCGTCTCGCACTGCGTACGCTGCTCGGGGCTCGGACACTCGAGGGTGGTCCCGGCCGGCAGATGATCGATGACGTACTGACGCTCGAGCGTGTACTCGCGGCGCGGGTCCTCGAGGACACCGCCGTTGCCGCCGAAATTCGCGAGCTCCAGCAACGCCGCTTCCCGTGCGGCCGTGACCTCGTTGTCGGCCGTCGCCGGAACCGCCGAAGCGTACATCAGCGCAAACTTGACGTTGTTCAGATCGTGCGCGCTCTTCTGCCAGGCCTCGGTCTCGAATGCCTCCTGGAACGCCGCCTTGAGCGGCGACTCGTCGAGGAGCCCGATCAGCGCCCACAGCGGCCCGATGGTGATGTGATCGCCGTAATACGAGCGGCACCATTTCGGCACTTCGAGCGCGCCGATCGTCTTGACGGTCTCGTCGATGTGCCAGGTGTCGACGAGGTCGTTCCAGAGGAAGTCGCGGTAGACCGGATCGCCCGTCATGTACCAGGCCATCGCCGCGAGATGCGCCAGGTGGGCCGCGTCGCCGCCCCGCACATTGATGGCGTAGACGTGGTCGATGCCGCGGGCGCGCGGGGCCGCGCTGGCCTGGATATCGCTCACGAACTCGAGCAGGTCCGCCAGGAAGTCGTCGCTCGCCGCGTCGATCACGCGCGACGGAGTCGTCGCGGGGCGGTCGGGACAGGACGTATCGAAGGTGTCGACGTTCGCCGAGTTCGGTTGCTCGCTGACGTACGCGACCACCGTGTCGAGCGTCGCGAAATCGGGATCGCCGGGCTCCAGCTGCAGCTGGCCCCCGGCCAGAAAGGCCCGCACGGCCTCGCGCGCCAGCTCGTTGCTCTGCAGATGCACGAGATCCACCCGCCGCAGCCGATTCAGATAGCACGTGAGCTGGCGCGTCATGCGCGCCCGCAGCGCCTCGTCCTCGATGAGCGCAAACGCGATCGGAAACGCCACCATCGGCCCCGTGTACTGGTCGATCGACGGGTTGCCGTCCCAGATCGGTGTCCCCTTCCAGACCGTGCCACCGCCGTCCACGAGCCCGTCGCGGTAGACCGGATCGAGCCCGTCGACCGCCGCCGGATCGAAGACGTGCACGAACGGCCCGCGGTCGCCGCCGCTGTCCACCTCGGTGATGTGCTGATCGGTCTTGGGCGCGCCCGCCGGCACGGCGAGCGCCATGTGACGCGCGAGATACCCGGGGATCCCGGTGACATCGAAGAGCCGGAGCAAGTCCCGCACCTTCTTCTCCATGCGCGCGTAGTCGGCGCGCGTGCCGGTGGCGGCGTACCGGAAGATGGCAGCGTCGAGCGCCGCGCCGGTCCAGATCGCGCCATCGCCGACGCCCGCGAAACCCGAGAAGTGCGCGAGCGCCGCCCACTCGGCCTCGGGAGTGCCGGCCGGCGTCTCGCCGACGAAGGCGCGCTCGGCCGTCACGCCGTCGGGCTGATGGTAGAGGTCGTACCAACGATCATAGAGGAAGGCGCGCCGCGTCAGCGGTTCGGGCGTGTCGGTGAACGCCTTGGTGGCGCCATCCCAGATCTCGCAGCGCGTGAACGTGCCGTTCGTGCACGCCTCCTCCTGGTAGATCGCACAGGAAGTGAGGCCCGTGTCGACCAGCGGATCGGGCGCCGCCGCGGGGATCGGCGGCACGACCAACAGCTCGCGCACGCTGCTCGTCTCCGGCGCGGTGTCACTCTCGGAATCTGCCACGTCACTCTCTGCATCTGCCAGCGTGTCACTCTCTGAATCGCCCGTGGCCCCCTCGGCGCCGTCGCTGTCGGCGACGTCCGCGCTCGGCTGGACGTCGTCGCCGCACGCCCCCCCAAGCGTCACCATGGCGGCCCAGACAAAGTGCCAAATTCTCATGCGCAGGTCGGATGTCATAGACGCTCGAAGTGGCAGCTGAAGTGGCGGAGCTGAGGCGGCTCCTCGGTGATGCGCAAGCCACGCAGCGTGTCCCGTCGCTCGAAGACCTCGACGACGGCCTCGACCACGTAGTCGATGTGGCTCTGGGTATAGACGCGGCGCGGGATGGCGAGCCGCACCAGCTGCATCTGCGCGTGCGCGCCGAACATGACGCTGCCGATCTCGCAGCTCCGGATCCCGGCGTGTAGATAGAGCTCGCACGCCAGCGCCTGACCCGGGAACTCGGACGCCGGAATGTGCGGCAGAAAACGCGCCGCGTCGAGGTAGATCGCGTGCCCGCCGGACGGCCGCAGCACCGGCACGCCGGCCGCGTGCAAGTGGTCGCCGAGGTACGCCGTCGAGACCGCCCGATAGCGCAGGTAGTCCTCGTGCAGGACCTCTTCGAGCCCCTGTGCGATCGCGTCGAGATCGCGCCCGGCCAAGCCGCCGTAGGTCGGGAAGCCCTCCGTCAGAATCAAGAGCGTCCGCGCCTTGCCCGCCAAGACGCTGTCGTTCGTCGCGAGGAAGCCGCCGATATTGGCGAGCCCGTCCTTCTTGGCGGACATCGTACAGCCATCGCCGAGCGCGAAGAGCTCGCGCGCGATGTCTTTCACAGTGCGCTCCGATTGCCCCGGCTCGCGCGTCTTGATGAACCAGCAATTCTCGGCGAAGCGGCACGCATCGAAGTAGAGCGGGATCCCGGCCGCGTGCAGGATCTCCGACACCGCGCGCGCGTTCGCCAGCGACACCGGTTGGCCACCGCCGGCGTTGTTCGTGACGGTCAGCATGCCGATGGGGATCTTGGCCTTGCCGTGCTCGGCCACGAGGCGCGCGAGGCGCTCGGTGTCGATGTCGCCCTTGAAGGGATGATCGGCCGCCGGGTCGCGCCCGATCGCCGCGACAAGGTCGACCGCCTCGGCCCCCGAGTGCTCGACGTGCGCGCGCGTCGTGTCGAAGTGGGTGTTGTTCGGAACGATCTTTCCGGGCCCGCCGACCAGCGAGAAGAGGATGTGCTCGGCGGCGCGCCCCTGGTGCGTCGGGATGACGTGCCGATAGCCGAAGACGTCCTGCACCCGCGCCTCGAAGCGCTCGAAGCTCTTCGAGCCCGCGTAGGATTCGTCGCCGCGCATCATCGCGGCCCACTGCTCCTGGCTCATGGCGCCGGTCCCCGAGTCGGTCAGCAGATCGATGAGGACGTCATCGGCCCGAAGTTGGAACAGGTTCCAATGCGCGGCCACGAGCGCCGCCGCGCGCTCCTCCGGGGTGGTCTGGCGGACGGGCTCGACGACTTTGATCCGAAATGGCTCGATGAGGCTTTTCACGGCGCCGAGCCTCCGGCGCGCAGCCCCACCTGTCAACCGCCCCCGGGCGGCCGCGCCGCGCCTATCAGGCGACCTCGGCCAGATCCGGGTACGTGCTGAAGAGCTCGTCGCGCGTGAGGATGTCGCTCTCGGCCGCCGGCGTCCAAACCACCTCGGCCGCAAGCACCATCGGCGCCGACAGGCCACCCAAGCGCTCGATGACCAGGCGCACGTCCTCGGCCGTCCGAATCTTCTCGGGCAAGGCCGGCACGCCCTTGTCGATCCCGACGACCAGCGTGACGAGAAACACCTCGTTGATGCCGAACTCGCCATCCTCGTCGGTCAGCTCGTCTTTCCCCTTGGCCTCGCGCTTCTCGGTCGACTTGCCCTTGGCGTCGATGCGCACGACCTCGCGATTGAAGAAGGCGCGCGCCTCGGTCGTGAGCCGGTTGAACTCCTGCTCGGCCGCCGGCGCCAGCAGCGGCCTCGGGGTCGCGTCGATCGAGGCGTGCGTCACGGCGCCGCGCTGGCGACCGAGATAGAGCGCGGTCTCGCGGGCCAGAAAGGCGAGGCCCGCGGGGGTATTGAGATCGACGCGCTCGGCGCGCTCGACGACGCGCTCGAGGTCTTCCCACGGCTTGGGCTGACGCCAATCGATCGCGAATCGGATCCGATAGACGTTCGCCCGCAGCGCCCCGGCCTTGGCCCGAACCGCCTGCACGACCGCCATGATCACCGCCACGACGATGAGCATGATCACCAGCTCGGGGGAGAGGAAACAGCCGCCGTAGCCGAAGCCGTAGCCGCCGC
>SXIE01000010.1 GCA_005772945.1 Pseudomonadota bacterium
AGACCGCCCACGTCGTGGTCGGCGGGGCGGGCGCGGCCATGCGCCAGGCGCTCGTGGGGCGCCCCGGCGCGGACGACGCCATCCGCTGGGCGGACAAGGCGCGCGGCCTGCGCCTCGACACGGTCGACGACTGGACGGTGCAAGAGCGGCTGTCGTGGCTCTTGCCCAAGGTCGAGATCTACTTTCGCGCCAGCCAACAGCGCGACGAAGATCGACTCTTCATCCCGAGCATCGATCTGCGCATCCTCGACGCCGTCGAGGTCCTTCCCCGCGACACCCAGTTCCGCATCATGGCGCGCTGGGACATCATGCCGATCATCGTCGCGGCCATCGAGCCCACGCGCAGCACCTACGAGACCTCGCGCAACCGGGCGCGAAAAGCCCAGCGCGCGATTCGTGACCGCATCATCCCGCTCTGGGAGAGCTGGGCCCGAAAACGTGTCGACATGGTGACGCGCGAGCCCAAGACCGTGCGCGACGCCGTGCGCGACATGCTACAACTGGCGCAGCTCGAAGCCGATCTGCATGCCCTCACGGGCGGCCGTTTTCCTTTTGAAGAACCGGGCAAGCCCGGCAAGAGCCCTTCGACGGAGTGACCGATGCGCGCACCGACCTTTGTCCTCTCGCTGGTTTCGCTGGTTTCGCTGGTTTCGATCGTTCTCGCCTCGGCGACCATCGCGCGCGCCGAAGAGCCCACCGGCAGCGCGCGCGTCGAGGCGCAGCGCGTCCTGGCGAAGTTCGCGCGCGAGCCGTCGGTCCTCGACGTCCAGGGCGCCGCGGCGCGCTTTGCCAAGGTGAACCCGGGCTTCTACGACGGCTGGGTCGCGCAGTCCCACCTCGCCTACATCCTGCCGAACACGCTGCAGGGCCGCATTCGCAATACCGCCGATGACGACCGCGATCTCCGCACGACCAGCTCGGGCACGGGCTCGCTCTCGGATCTCGTCTCCAGCGGCGACCAGACCCAGCTCGAGCTGCGCGTCGGCTGGGACCTCACGCGGCTGGTCTACAACCGCGACAGCATCGCCGCCTCGCGCCAGATCGAGCGCATCGTCAACCAGCGCGAGGACCTCTTGACGACCGTCAACAAGCTCTTCTTCGCGCGCCGTCAGCTCCAGGTCGACATGCTGCTCGAGCCGGCCAACTCGATCGAGCGCGCCATCAAGCAGCAGCTGCGACTCGACGGGCTGACGGCGGATCTGGACGCCCTCACCGGCGGCTGGTTCTCGAAGCAGCTCACGACCGCCACACCCGCTCCCTGAGCGGCTGCGCGCGATTCTCCGCGGGCAAGCGCTTCGCGCTCTTCGCGAGAGAATTCTCTCTCGCGAAGACCTCGCGCGGGGTCCGCCCCGGACCCGGAAGCGAGGTTGCCCGCGAATTCAGGCGCTGCCTTCCTGGTGCCTCAGCGCCTCGGCGTTGAAGTAGCGCGCGCACGACTGGACGACCTCGCCGAGCGCGGCGCCCGCGATGACCTCGTCGAGGTTGTAGAGGGTCAGCCCGATCCGGTGATCGGTCAGGCGATTCTGCGGGCCATTGTACGTCCGGATGCGCTCCGAGCGGTCGCCGGTGCCGACCTGTGAACGGCGCTCATCGGCTTCGTTGGCGTTCGCGCGGGTCCTCGCGGCGTCGAGCAAACGCGCCTGCAGAACCTTCATCGCGCGGCTCTTGTTCTTGAGCTGGCTACGTTCGTCCTGGCAGGTCACGACCGTGTTGGTCGGGAGGTGCACGATGCGCACGGCGGAGTCAGTCGTGTTGACGCTCTGGCCGCCCTTGCCCGAGCTGCGATAGACGTCGATGCGCAGATCGTTCGGATCGATGTGGACCTCGACCTCTTCGGCCTCGGGCATGATCGCGACGGTGCACGTCGAGGTGTGGATCCGACCCTGTGTTTCGGTCGTCGGGATGCGCTGCACGCGGTGCACGCCGGCCTCGTATTTCAGCTCGGCGTAGACCTTCTTGCCGGTGATCTGCGCGATGATCTCCTTGAAGCCGCCAACCTCGCTCTCGGAGGTCGACAGGATCTCGCAGGTCCACCCGCGAATGGTCGCGTGACGGCCATACATGCGGAAGAGATCGGCCGCGAAGAGGCTCGCCTCGTCACCGCCCGTGCCGGCCCGGATCTCGAGAATGACGTTGCGATCGTCGTTCGGATCCTTGGGTAAGAGCAGGAGACGAACATGCGTCTCCAGCAGTTCCACCGCCGGCGCAAGCGTCTGCAGCTCGGCCTTCGCCATCTCGCGGATGTCCGGATCGGCGTCCTCGAGTAGCGCCTTGGTCGCCGCCAAGTCACCGCGCGCGCGCTTCAGCTCACGCCAAGCAAGCGCCGTCTCCTCGAGCTCGGCGTGCCGCTGCGTAACCTCGCGATAGCGCGCGGCATCGCCTGCAACCTCGGGCGCTCCCATGAGCGACCCGAGCTCCTCGTACCGCCCGTCGAGCTCGTCGAGCTGTCTCTCCAGCACCGCTTACTCCGGGACGGATGGCTCGCGAAGGCCTCGCGTGGGGTCCGCATCGGACCCCGGAGCGAGGCTGCCCGCGAAAGGCGAAGCGCGTCTGGATCAACCGTACTTCTTGCGGAAGCGGTCGATACGACCCTCGGTGTCCATCAGCTTCTGCTTCCCGGTGAAGAACGGGTGCGTGTAAGCCGTGATGTCCATCGAGACGACGAAGTGCTCGACGCCGTCGATCGTCCGCTTCTCGCCACTCGTGACGCACGAACGGGTCACGATCTCGTCGCCGCTGGACACGTCCACGAAGACGACCGGGTGATAGGTGGGGTGAATCCCTTCCTTCATATACATGCTCCAGTGGCGCGCCGCGCGTGGGCGGGGCGTAAGGGAGCGAGTTCTTAATGCACGCTCCCCGAAAGTGCAAGCCCCGCGACGCGCTCGCAGGCGCAGACGCCCAGCGCGCGGCCAACGCGCGTTTTGGGAGGCGCCCTGTGCTATCGAGGTCGTCATGAGCACCGACCCGACCTTCGATCCCCACTATCGGCCGCGCGCTCGGGCAGCCGCTTCGCGGCCTTCGCTTGCATGCGCCGGCGCACCGGCCCCGCTGGTCCTGGGCTGCATGAACTTCGGCAAGCGCACGCCCGAACGCGAGGCCGCGCGCATCGTCGATCTCGCCATCGCGCGCGGCGTGCGCCTCTTCGACACCGCGAACGCGTACGGCGACGGCGAGTCCGAGCGCGTGCTGGGCCGCGTCCTGGGCGGTCGGCGCGACCAGGTGCACCTCGCGACCAAGGTCGGCTGGTGGCGTCAGGAAGGGCTCGGCGCGGAGCGGGTGCGCGCGTCGCTCGACGAGAGCCTCGGGCGGCTCGGGACCGATCACGTGGACCTCTACTATCTGCACGTGCCCGATCCGGCGACCCCGATCGAGGCGACCCTCGAGGGCGTCCGCGACGTCTTGGCAAGCGGCAAAGCGCGGCGCTTCGGGATCTCCAACTTCGCCTCGTGGCAGGTGCTCGAGGTGCTGAACGCGTGCGACCGCATGGGCCTCGCGCGCCCGGTCGTCGGGCAGCACATGTACAACCTGCTCGTGCGGCAGCTCGACCTCGAGTACCTGCGCTTCGCCGCCAAGTATGCGCTCCACACGAGCGTCTACAACCCGCTCGCAGGGGGGCTGCTCAGCGGACGGCACGCCGCCGATCGCTCGACGATGGCCGGCTCGCGCTTCGACAAGAACCCGCTCTACCAGCGACGCTACCTGTCCGACGTCTTCTTCGAGGCCGTCCAGGGGTTTGGCGAGGTCGCCGCGCAGGCCGGGATCCCGCTCGTACACATGGCCTACGCATGGCTTGCACAGCGGCCGGGCGTCGATTCGATCCTCGCCGGTCCGGGGACGGCCGCGCACTTGGAAGACGCGCTCCTCGGCGTCGCGACCTGCCTCGCGCCCGAGGTCGTCGCCGCGCTCGACCGCGTGCATCGCGATCTGGTCGGCACCGACGCCAGCTATGCCCGCTGAGGCCTTTGCCGACAGCGAGTGGCTCCAGGCCGGCTGGGAGGGGCGCCCGCTCGCGCCCTTCCTCGCGGCGTATCGGGCGCAGGGCTTCGCGGTGGTCCCGAGCGTGGTGAACGAGGCGGGGCTCGAAGCGCTGCGGGCGCGCGCCGACGCGATCATGGACGGGCGCGTGGATCCCACGCCGTTCTTCTTCCAGCCGGATCCGGAGGCGCCAGAGACGCTTCGGAAGATCGAAAAGCTCGAGCGTGATCCCGTCTTCCGCAGCTGGCTCGCGAACCCGCTGTTCGAGCGCATCGTCCAGCACGTCCACACCCGGCCGGTGGCTCTCTACCGCGCCATCCTGATGCACAAAGCGCCCGCGCAGGGCGGCACGGGCGGCGGCAGCGAGGTCCCCTGGCACCAGGACGGCGGCGCCCTCTGGGGCCTCGACCGCAGCCCCGACTTGCAGCTCTGGACCGCGCTCGACGACGCGCCGCGCGACGCGGGATGCCTGGTCGTCGCGGCCGGCAGTCATCGCGCGGGCCTCGCCTCGCCGCTGGGCGGCATCGTCCCGGCCGGCGTCGTCGCTCAGGCGCGCTACCCCGAGGTCGCGCTGCCGGTCCGCGCCGGCGATGTGATCCTCATTCACAATCTGGCCTGGCACCGGTCGGGACGTAACCAAACCGGGGCGCCGCGCCGCGCGTTCAGCGTGTGTTTTCTCGACGGGCGCACCCGCTGCACGCGCACCCGCCGCACGCCGCGACACTTCGAGACGATCTTCGTCTAGATTCAGGGTGGTTAGACTGGTTTCGCGTGGCGGGCGTATCGCTTGGCCCACGGAGGTTCCCATGCGCGTCGGTTGGTCGTCGTTGCTCTCGGGAGTCGCGCTCGTCGCGGTCGCCGCCACCTCGGTCCACGCGGAAACGCCGGCGCCCGACGCGCCCCCGATGCGCGCCAAGCCCTGCGATCCGGTGACGGTCCTGTTCGAGCCCGATCAGGCGACGGTGCCCGCGAGCGCCCAGCTGGCGCTGGAACAGCTCGCGACGTGCCTCATGGCCGCGGGCGGATCGGTCACGATCGAGGGCCATGCCGAGGAGCGAGGCACGCCCGAGTACGCGCTAGCGTCGGCGGAGCGACGCGCCAAGGCGGTCGCCAAGGCGCTCGGCGCGCTCGGCGTGCAGGCCGGCCGCATCCGCACGCGCTCGTATGGGCAGGAAAAGCCCGTCTGCACGGAGCCGACCGAGGCCTGCCGCGCGAAGAACCGGCGGGCCGAGGCGATCCCGAACTAGCGCTAAGACGAAGACGCGCGCCACGTCGACTCAAAGCGCGCGATCGCCTGATTCATGTCGTCGAGCACGACGGCGCGGCATTTGTCCAGCTGTTGAGCCCAGACGTCCATTCGTGACGCGACAGATCGAACGTCTGCCCCGATTGCGTGCTCGCGAACCACGTGTTCGCTCTGCTGGCGAAACGCTGCGGCCGCATCCATGAACAGAAGAGATTCGCTCGGACGGGGTACTGCACAGTAGATCACAAGCTCGGTTAGCTTTTGGAGAACGAAGTTTCGGGCCCCGGCAACGCGTTTCTCTAGCGACGGAAGCGCCGCGGCTCCGATGCTGAAATCGAAAACAGCGAGGAAAAGCGAATTCGGTCCCGCAGAGGCGCGATAGAGATACTGCGCGCCGCTGCTCGTCGCCGCCTGAGCAGCGGCGCGAACCGCATCTTCAAGACTCACATCCTCTCGATGGCCAGGTTCTCGAGGCGGCCTTGCGAGCATCGGGACACCCGCCGCCTTGTATTGGGCGATGTCACTTCCCCACATCATGCTTTTGGCTCTCGGCGCGTACGAGAGGATGAACTTGATGTTCGCATGAGCGACCACGTTGCGCGACGCATCCAGCCAATGGATCTTCCCTTCGGGCAACGCGGCTTGGAAGTCCTCTGCGTTCAAACTGTCGAGTACGGCCTGAGTCGTTTCGATGGCGAGCATTGAGGCTCCGTGCAGAGGTCATTTCATGGTAGACCCGTGGAGCTCTATTGGTTGGGCTTCGATTGCACACGCGGGTGTCCGCCTGGCTGCGGGCTGCTGGGCGCTACAGATGTCGCGAGCGTACTCACAGCAGCCACTCGGACGGCTGGGGCGCAACGAGTTGGAGGAAGCCGCCTGGTACCCGTTCAGGGGTGGGCTTGAGCCGGTAATCGCGCCGTGCGACCTCGGTCCGCATGACAACGACAACCATCGAACAACTCGAAAAGCACATCGAACACATGATCCGCGCGCACATCGCGGAGTGCCGGCGACGGGC
>SXIE01000098.1 GCA_005772945.1 Pseudomonadota bacterium
CAGCGGCAGCGCGTGGCGATCGCGCGGGCGCTCGTGTCGTCACCCGCGATCGTTTTGGCGGACGAGCCGACGGCGAACCTCGACTCCGAAACGGGGCGGCAGATCCTCGACCTCATGCACGAGATGAATCGGGTCGAGCACACGACCTTCCTGTTTTCGACGCACGATCCGCAGGTCATGAGCTACGCCGAGCGCGTCATCCGCATCAGCGACGGGCGCATCGTGGACGACGGGCGCGGGGCGGCGCCGGTGGCCGGGTCGGGGGCGGTGGTCGGGTCGGTGGCGCCCGCGCCCACGACCACGCCCACGACCACGAGCGTGACGGCGTGAGGGCGACTTGAACGGCGTCCTACTTCGATTGGCGCTGCGCAACCTGCGGCTGCACTGGGTGCGGACGCTGATCGTCGGCGTGCTGCTGGCGCTCGGGGCGTTTCTCATCGTCGTCGGGCAGGCGACGCTCGACGCGATCCACGACGGCATGCGGCGCAGTGTGGTGCAGAGCCTGTCGGGCGATCTGCAGGTGTATTCGTCGGACGCCAAGGACAAGCTCGAGCTGTACCAGTCGCTGGCGTTGGCGGCGCCGGATCTGGGGCAGATCGACGACTTCGCGCGGCTCAAGGAGGTCGTGTCGGCGGTGCCGAACGTGCGCGCCGTGGTGCCGATGGGGGTGAACCATTCGGTGCTGACCGGCGGGAGTACGATCGAGAACAAGCTGGCCGAGCTGCGGCGCGCGGTGAACGAGGGGGCCAAGGAGCGCGTGGGGCCGCTGGTGGCGCACGTCAGGCAGTTATGCCGCGGGCTGGTGGCGGAGCTCGACAAGCTCTCGGCGGTCGCGTCGGACACCAAGGAGGTCGCCGTACAGCGTGCCGATCTCGCCAAGGCCAATGGCGACGCCTTCTGGGCGGAGTTCGAGGCACAGCCGCTCGACGCGCTCGAGTTTCTCGAGAACCGCGTGGCGCCGCTGGCGCTGCAGTCGGGGTTCTACATCGTCAGTTACGTCGGGACGGATCTGCAGGCCTTCGCGGCGAACTTCGGTCTCTTCGAGATCGTGTCGGGGACGATGCCGCCGCCCGGCGAGCGCGGGTTTCTGTTCAACACGACGCGCTACGAGCGCTTCATCAAGCATCGCACGGCGCGGCGTCTCGACGAACTCAAGGAGGCGATCGAGACCGAAGGGCGGCACATCGCGGGCGACGTCGAGCTGGCGCGCATGGTCAAGCGCAACGTCGAGCAGGTCACGCAGATCACCGAGCAGCTCGATCCGACGAGCGAGATCCCCGTGCGTGCCGCATTGCAGGCGGAGTTGAAGAGCGCGGAGCCGGACGTCGCGAAGTTGCTCGGGGCGTTCCTCGCGACCGACGACAGCAACTTCGCGCGGCGCTACCAGCTCTTCTACGAGGTGATCGCGCCGCGCATCCGGCTCTATGCGTTTGGGGTCGGCGACACGCTCACGCTCTATGGGCAGACGAAGTCCGGGTACCCGCGGGCGGTGAACGTGAAGGTCTGGGGGGTGTACAAGCTGAAGGGGCTCGACAAGTCGATGCTCGCGGGGGCCTACAACCTCATGGATCTCATGACGTTTCGTGACCTCTATGGGCTTTCCAACGCGGTGTCGGCGGTGGAGATCGACGCGCTCAAGATCAAATCGGGGATCCACCAGGTGGACCGCGCGGGCGCCGAGGACGCGCTCTTCGGGGACGACGCCGCGGTGACGGTCAAGGGGGAGGGCAAGGCGTTCGACGAGGCGGCCGGCCACGACTTGGTGGGCCTGCGACGCGCGGCCGAGGCGGCGCTGCGCGCGCCGTTCACGCAGGCGCAGCTCGAGGCCGGACCGGTGCCGAATGCGGCGATCTTCGTAAAAGACGCGTCGAATCTGCCCGAGGCGGCCAAGACGATCCGCGCCGCGACTGATGCCGCGGGGCTGCATGCGCAGGTCGCGACCTGGGATGAGGCGCAGGGCAAGCTCGTGAGCGGGATCTCGGTCGGCATCACGGTCGTGCTGATGGGCGGCATCGTCATCGTGTTCCTGCTCGCGCTCATCGTGATCGTGAATGCGCTGCTGATGGCGACGAGCGAGCGCTTGCGCGAAATCGGCACGATTCGGGCGATCGGCGCGCAGCGCGGGTTCGTCGTGCGCATGCTGGCGATCGAGGCGATCGTGATGGCGGGGCTGTTCGGTGGCCTGGGCCTCTTGGTGGGCGCAGGGCTGGTGAGCGCCGCGGGGCGCGCGGGGATCCCGGCGACGTCGGACATGCAGTACTTCATCTATGGAGGGGACAAGCTCTATCCGGCGCTCTCGGGCGGGCACGTCCTGACGGCGCTCGCCGTCATCGGGTTCGTCACGGTCGTCGCGAGCCTCATTCCGGCGTTGATGGCGGCGCGCATTCAGCCTGTGACTGCGATGCAGGCGAAGGAGTAGGGGCATGTCGATCCGCATCCTGCTCATCGCCCTGCGCAACATCTTCGCGCAACGCCGGCGCAGCCTGCTGTTGGGGAGCGCCATCGCGTTCGTCACGTACCTGCTCGTGGCGCTGATGGCGTTCTCGCGCGGGCTGCAGGACAACATGCTCGAGAGCGCCACCACGCTGGCGTCGGGGCACATCAACGTCGGCGGTTTCTACAAGGTCTCGGTCGGCGTCGCGCGGCCGATTGTGGTCGACTACGCCAAGGTCGAGGCCGCCGTGCGCGCCGCGAGCCCGCATATCACGCACATCTCGCGGCGCTCGCGCGGGGGCTTCGACCGGGTGACGAGCGAGCGGCGATCGCTGATGAACGCGATCAACGGGATCGACGTCGGGACCGATCGGCAGCTCAGTCAGCGGCTCGAGATGGCGTCGGGAAGCCTCGATGCGCTGAAGGAGCCCGGCACGGTGCTGGTGTTCCAGCGCCAGGCGACGGATCTCAACGTGGCGGTCGGCGATATGTTGACCATCACGGGGCTCACGGCGCGCGGGGTCCGCAACCGCGCGGACGTGCGGGTCGGCGCGATCGCGAAGGACATGGGCGGCCTCTCGCAGATCATGACGTTCTTGCCGACGCAGACGCTCAACGAGCTCTACGAGCTGCGCGCCGAGAACACCGGCGTCTTGATGGTCTTTCTCGACGATCGCGACCTCGCCGCCGAGGTGGCCGGCCAGCTGCGCGAGACCCTGCGGGCGGCCGGCTACGAGGTCATGGAGCCCGAGGATAAGCCGTTCTGGCAGAAGCAGCAGACGGTCGAGCGCGAGGATTGGACCGGGCAGCGGCTCGATGTGTCGACCTGGCGCGACGAGATGGGAGACCTCGCGAAGATCGTCGACACGCTCGACTTCGTGGCGTTCGCCTTCACGTTTGTGCTGATGTGCGTGATTGTCATAGGACTCTGGAACACGTTCTTCATGGTCGTGCGCGAGCGGACGCCGGAGATCGGGGCGCTGAGGGCCATCGGAATGTCGCGCGGGAGGGTCCGGTTCATGGTGCTCGCCGAGGCGGGTCTTTTGGCGTTGATGGCGTCGACGACGGGCGCGCTGCTTGCGGTCGTGACGGTCGCGATCGTGAACGGTGCCGACATCGCGGTCGCCGATCCGCAGCTGCAGTTCGTCTTGATGAGTGACCGCTTCACGCTGGGGATCGACCCCTCGAAGGTCGTGACCTCGGTGCTCGGCATCGTGTGGTTCGCGGGGCTGGCGGCGTTGTGGCCGGCGTATCGGGCGTCGCGCGTGCAGCCTGGCAAGGCGATGGGGCACGCGACGTAGGGATGGGGATGGAGGAGGACACGTGACAGTCGCAGCGAGGATGTTCTTGGGGATGCTCGTGGGCGTCGCGATGATCGGCGTCAGCGCGGGGCCTGCGCTCGCGCTGAGCGAGGACGAGATGCTCAAGATCGTCCAGGAGATCGACGCGCGCCAGAGGGCCGTCGGCGACTGGAAGGCGCACGCGTTCCTGCAGCAGAAGCAGAAGGACAAAGAGGACGTCGTCTACGAATCGGTGTTCTTCCGGCGCGGGGCCGACAAGAAGTTCATGTTCTTGGTGCTCGCGCCCAAGACCGAGGCCGGGCAGGGGTACCTGCAGGTCGACGACAACCTGTGGATGTACTCGCCGCGCACGGGCAAGTGGGAGCGCGTGACCGAGCGCGACCGCATCATGGGGACCGACGGCCGGCGTCAGGACTTCGACGAGTCGCGGCTGGCCGACGAGTACACACCGTCGTTTCTTGGCGATGGGCAGATCAAGAAGTACGCGACGTGGCGCATTCGACTCACGGTGAAGTCGGGCAAGGATGTGGCGTGGCCCATCATCGATCTCGAGATCGACAAGGCGTCCGGCAACGTGCTCAAGCGGCAGGAGTTCTCGCTGAGCGACAAGCTCATGCGCACGACGATGTATCCGCGCTGGGTGCAGGTGAAAGACCCGAGCGGCAAGGATGTCTGGTACCCCGAGCAGATCTACCTTTTCGACGAGGTCGAGAAGGGGAACCAGTCGATCGTCAAGATCGACGCGGTGGATCTCTCGGCGCTGCCGAAGAACATCTTCACGAAGGCCTGGCTCGAGTCCAAGAGTCGCTGATGCGAGGGTCGCGACGCGCGTCGGTCGTGGTGTGTCTCGGGCTGGTCGGGCTTTGCACCGCTGTGCGCGCCGCGGAGCCAGAGCCCGCTGCGCCGAGTCGCGACGACGTCTTCGACACGGCGCCGGAGCCCGCTGCGCCGAGTCGTGACGACGTCTTCGACACGGCGCCCAAGCCCATCGTCATCCGCGAGGACCCGCTCGCGATCGGCGGGCTGCTCTACCTGCGCCTCGCGACCGTCCTGTCGGATCGCGGCGCCGCCGGCGACCAGCGGATCTCGATGCCGAACCTCTTCGACATGTACCTCGACGCGCGTCCCGAAGACCGCGTGCGCGGGTTCGTGTCGGGGCGTCTCACGTACGATCCGACGATTGCATCTGGCGACAAGGGTATGCTCGGGCAGGATGTGAACGCGCTTCACATCCGCCTCGACCAGCTCTGGTTGAAGACCGACATCGCGCGCGCCGTGTTCCTGACGATCGGGCAGGAGCGCATCAAATGGGGCGCCACGCGCCTTTGGAACCCCACCGACTTCGTGAACGCGAGCCGCAAGGATCCGCTCGCGCTCTTCGACGAGCGCACCGGCGTGCCGATGCTGAAGGTCCACGTCCCGATCGAGACGTGGAACCTCTACGGGATTCTCTTCTTCGGGGGCTTCGATCATCTCGACGAGGTGGCCGGCGCCGTGCGGCTCGAGATGGCCTTCCCCGCGACCGAAATCGGACTCTCGGCCGTCGTCGGCAAGGGCCGGAAGACCGGCGTCGGGCTCGACCTCTCGACCGCGATCGGGCCGCTCGATCTGACCGCGGAGCTCTCCGTGACCGACGAGACCGACACGCCCGAATACGCCGGCACCTTCAGCTTCGGGGCCGACAATACGTTCGACCCCGCGACCGCCGAGCTACCGACCAGCAAGGCACGCGGCGCGTGGGTGCCGCGCGTGTCGGCCGGGCTGCAGTACGCGTTCAAGCCGAACGACGAGGACATCATGACGCTCGGCATCGAGTACTTCTGGAACCCGCTCGGCGTCGATGATCCGAGCCTCTATCCGTGGCTCGCGATCCAGGGCCAGCTGCAGCCGTTCTATGCCGGCCAGCACTACCTCGGCGCGGTCTTCATGGTGCCGCAGCCGGGTTGTTGGAACGACGTCACGTTCACGCTCTCGCAGCTCGCGAACCTCTCGGATCTCTCGTTCGTGACGCGCCTCGACGTGTTGGCGAAGATCCACACGCGCCTCACGCTCGAGGGCTACGTTCAGGGCCACTATGGCCATCGCGGGGGCGAGTTCCGCTTCGCCATGCACGTGCCCGATCTCCCCGCCATTCCGGGCGTTCTCGAGGAGCCGATGGCAGCGTTCGACATCGCGGCGCCGGTTCTCACGCTCGGCGTCAACCTCCGGATCTCGCTTTAGGGATTGCCCATGGCCGCGCGCGCAACGTCTCCCCCTGCACCTCCGTCTGCCGAATCCTCACCCCCCGATGGGCCCCTGACCGAGGCCCGTTTCGAGGTCCTCGTGGCCGAGCTCGACGCCATTGTCACGCGCCTCGAGCGCGGTGAGGTTCCGCTGGATGCGGCGCTCGAAGCCTTCGAGCGCGGCATGGTCCTCGCGCGCAACGCGGGCGGACTCCTCGATCATGCCGAGGCCCGTCTGGCCATCCTGAGCGAGGACGCGCGTACGCGCGGAGGGACCCGCGAGACGCCGATGGCCTTCCCGTCGCGCGATAGCGGCGAATCCGAATGAAGCCGCGCCGGGCGCGCCTCGACGCGCTCCTCGTCGCGCGCGGCCTCGCCGATTCCCCCGCTCGCGCCCAGGCGCTCATCCTCGCGAACAAGGTCCGCGTCGCCGGCGTGCCGGTCGCCAAGGCCGGCCAAGCCTTCCCCGACGACGCTGCCATCACAGTCGAGACCGACGATGGCTGGGCCTCGCGCGGCGCGCACAAGCTCCTCGGTGCCATCGCCGCGTTCCCTTGGCTCGCCGCGCGCATCGCGGGCGCCGATTGCCTCGATATCGGCGCGTCGACCGGCGGCTTCACCGACGTCCTCCTGCGGCACGGCGCCCGGCGCGTCATCGCGCTCGACGTCGGCTGGGGCCAGCTCCACGAGCGCCTGCGCCAGGATCCGCGCGTCCACATCCTCGACCGCACGAATATCCGCCTGCTCGCCCCGAGCGCCTTGCCATTCACCCCCGCGATTGTAACCTCGGACGCATCGTTCATCAGCGTGCGCGCGTTTCTCCCGGTCGTCTTTCGCGAGCTCGCGCCCGGCGGTCTCTTCATCGCGCTGGTCAAGCCCCAGTTCGAGGTCGCGCGCGACGACGTCCCCGATGGCGGCGTCGTCACCGACGAGAACGCTCGCCAGCGTGCGCTCGCCGCCGCCCAGGAGGCCGCCATCGCCGCTGGTTTCGCGCTCCGCGGCGCCGTCGACAGCCCCCTTCCGGGCCCGTCGGGCAACCGCGAGTTCCTGCTCGTTCTCGAGCGACCCGGCTGACCGAATCCGCTATGGTGTCCGCCGTTCAGCGCGGAGCTCGGCGCCATGCCCCATCGTTTCCCCCCTCGTTCGATTGTCTTCGTGTGCGCGGCGTTCACCCTCGGCGCGTGCGCCGACGACTCCGGCGATCGCGTGCAACTCTACCGCGCGCGCCCCCACGCCCCGAGCTACAGCGAGGCCAGCGTGGCCGCCCTCGAGCACCTCGGCCCGACCATCGTCGATCACGGCATCGCGTTCGAGGTCTACAGCGCGAACGCCTCCCGCATGTCGCTCCTGGTGTTCAGCGATCCCGACGCCCCGCTGCCGACGCGCCAATTCGACATGACGCGCTTTGGCGACGCCTGGAGCGTCCACGTCGAGGGCCTCGGCGTCGGCACGACCTACGGCTACGTGGCCTGGGGCCCCAACTGGCCGTTCGTCGACACCTGGACCCCGGGCACGATCGACGGCTTTCTCGCCGACGTCGACGCCGCCGGCAATCGCTTCAACCCGAACAAGCTCCTCAGCGACCCGTACGCCAAGGCGCTGCATCGCGACCACGACTGGAGCCGCGGTTCGCTCGCCTCGGGCCCCGCGCGCGCCCAGAGCACCTGGGCCGCCGCGAGCAAGAGCGTCGTCGTCGACACCGCCGACGACTATGCATGGAGTGCCAACGAAGCCGCCTGGCTCCTACGCCGCGCCGACCCCACGGCCGCAGGGAACGGCTGGCACGAGCAGATCGTCTACGAGGTCCATCTGAAGGGCTTCACCGCCGACGCCGCCTCGGCCGTCGACCACCCCGGGACCTACCGCGGGCTCGCCGAAAAGGCGGCCTACTTCTCCGATCTCGGCATCACCGCCGTCGAGCTCATGCCGATCTTCGAGAAGCCGCTCGACGGCGGTTACTGGGGCTACCACACGCTCAACTGGTTCGCGCCCGAGGTCAGCTACGCGGCCGATCCCGAGCCCTGGAAGATCGGCGCCGAGTTCAAGGGCATGGTCGACGCGCTCCACCAAGAGGGCATCGAGGTCTGGCTCGACGTGGTGTACAACCACTCCGGCGAGGGC
>SXIE01000099.1 GCA_005772945.1 Pseudomonadota bacterium
CGACCAGCTGCGCTTCGAGCTCTGCGATCCGTTTCTCCGCGTCCACGCGCGACCGTACAGCACGGCGCGATCACGCTGTCGATCCCCCTGCTTGCAAGTGATCGAAACGATCCAGCTTTTCGGGGGCCTGAACGGATACGCGAGCGCTTGCTCTGGTCGCGCGCGCCAGCTGCGCCCAAGCGCTGTCGTCTGCGTTCCAAGTAGGCGAGTGGTGCATCCCTGGCGCGCTCGAGGAACTCGTATGACCGGCGCATCTCACCTGCGTCCCACAGTGGACTCCTGCCTTCGAACCCTGCCCGCCACGCGCCATTTGCGACTTGGGGTGGCGTCGACTTCGCGCGGGAGTGCGGCCGATGCCGAGCTCGTGGCGGCCCTGAGCGCGCGCTGCGAGGCCTTTGCGAAGAGCCGCTGGTGGTGCGAGCTGAGCGCGTGGCTCGCGGAGGGCAAGGGCGAGGACGCCCTTGGTGATCGGTGCCACGACCCGAGTCGATGGGCGCTTTGCGTGGGGCGCCAGGCCGCGGATCTAGCCTCTGCGGTCGGCGAGCTCGCGAACTTTGGCGCGGCTATCGGCACGCTCGCCGCTGAGGCAAATGAGGGCGACCCCGCATCGGGCCTGGGCGAGCGGGTTCATGCGCTGCTGGGCGCCGGGAGCCGTGCCGTCAGCGCCGCCGCTCGTGAGCTCGCCGAGGTCGTCGGCCGGTGGGTGACGCCTGGCGACCCCGATGCGGACGAAGCGGTCGCCGGTGTAATGCCTTTGCGCGCGAGGCTTCGGCTCGAGCAGGTGACGACCCTGCAGGAGGTGCTTCGACTCGCCACGGCGTGCCACCATGTAGCCCCTGATCTGGCCGACGGCGCCAGCGCCGAAACCTGGGCCAGCTCCGTTGGCGAGGCGCTCGCGGCGGCTGCGCGCGCCGCCCGCACCCTGGCCGCCGTTCCTGGCGCTCTCGACGCGGGGACTGCCCTTGCGTCCGCGGCGGCTTCGATTCGAGCGCTCGTGCCGCTGTACGACGCCGCGAAGAGCAGGCGCCCGCGGAGCGCCCGCCGCGCGACTGCGACCACGCGTCGCGGCACCCCGCGCTGAGCTCCGGCCCCACGGCCTGAGGCAGGAATGCTAACAGCGCGCGTTCAGGACGCGGGGCGATCAGAATCGGTAGCCGAGCCCGAGCGCGCCCACCGGCCCGAGGAGGGGCACGACGCGAGCGCCGTCGCCGTCGTCGCGCTCGAAGAGCCAGAGGGCCGCGGCCAGCTCGAGGCGGACATAGAAGGCCGGCGCGAGATCGGCCACGAGGGCGGTCCCGAGCTCGAGCCGCCCGGCCGCGGAGTCGCGGTCCGGGGCGACACCTTGGGTCGTGAACGACGCGTGGAGCCAGGCGCCACCAAGGCTCCCGCCGAGCTCGAAGCTCACGTGGCGGAGGTCCCAGGCGTGGTGGAGTCGCACCTCGGCGCGAACGGCGTACGCGCTGGCGCTGAGATCGCGGTTCGCGAACTGCGAGAAGCACACGGCCCCGCGGAGGGCGAGGTTGAGGCTCGGACGCGCTTGAACCCAGGTCGCCGAGGGGCCGTGGCAGACGCTGCCCTCGCTGTTCAGGGACGGGCCGACATCGTAGCCGAGCTCGAGGCTGTTGGCCGCGCCCAGGCCGGCGCCGCCGCCCTTGCGCACAAGGCGCGCGTACTGCGTACGCTCGAGCGGCAGATCGCGCACCGAGACGAGCTGACCGACCGTCGGTACGACCCGCGCTTCGAGCATGACGTCGGGCGCGCGTCCCCGCAGAAAGAGCGGCTCCGCATGCAGCGACAGGACGCGCTGGGGGTCGTTCGCGTCGAGCTCGGCCAGGACCGGACCGTTCGCGCTGCCCTTGAAGACCAACCACGTTTGCCCGGGCGGAAAGACGAACAGCGCCTGGTTCTTGCCGTCGCGGAGACGCGTCACGGTAAAGGGGGCGCGGCCCTTGAGCTCCTGGCGGTAGGTCGGATGCTGCAGTCCGGCCGCGCTCGCGCTCGACGCCCGGAGCGTGTGCTCGTAGGCATACCCGTACGCCTCGTCGACATCGACCGTCCCGTCGCGGTCACGGTCCGCGGCGCCGACGAGGCCGCTGACCAGGTAATGCGTGAAGAACGAGCCTCGGACCGCATCGGACTCCTGCGCGTCCTCGTTCGCGGCGCTGGCGGTCAGGAACACGACGCCGTCGGCCGGTAAGGCGCTCGCGAGCTGGATCGGTGGGGCGTCGCGCACGACCCCGCCCTTGACGCGCGTAAGGCTCCCCGACTTGCAGGCATCGACGACGAGGAGGCGCAGGGTCGCCGCCGAGCCGCGCACGAGGCTCTCGAGCTCGGTCAGTGCCAGCTTGGTCCGGCCGAAGTGGAGCGCGCTCGCGTCGGCGTGACCCGAGTAATAGACGATGAGGGTGGCAGCGCTACCGGCCTGGCGGACGCGCTCGTTGAGCGCGATGAGCGCGCGGCGCGCCGTGTCTGCGTCCTCGTCGATGAGCGTCACGAGGTTCTCGGCCGGGACGTTACCGACGTCGCGCAGGACGCGCGCGAATTTCTGCGCGTCGGCGGCCGACCACCGGAGCTCGGCTTCGTCGGCGTCGCCGCGCGCGTTGCCGAAGACGAGCGCGAACCGCGGCTCGGCGCGGGCGGAGGGGGCGAGCGCGATCAGCGTCAGCCACGCGATGACCAGGGCTGCGCGCATCGGCGCCACGTCAGGGCCTCGCGCCTTTCAGAAGGCGCGCCACGTCCACGCTGCAGCCGGCCGGAAACGTCGCGCGCTCGGCGTCGCGCGCGAGGTCCGCCTGGAGGAGCGCGAGGTCCGTCGGGGCCTCGCAGAAGAGCGCCCAGATCGTCTCGGCGCCGAGCGTCGCGTCGAGTTCGACCTCGGATCCGAGGGGCTGCGCCTCACCTGCGTCGATCCGCGGCATGACTCCGCGCACCGGGAAGTACACGCTGACGGCGCCGGCCGCATCGCGGCTCAGGATCGCGACGTAACGCGCCTGGCGCAGCGTCACGCGCCATTGCAGGAGGTCGCCGGGGTGGACCGTCTCGCCCGTCGGTGCCAGCGCGTGCGCGGATCCGCGAGCGCCGTTCGGCTCCGCGGTGACGAGGCTCATGAGGAGCGAGCCGACCTGGCCCTTGGTGCGCACGCCGCCCTCGTCGGCGGCCGGTCCGCCCGCGCCAAACGGTCGCGCGACCAACAACACCAACGCGGCCAGCGCGAGCGCCCCCAGCGCCGGTCCGACCCAGCGCGCCGGCCGCTTCGCGCGCAGCCGCGCCTCGGAGAGCGCCGTCACGCCCGGCACCGGTCCGTTCAGGAATTCAGGCAGCGGACGCGCGCGAAACGTGGCCTGCTGGGCCTGAACCTCGCGCCAGCGGTCCGCGCAGCGGGCGCACGCGGCGAGGTGTCCCTCGACCTCGGCGCGACGCGTGGGCGCATCGGTCCCGGCCGCGCGCCGATCCAGATCCAAGTCCGACACATGCGAACCGACTGACCCGCTCGGCTCCATCATGGCGTCGCCTCCGCTGTCGGAAAGTAGCGGCGCGCGCGCTCGAGCAGATCCCCGACGTGACGCCGCGAGCAGCCCAGGACCTCCGCGATCTCCGCGTGGGTCATCTCGTCCATGTGATAGTAGATCGTAACCTCGGCGAGCTCCGGCGGCATCGTCGCGAGGACCTGGCGCAGAGCGGCCGTCGACTCGCCGTCCGGCTCGGCGTGCGGCGTGCGGAACGTTGCGCGATCGGCAAGGAGCCGCGTGCGATTCTTGGCGTCGCGCAGGCGGTTGAGGCACGCGTGGGCGACCGCGCCGTAGAGAAACGCGGCCGGCTCGCGCGCGCGCAAGAGCTCGTCGGGGCGCTCAGCCATGCGCAGGAACAGGTCGTGGAGCACGTCCTCGGCCTCCGCATCGCTCGCCAGGATGCGCCTCGCACGCCGCAACACCGAGTGCCCGAGCGCCCGGTAGAGCTCGGCCACCTTGTGCCGCGCACCCTCGTCGGTCGGCGCAACCGTCATGCCGCGCCGCCGTGGGATCTCGCAAGCGATCCATCACAAGCCCCCTTCGAGCGGGGTCGTCCGGCAGCGACCCAGCGCTGCCGCAAGGCCCCCCAGGCGCTTGCCCGCGCGACCCTTCGTCGCCCCCTCTCAGCTGGTTGGACCCTGGCGAATCGAATTCGGGCACGCGCGACAGGAGCGGGGTTCACGCGGGGATCCTTGGCTGGGCTCGAGTGGCATGTCACCAGAGGCTCGGCTCCGCGAGCGATACGCCCGCGCCGTCGATCGCGAGAAGCAGCTGCGTGTCGAACCCCGTGTCCGGCGCAAGGCGATCGACCCCGGAGCGCGGTCCGATGCACCCGGCGGCGCGGCGCGCGGCCTCGATGCAGGCCTCGCGCTCGGCCCAGGCGTCGGAGCCCTCGGCGGCCCCCGACGGCGCTGGGCAGGCATTGGGATCGAGCGGCTCGGCGCAGCCGCTGGGCTCGCTGTGCGTGGCGAGGTAGGTCGCGCTCGGCACCACCGCGAGCACGTAGAAGCCGCGCGCGAGCGGGCCGCCGAGGAAGGCCTCCGACGCGGTCCCGGGGCGCACGTCGCGCTCGACCCAGGCGATGACGTGAGCGCTCGCGACGGCGACGGCGGCGACGTTCGTCTCGGCGGCGAACGGCACCGCGGCGAGGACCCCGAGGCCGATGCGTGTCTCGTCTGGAAAGCGCCCGCCGAACGTGAAGTCGTTGAGCACGGCGGCCGCCGGAGGCGTCGTGATGGCGAGGCGAAACACGCTCGGGAACACGGCATCCAAGCGCACCTCGGGTCCGAGCGCCTGCTGGTGCCCGAGGAGATCGTACCAGACGACGCGCGCGTCGAGCGGACTGCGGGGCCGCGAGCCGCTCAGCGCGGCCGTCCCGGTGAGCGTGGCGAGCGGCTCGCCACGGTAGGAAGCGCCGACCTGGGCGTCGCAGGCGCCGGTTGCGAGAAGGGTGACGGCGGCGTGGCTTGCGAGTCCGGGGCGCGCAGGGGGCATCCGGGCGATGTTAGCATATGCACACCCCCCACAAGGTGGCACATGGTGGCTGAATGACGGCGGCGGCTCGCGGACGCCCTACGGGGCGACGCGGATCGCGTTCGTCTCGACCCAGCGGTAGGTCCTCTCGGCGAGCGCGGCGGCGGGGCCGAGGGCGGTCGTGAGGTGGTGCGGGACGAGGGTGACCTCGAGGTGATAGCTACCCGCGGCGCTTAGCGGCACGGCGAGCGTGGCGCCGGGAGTCCGGGAGGTGGCGATGGCGGTGGTGCCGGTGAGGTCGGTGCGCCAGACGGTGGCCTCCATGGCGGCCGCGCGGCCATCGCTCCAGGTGGCGGTTCGGCCGGGGATCGGGGCGCTCGGGAGCGTCGCATAGAGCGTCGCGCCGTCGGCGACGTGGACCGTCTGGCCCATGTCGATGACCGTGCCTTGACGGTCGCGGGCGACCAACGCGACGCCGGGAGCGTCCCCGAGGACCTCGAAGACGACCACGTTGCGGCCCGCTTGAAATGCGGACTCGAGGGCGTCGATCGCGCCGCGGGCGGTGTCCGCGCCGGGCGCGTCGAAGGAGACCCAGAGGCGATTCTGGACCCAGCGAAAGACGCGCGCGTAGCTGTCGATTCGCTCGCCGTCGCCGAGCATGAGCGGGCCGCCGGTCTGGAGGGCGCGCACCATGTTCGGGTAGTCGGCCACGAGTCCTTCGCAGACGTCGGGGTTCGCGCAGAGTGCGGGGAGGGTGCCGTTCTCGTGGACGTCGCTGCCGGCGAACGCGGTGATCGCGCGGGCGGCGCTTACGGCGCGCCACTTGTCGAGGGCGGGCTCGGGGTAGCTGGCGAGCATGGCGAGGGCGGCGAGATCGGGGGCGGGCACGGCGGCGGTCGGATCCGCGAAGGGATCGAGGTCGCCGAGCGCCGCGGCGACGTTGGTGCCGAGGACGTTCACGAAGTTCGCGTGGAAGTTGTAGAGCTCCATCGCGGCGAGGTCGTGGGCGATGATGGTGGCGGCCGAGAGCTCGCGCTCTTCGGAGTGGGCGATGGCGACGAAGCCGCCGGCGGCCCGCACAGCGGCGATCATCGCGTCGATGTCGGCCGCGGGGGTCGTGTCTTCGAGGGCGACGCCGTAGCGCTCGGGCGGATCGAGGTGGCGCTCGAGGCCGATCGGCATCGTGTGCGTGCCCTCGGCGCCGACGAGCAGCGTCACCTTGCCGGCGAGCGGGGTGCCGGCGGGGCCGCCCTCGCCCGCGTCGCAGGCGATGCGGACGGCGATGGGGTCGCCCGCGTCGTTGGTGAGGATCTCGTCGTCGGCGGGCGGCTCGGCGTAGAGGAGGACGCCGAAGGGCTGTTCGCGCATGTGGGCGGGATGGTCCGTCATGAAGGCGATGGCGATGTGCTCGGCGCACAGGGCGCGCTTCATGCGATGGATGCAGTCCCAATTCGGCGTCCCGTCGGGGGCGAGGCCGGCGTCGTCGCAGGCATCGTGGCTGAAGGCCGAGTGCAGGTGGACGATGGCGCGGAGCTCGTGGAAGCCGCGGGCGGCGAGGCTCGGGACGGGGGATGGGGATGGGAGCTCGGTTTCGGACTCGGACTCGGTCTCGGACTCGGTCTCGGACTCGGACTCGGACTCGGACTCGACACTTGCGTCGGCCTGCAAGGATTCGTCGCTGCAGTGAAGGGCGAGAACAGGCAGCGCAAAGGCGAGGACGCGGAGGTTCATCGCTAGCCCCGGGCGGCGACGAACGCCTCGAGCTCGGCCCTGATCTGGGCCAGTCCGGCGGCTGTTTCGGCCTCGGCACGCAGGACGATCACCGGCTGCGTGTTCGAGGCGCGGATGAGGCCCCAGCCGTGGCCGAAGTCGATGCGCGCCCCGTCGATGTCCACGACGGGATGCGCCGCCTGGTAGTGCGCGACGGCCTCGGCCACGATCGCAAACTTCTTGTCGTCGGAGCAGTCGAGCCGGATCTCGGGCGTGACCTCGGTCTCGGGGACGTCGGCCAGAAGCTCGGCGAGCGAGGCGCCCGTGTGCGAGAGGATCTCGATAAGGCGCGCCATGACGTGGATCGCATCATCGAAGCCGTACCAGCGCTCTGCATAGAAGATGTGGCCCGACATCTCGCCCGCGAGGAGCGCGCCCTCCTTCTTCATGCGGTCCTTGATGATCGAGTGCCCGACGGCGCTCATGATCGGGCGCCCGCCCGCCTTGGCGATCTCGGCGAAGAGCGTCTTGGAGCACTTGACCTCGCCGACGACGGCCGCCCCCGGGTTGCGCGAGAGGACGTCGCGCGCGAGCACGACCAGCAGGCGATCGCCCCAGAGGATCTTGCCGGTGTGGTCGACGACGCCGATTCGGTCCGCATCACCATCGAAGGCGATCCCGATATCGGCGCGTTCGGCGCGCACGGTGCGGATGAGGTCGACCAGGTTCGCCTCGACCGTCGGGTCCGGGTGATGATGCGGGAAACGCCCGTCCATCGCGGTGTAGAGCGCGATGTGTGGTACACCAAGCATCTCCAGGAGGGCCTGCCCGGCCGGACCGCCGGCGCCGCTCCCGGCATCGAGCACGACCTTGGGCATGCGCGCGCCGATGCGCAGCCGGGCGGCGATGTCGGCGACGTAGGCGGCGCGGAGCTCGGGCCAGGGCGTGGCGCGGAGGTCGTGTGGTGCGCGGAAGGCGGCCATCCAGGTGGCTACGTCGCAGGCGATGAGGTCCCGCAGCGCTTCGATCTTGTCGCCGTGCAGGGTCCCCTGCCCTAGCATCATCTTGAAGCCGTTCTGGTCGGCCGGGTTGTGACTGCCGGTGATCTGCACGCCGCCGTCGGCCGCGCGCGCGAAGACAGACCAGTAGAGCTCGGGCGTCGCCACGACGCCGATGTCGACGACCGCCACACCGACGGCGCGCACGCCGCCGAGAAAGTTGGTGTACAAACGATCGGACGACAGGCGGCAGTCGCGCCCGAGGCAGATGGTGGTGGCGCTTGGCGCCTTGCCGCGATGCGCGGCGACCATGGTGGCGTAGGCCCAGCCGATGGCGAACGCGACCTCGTTCGTCAGATCGCGGTCGGCGACGCCGCGGATGTCGTAGGCGCGGAAGATCTGCGTGTTCATAGGATGTCCGTCCGCCCCCAGCGCGCGAGCGCGTCGACCGCCTCCTTCACGCGCGGCGCGGACGCGCGCGGACACACCAACGTCGCATCCGGCGTGTGGACGATGACCATGCCGTGGGTGTCGATGGCGCAGACGAGCCCGCCCTCGCCCGCGATGATGTTCTCGTCGCTGTCGAGCTCGAAGACGTCGCCGCGCCGGAAGCTGCTCGCACCCGGCTGGCGGTGCTCCCACATCGCGTGCCACGTCCCGACGTCGGACCACGGGAACGTCGCCGGCAAGACGACGACCTTGTCGGTCTTTTCCATGACGGCGTAGTCGACGCTGACCGAGCGGACATGCGGATAGGCGGTGCGCACGTCGACCGCGTCCTCCATGACCTTGGCCATGTCGGGCTCGAAGCGCTCGAGCTCTTCGAGGTAGGTCCGCGCGCCCATGAAGAACATGCCCGCGTTCCAGTCGTAGCCGCCCTGGGCGAGGTAACCGGCGGCCGTCGCGGCGTCGGGTTTCTCGACGAAGGCCGAGACGGCGTAGGATCCATCGGCACGCGCGGCGCCGCGGCGGATATAGCCGTAGCCCGTCTCGGGGAAGGTCGGCGGGATCCCGATCGTCACGATCTTGCCGGTCGCGGCGATCCCCAGGGCGCGCTCGACGTCCTCTTCGAAGGCCTTGGTGTCGGCGATGAAGTGGTCGGCCGGCAGGACCGCCAGGCGCGCGTTCTCGTCGCGGATGACCGCCTCGATGGCGGCCCAGGCGATGGCGGGCGCGGTGTTCTTGCCCATGGGCTCGGCGAGGATGTAGCGCGGCGGGATCTCCGGGAGGATGTCGGCGACCTGGCGCACGAGGTTCTTCGAGGTGACGACGAGCGTGTGGTCGGGGGCCGCGAACTTCTTGGCGCGCTCGTAGGTGACGCGCAGCATCGGGCCCTGGTCGGTGAGATCGAGGAGCTGCTTGGGGTAGCCAGCGCGCGAGAGCGGCCAGAAACGGGAGCCGACGCCGCCGGCGAGAAGGACGTTCCAGGTGCTCATGGGGACTCTCCGGGGGCGCTTGGACGAATGAGGTCGCTGAGGTCGCTGGGTTCGGCGGGTTCGGCGGGTTCGGGCGGAATCGGCGCGATCACGGCGCAGGCGCTGGTCTTGGCCTGGGCCGCGCGCGTCCAATACTGCGCAGCACAGAGGTGCCGCGCGGCCGCTCCGGGGTCGGCGCGATCGGCGGCCGCCTGCGCGAAGGCCAGCTCGGCGGCGGCAAAGGCCAGCTCGCGGGGCGGACAATATCCGTTCGCGCCTCGCGTGGCCGGATCAATGCGCGGCGTGAGTGCCGCGGCGCGCTCTCGGACGTCACTCACCGACGCGCACGCACCCATCGCAAGCGCAATGAGCGTGGCCAGCACCCGCGCCCTGCGCGCCCCGGGCCTCATGGCGCCTCGAGCAGTCGCAGGGCCTCCGCGACCGCCTTCTGCGCGACGCGCACCAGCGCGAGCGCCTGCCCGAACTCGGCCCGCGCCCGGAGTCGCCGCGTCTCGCCCAGATACGCCACCGCCGTCCAATACTGGTAGGCCGCCGCGTGACTCGGGCGCGCCAGACGCGGCGCATCCTGGCCCTCCGCGGCCCCGTCCGGTGCCAGGTCCTGGTCCTTCTCGGACGCGGTCACAGGCGCTTCGAAGCGCAGGCTCGCCCGCTCCATCGTGCGGTCGGTCGCCTTGATGAGCCGGTCCACCTCGGTCGCGGCGCACCCTGCGCCGAGGGCCAGCAGCGCCGCGACGCACAAGGCAATGGACTCGCGTGGGCTTCGCACCTGGTTGGGCTAACCCTACGGGGCGCGCGCGTCAAGCGCGCTAGACCCACTCGGCCCGAGGCGTTATGGTGCCGCGCCGCTTCGGCCGGCGCTCATTCGGGAGGACCTGTTGACCCCATCGACCAAGAAATGGATTCGCTTCTTTGCGGTCTTCGGCCTGTGGCTCTTCGGCGACCTGGCGACCAAGGGCTGGGCGGACGGTAACCTCGCGAGCCCCACGCACCCGGTGCCGGTCGTCATCGAGGCCAACGAGGTCGGGCGCCCGGTGGCCGAGGTGCTGAAGGCGCGATTCGGCTGGGATGACGCGACCTTGCAGCTGCGCATGGGCAGCGTGGAGCGCCTCGCGCCCGCCGTCGCGTGGCAGGCCGCCGACTCCCTCTTTGCCTCCGCGGGACCGGTCGTGCAGACACCCGGTGGCGTGCGCGGACTCTACGTCTTCTGGCGCGACGATCCGTCGCTTGCGCCGCGCGGGTTCGATCTCTACGCGGAGCGCAACCGCCTCGATCGCTGGCTCCAGCTCGCGCTCGGACCCGCGCAACGCGCCGAGGCTGCGCGCCTGACCGAGGAGGCCCTCGGCGCCCGCACGTTTGCCAACTGGCTACCCGAGGTGTTTCGCAAGCTCGATGCCGAGAAGGTCCAGGCGCTGCTCGCCGATCAACGCATCCACCCGATCCCGAGCACCGATCGCGGCGTCGCAGCGGCAACGCGCGTGGCCGCCGGCGACACCTTCCTCGTGACCGACAACCACGTCGACGTGATGGGGGACTGGTGGAAGTTCGTCTACTCCGAGAACCCGGGCGCCGCGTTCGGCTTCTTGAAGGGGGTCTCGCCCGACATCCGCCACGTCCTCTTCATGCTCCTCACGGTCGGCGCGTTCTTGGTCATCGGCATCGTCATCCGTCGCCTGCCCGACGGAGCATGGTTCATCCAGGTCGCCTTCGCCGGGATCCTCGCGGGCGCGGTCGGCAACTTCATCGACCGGATCCGCTACGGCTACGTCATCGACTTCATCGACATGAACCTCGGCTTCATGCACTGGCCGACCTACAACGTGGCGGATATCGGGATCTCGTGCGGCGTCATCGCGCTCGTCATCGACCTGACGTTCAACAAGAAGAGCGCGCTGGCCCGCGGAAAAACGAAGGGCTCGGCAGCGCCCGCTGGAGCGGCTGCCAAGCCCGTGTCCTGACGATCAGACGGTCAGGGGGTCGCTCAGAAGAAGAGCGCGAGCGCGGTCACGAGCTCGCGTGGGATGGCGAGCTCGAAGCGCAGGGCACGCCCCTCCGTGAGCGCCCTCAAGACAAACGGCGCATCCGGCAGCTTCGCGATGTCCTCGCGATGACCGGACAGAATGGGCGTCTGGGCGAGGAGCGCGGCGAGCTGCGCGGGCCGGAAGGCGACCAGCGCGAAGCCGTTCTGGGCCGCGTCGCCGAGCCAGGCCGGCGGGGCCGCGGGCGTCGTCGCCTTCGCCAGAGCCTCGCTGCGCGCGACCGCCGTTGGCCCTAGCGCGAACGCGAGGCGCTTCTCGACCGCGGCGAGGCCGAGCTCGAGCTTGGGCCCCACGACGAGCGGCAGGATCTGCGCGATGGGGCCACGCAGCGGCAGCGCCGACCACTCGATCCCGAGCGCCAACCCCTTGGCGACCGCGCCGTTGGTCAGCGCGATGTTGAAGCCGCGCGCGCCCGCGAGCTTGTTGACGAGCGCGATGACCCCGCCCGTGTCGCCCGGGCCCGGAACGTTGTCCGCCGGCACGCCGGCCTCGATCATCTTGCCGCGCCCGATCGACCACACCTTCTGGAAGATGAGATCCAAGAAAGCCACCTGGGCGTCGCGCGCCGCGACCGCGTCCGACGAGAGCGTGATCGACTCCACCGTGTACGGCTGGGCTCCTTCGGCCCTGAACCAGAACGCCGACGGGCCCTTGGTGAGCTCGTGCATCTTCTCGGCGACGCTGCTCAGGCGCTGCAGCTCGTCGGGCGTGAGCGCCTGTCCCTGCGGCTCGAGCGCGGCCTGGATCCCCTCGATGAGCGACGACGGATTGAAGCCGAGATCGAGCGAGGCATCCATCGCAAACGAGAACCATGCGTCGGCTGCGATCTCGGCGGCCATGTGACCTTCGGCGTCGTGATCGCCGCGAGGTCCTTGGCGAGCTCGGAGCCCTCCTTGGCCGCCACCGCAAACCCGATCCGCGGGAAGGCACCGCGGAGGTCGGCGCCGATCGTCGCCCGCTCGATGTCCTGGCTGAACTTCAGGAGCTTCTCGACCAGGGCCAGCATCTGGGCGCCCTGCGGCAGCTTCACGCCCTTTCGCGCCATCCCCTCCATCATCATCGGCAGCATCGCCTGCGCCTGCTTCAGCTCCTCGGCGTAGGTCTTCATGAGCGCTTGGATATTGGACTCGAGCACGATCGTGTCACCGGGCGTCCAGGCGACGAGCGTGTCCTTGACGAACGCGCCGAACGTCTTGAAGAGCTCCTTGTGACTCGTCGCGACCAGGTGCGTCGCGAGCTTGTCGAAGTAGAGCGCGCGGTCGCGGACGACCAGCTTGGCGAAGTGCCCCTCGGTGTCGGTCCCCGCCGGCATCGCCAGCGCGGCCGCGTCGAGGCCCGCGTTCGCGAGCGGCACGGCGACGATGAAGCCGTCGGGGTCTTGCTTGGGATCGGGGATCGCCAAAACGAGCGGCTTATCCTGCGCGACCCAATCGAGCGTCGGCACGCCGAGGCGCTGGCCGATGGCCCCGAGCGCCATCGCCGCCGACGGCCCGTCTTTCACGGCCGCATCGGCGAAGAGCCCCGCGATGCTCTGGATCCCGGCGACCGCGACGATCCCGTCGGGATAGGTCGGCACCGCGGTCAGGGCCATCGGCGCCTGCGACGGCGGGACGATCGGGGCGCCCAGCGCCACTGGCGTTCCGTCGAGCTTGGGCGGGGCGGCCGTCTCGGCCTGCGCTTCGGTGCCCGCGTCAGGCGCTTCCTTGGGCTTGGTCGCCTCGGGCGGCGGCGCGGTCGGCGTGGCGGGGGGCGTGGTCGCGGCCGCAGCGTCGGCCACGGGCGTGTCTTTCTTCGAGCACGCGCCGGCGCTCACGAAGGAGGCGACCAGGAGAGCACTTAGAATCGAAGCGGAGGATCGAACGCGCATGGACGGACCTCGGAGCCACGGGGATGGTCAGAACGGAAGCCCGAATCCAAGACTTCCGTAAAGGGGAAAGTTGAGCTCGCGCGCGGCCTCGGGCGCGACGACGTAGCTGGCCGCACCCGCGGTGAAGGCGACGAACCACGTGCGCGCGGGCCTGAAGCGCAAGGCGACCGCGAAGTCGAAGCCGAACCAGACCGCCGGGACTTTCGCCCGGAAGATCCCCCCGCAGCGCTCGCTCTCGGCGCCGAAGAACTTGCAGTCGACATCGGTGGTCGTGTGGATGTCCGACAGGGAAAGCGCGAGGTCGAGCCCGGCGCGCAGCGTGAATTGCACGCCCTCGGACTCCACCGTGAGACCCGCGCCGAGGGTGGTGCGCGTGACCGTGAAGGCATCGAGGAGATCGCTGTTCGAGTCGACCATCGTGACGACCTGCGCTGTGCGCGCGTAGAGCTCGAGCCCTGGGGTGGGTCGCCACGCGAGACCGATTTCGGCGCCGGGGCCGTGCAGAAAATCGCGCGTCCGCCTGTGGCGGATCCAGACGGAGTGGACATAGCCGAGATCCACGTCCCATGCGTACTTGGAGCGCCTCGGCATGCGCGCGCCGCGCGCCTCGAGGGCGCAGGTGTGCCAGACCGAGAGCTCGCGGTCGAGACGGTCCTGGGCAAGTAACGTGGCGCCGAGCGGGATCTGGATGAGGCGCGTGCCGCCGCCGAGACGCAGGTCGAGGATCGCGAGCGCGAGCTCCGGGGCGCTCGGCGTGCCTCCGGCGGCGGCGCCGACGGCGGGCAGGATGAGCCCGTACGCCCAGAGGTCGACGCCGACGAGCTTTCCCGCGGCCTTCAGGCGCTCGGGCTCCCACAGGGCCGCGAGCGGGTTGGGCCGCTGCCGGACATCGCGCGCGGCGTCGAGGAGCGCGCGCTCGGTCTCGGCGTCGTAGTAGCCATGCTGGATCTCGCGCCCCGGGTCGAGCGCGAAGAGGGCGCGGAAGGCGAGGTCGGCGGCGACGGGGTCGCTCAGCTCGCGCAGGACCAGGCCGCGCTGGAGCTCGACGTCCGCCAGCGCGGACGGGTTCGCGAGGTCCTCGAACGCCTCGAGGTAGAGGGTGCGGGCGCGGTCGAGATCGGCGAGCGCCTCCTTGAGCTGGAGTTCGCGCCAATGCGCGAGCCCGAGCTCGAAGCGCTCGCGCGCGATGGTCGCCGTACGCTGGAGCTGCGGGTGACTCGCGAGGCGTTGGCGAATGGGGTCGAGCCCGTGGAGGACGACGGCGTCACGCGCCGCGAGGGCGCGCTCGAGCTGGCCCTGCCAGCGCTCGGCGAGCTCGGGTTCTTCCCGGGACGCTTGGGCGGACGCGCCGTGGGACGCCGGCGGGAGAAACGTGACCGGCAGGACGCCGACCGCGAGCGGCTCCCAGGTCGCGTGCGGGTCGAGGTCCGCCGCGTGCGAGGGTCGCGCCGCGATGGGGACCAGGGCGAGCGCAGCGCTCAGCCCGAGGAGAATGGGACGGCGCGCACTCACGGCTGGGCGCACTCCTTGTCCTGATCAGACACGAAGCGATCGACCAGCTCGAGGCGCAGCGGGACCGTCTCGGCCGCGCCCTGCGCTTCGACCGTGCCCGTGAGGACCTCGACGGGGCCGCGCGTGTCGAGGACGAGCCGCCAGATCCAGCGCACATCCTGGCAACGCTGCGAGACGAGGACGAACGCGCGAGTCCCGAGGTCGAGGTCCTCCTGCTCGAGAAACGCGCACGGGCACGCGTCGAGCTCGAAGCCGTCCTTGTCGAGCAAATGCACGACGCCGGTCATCTCGCGCCCGAAGTGCCCGATGGCGAGCGAGACCTTGCCCGCGTAGAGCGCGCTGGTGAACGGCTCGGGCGTCTCCCAGACGCCGCCGAACATCGTGCTCGCGTCCTGACAAGCGCCGCCGACGAGCGCGGAGAGAGCGAGTGGCGCGATTCGGGAGAACACGGCCATGCGGGTTAGCACGCGGGGGTTTGCTTGACAATTCGCGCCTGGGACGAGCATCGTCCCTGTTCGACTTGGGGCGAGGCAGCGTGTACGGCGAGCGAGCGGCGATAGCAGTCTTGGGACCGGCCCGGTTCGGCGATGCGCGGGGCGCGCGGCTCGAGGACGTGGCGGCTGCGGTCGGGCGCGAGCTGGCGCGGCTCGGGTACGCAATCATCGTCGAGGGCGAGGGCCAGACGGCGGCCGTCGTGGCGCGTCACGCGCGTGCGTACGATGGGCGCGTGGCGGCGATCGCGGTGCCAGGTGCGGCGCGCCTCGACGTGGTCGGGGCCGAGACCGAGACGCGCCCGACGTTGTTCCAGGCGCTCGAGCGCGTGCTCGAGCTGGCCGATGCGATCATCGTGCTGCCGGGGGATCTGCGCTCGCTCGCGGTGTTGACGCAGGTGTGGGCCTGGGGTCTCGAGCCGGATGCGCCGTATCGTCAGATCGTGCTGCTGGGCGAGGGGTGGCCCGAGGTCGTGCGCGCGCTGGCGGATGCGACGCAGCTCGATCAGAAGACGCGCGCGATGGTGACGTTCGCGCGCGAGCCGCTCGAGGCGGTCGAGGCGCTGCGGTATTACATCGCGCCCAAGCCCTGAGAGCCCGCGCGGGCCGCGGCCCGTAGCGCCCGAAATACGAGCAGGTGCCCGAGGAGCGCGGAGCCGACGAGCACGGTCGGGAGCCAGACGAACGGCGCGAACGCAATCCAGGTGTTCAGGTGGCGTGCGTCGGTCCCAAACGCGGCGATGATCGGCAGGCTCGCGATGGCATTGGCGACGATGGCCGCGAGGAGCACGAGTCCGGCGACGTTCCAGATCGCGACGGCACGCGGCCCGGCGCGACCGCTTCGGACGAGGAGCGCCAAGACGAGCGCGCTGGCGCCCGTGAGGATGTCGTAGTTGAGGCCCCACGCGCCGTCGACGAGGGCGAACGTCATCTGCGGCGGCATCGTGCCCTCCGCGGCGGCCGCGTGCATGACGAGCTCGAGCGGCAGTCGAAACGCCTGGAGGCCGACGAGGAGCCAGAGCGGCGTGCGCATCGCGAGCGTGTGACCGAGGGGCGAACGCGCCAGGAAGACGACCCCCACGAACATCGGCACGATCGCGAAGACGAGGCGCGGCGGCACCTGGTCCAGCCGCGCGAAGGCCCCGGCGCCGGCCAGACCGCCCGTGAGTGCGAGCCAGGCGAGCGCGACGCAGGCCGTCCGAGCCGTCACCGCGCGGCGCCGCGGAAGGTCACGCATCGCCCGCCATACGAGCACCGGCCACGCGCAAAGGACCGCGCCGGCCAAGGCGCCCATGCCGAAGGTGACCAGAAACGAGGCTGCCGGAGCCGTGGCCATCGCGTTCACCTTCAGGGCCCCTTCGCGGGAGGGGGCCCCGTCACAACTCGCCGCTGTTGGTAACACGGATGGGGCTCCACCGCACACGGCTCCCCTCGCGACCGCGCGCGACCGGGGGCGCCGCGACGTGCAACCCCGCACACCGCGCGGCCGCGACCGCCTTCGTGCGAGCCGGTCGCTGACGTGGTAGCAGACCGCGCGTCGGACGACGGCAACCCTCGACGGAGACAGCCCGTGACCCTCGATCTCGTACACCCGCGAACCTCACGCTCGACCTTCCTCTGGGGCGGCCTGCCGGCCGTCATCGCCCTGGCGCTCGGCTCGGCCGCTTGCGCGGACGCGGCTAATGACGCGACGCCCGCGGTCGAGGACGACCTCATCCCCGAGACCCCCGACGGCAAGTCGGACACGGGGTATCTGTCGACGCTCGCGGTCGAGCTCGAGGGCGTCTTCGCGTCCGAGCTCCACGTTGATCTGGGCGGCAAGAACGAGACCGAGCGCATCGCCTACCGCGAGGAGATCCTGGCCGGCGGCTACCGCGTCCAGTCTCTTCTCGACACGCAGATCAAGTTCGCCAAGAACCAGATCAACGCCTCGACCCTGCACATGAACCTGAGCAGCAGCACTGCGCAGGTCGTGTCGGTTGACTTTGACGGTGACGCGCTCCGCATCGCCTATCAGAGCACGCTCGAGAGCATCGTCTCGACCGAGGAGCTGACCAAGGCCGGCACCACGCTCGAGGCGGTCAAGGCGAGCGCCTTCAGCGCCATCCTGCCGGATCGCCCCGACCTGATGGCCGAGAAGGTAGGCCTCGCCTGCCTCAACGCGGAGGCGACCTCGGCCGAGGCGTACAACTACTTCTACTACTACGACCCGAACAAGGAAGGCTGCGCAACGGCCATGGAAGCCGCCGGCATCGGCCGCGTCGAGGCGCACCTGACGCTACGCGATCTGGCGCCGCAAAAGACGGTCTACCCGGAGTACGACCAGCTCGTCGCCGATCAGAAGATCGACGTCGTGCTCTTCTTCGGCGCGGCCGACCACGACTGGGAGCCGGGCAAATGGGACTGGGGCACCGACGGCCGCGACACCCTCGTGCGCGACCTCAAGAACCGCGGCTTCCGCGCGATCGACGCACTCCAGGGCGACGTGCTGCAGAGGGTCGTGAGCGGCCTCACCGAGACCATCACCGTCATCGGCCCCGAGGTCCTCAAGGACCTCCAGCACGACGACACGAACCTGTTCAAGACGCTGGTCTCGCAGAACGAGATCGTCGTGTACAACGGCCACTCGTTCTACGGCAGCCTCAATGTGCTCAACGATGCGAGCATGTACCCGGGCCGCTACCAGATCTTCCTCATGAGCTCGTGCTGGAGCTACGAGTACTATACGAAGCAGATCTTCGCCCACAACCAGACCCCCGAGGACCCGCAGGGGTGGCTGCGCGCGGACGTCGTCAACGACACCCAGATGGGCTGGTTCCACAACATGCCGCACGTCGCGCGCATCCTCCTCACGAACGTCTTGCGCGGGGCCGAGACCGGGGGCCGCGAGGGCAGCCGCTTCTACACCTGGGACCGCATCATCGGCGCCATGAACGACTTCGTCGTCCAGAGCCAGAGCGAGCGCGGCACCGAGAGCCACGAGATCTTCGGCGTGAGCGGCGTGCGCACGAATCAGTTCGAGCCCGCGACGCCTTGATCTCCACGGCCTCCGACGTCGCGTAGGCACCGCACAGGCGCCGCGCGGCGTGCCGCGCAGGGCGCGCTCAGCGCTGCATCTTCTTGTCTTCCTTCTTGGGCTCGACCTTGGGCGGCGCTTGTTTCAGGGCCTGCGCGTCCTGGATCGCGCTGGTCTGCTTGGCCTCGTCCTTCTTCTTCTTGTCGTCGTTGTCGTCGGTCTTGGGCAAGACCCCCGGCCCGGCCGCCCAGAGGATCGCCGCCAGCAGGGCGCGCCGCTCGTCGCGCAGGCGGCGGATGCGCTTCTCGACGCCCTCGAGCATCTCGAGCAGCATGGTCAGAACCTGCAGCACGATCGCCATACCCTCGTGCTCGGGACCCGACTCCTCGGCGCGCTGCTTGAGGGCCTGGATCTGCTCCTTGTCGCGCGCCAGCTGCCGCACCCAGTTCTCGAGCTTGCCGAGGTCGTCGGTCTGGCCGGCCTCGCGCTCGGCGGCGTGCCAGTAGCGCATGTAGTCATCTTGATGCGCGAGGTTCGGCTGGGACTGCTGCAGCTCGTGCATGAACTGCCCGCGCAGCTGTTCGAGATCTTCGATGCGCTCGGCCACGTTGCATCCGCCTTCCGCGTGAACTCGACCAACGAAGGGGGAAGGCGCCCCGGCACAAGACACCGTCCGACGTGCTCGAAGGCGGCCAACGGTCGGACCCGCGCCCCGGCGCCAAGACTTCCGGACGACAGGCTCGCTTTGACCCGGGGCCCGCCCCGCGCGCCTTGGTGTCCCGACGAATCGAGCGCACCTGCATGCGAAGCGTATGGCCACGCGGGGGAGGTCGAGCCCACGTCGAACCCACCAGTCCCGACACGACAGAGCAGCGAGCGACCGGATGGACGCACCCTCGCGCCAGAGGCTTCCGACCAGGGCGCCAACCCGATGTCCGCCGAGGCGGACGGGCGTACGCTAGCACACGTCGTCGGGGCATGCCATCGCGGAACGGTCTCGCGCAGGCTCGCGCGGCCGCGCGCCGCCGCGTCCGGTGTGATCAGCGGTGTTTCTCGGAGCGCTCGAGGAGACGCGCCGCGTTGTCGTGGAGGATCTTCTGCCGCAGGACCGGTCGGTCCTGGGTGGCGATGAGGACCTTCGCGAGCGGCAGCACCGGATGGTAGAAAGGCCAGTCGGAGCCAAAGACGACGCGGTCGGTGTCGGCCTCGGCGATGACGTCGTTCAGTTGGCCGAGCGAGAGTCCCGAGATCTCGAGCCACACGTTCGGATAGCGCCGCTGGATGGCGATGGCCTCGCGATGTTGCAGCGAGCCGGCGTGCCCCAGGACGAAGTCGGTGCCGGGCAGCTCGCGGATCGGGCGCTCGTAGTAGCGCACCTGCGCGAAGGCCTGCGAGATCTTGGGCTCGATACCGGCGGGTCCGCAGTGCCAGAAGACGGGGATCCCCTCCTCGCCGCACCACCGATAGATGCGCTTGGCGCACCACGCGTCGGGCCGGAAGAGCTGGTTGGGCGGGTGGAGCTTGATGCCGCGCGCGCCGAGATGAAGCTGCTCTTCGAAGCGCTCGCGGGCGCGTAGCGAGCGGGGGTGGACGCTGCCGTAGCCGGTCGCTTCGGAGCGCGCGCGCGCCGCGATGAGCGTGTCGTGGGCGTGGCGATTCGGGATCGCGAGGTCGATGCCGAGGACAAAGGCGTGCACGATGTTCATCGAGCGCATGTCGCGCGCGAGGTTCGGGGCGGTGTGGTCGGCGCGGTGGCCGCGACCGGTGAAGGCGCCAAGGAGGAGGTCGCGCTTCATGTGGGCGAGCTCGGCCGGGCCGAAGCACTGGTTGGCGCGGATGTCGAGGTGGTGGGCGCAGCAGGGGCCCATCAGCAGGTTCGAGTCGGGCGTCTCGCGCGTCATGTCGATCGCGTGGATCGACAGGCTCGGGAGCGCATAGTGCGTGTGGGTGTCGATGACCGGGCCGACGGTGCGGTCGGCCAGCACGATCTCGCCGGCCTCGATCTCGAACCACGGCAGGGCCGCCAGCGCGGCGCGCGTCTCGTAGCGAAGCGGATGGTCGGTGGTGGTCATCGTGTGGATCACCCGGTTGTTCTGCGGGAGAGCGGTGGCCGAGAGACTATGAGCCTGACGCGTGCAGGGAGCAACGGGCCCTTCTCTCGGAGCCGCGGCCCACGGCTGAACGACGTTAGCCCGCCCGCGGGCCCGGGCTCGACGAGCCCACGGCCGGCGCTGGTGCCTCACGGCTGGCGGCCCCGGCGGCGGACGCGTACGCTCGGCGCTGGAGGTCGTCATGACATCGGCCAAGCAGATCATCCCAGCGACCTACCAGGACGTTATCGACGCGCCGCCTAACAAGGTCGCCGAGATCCTGGCCGGCGAGCTCCATCTCTCGCCCCGCCCGGCGAGCCGGCATTCGCGCGCGCATTCGCGGATTGGGATGGACATCGCGCCGTTCGACCGCGACCCGAGCGGCGGGGTGATCCTCGATGAGCCCGAGCTCCACCTCGGACGCGATGTGCTCGTGCCCGACCTCGCCGGCTGGCGTCGCGAGCGCATGCCGGAGATCCCCGACACGATGGGCTTCACGCTCGCGCCGGACTGGGTCTGCGAGATCGCCTCGCCGAGCACGCGCCGTATCGATCGCCTCCTGAAGTTGCCGATCTACCGGCGCGAGGACGTACCCTGGGTGTGGCTCGTCGACCCGGTCGCCGAGTCGGTCGAGGTGTTGAAGGGCCTCGATACGCGCTGGGTGATCGAGGCGACGGCGATCGGAGCGGGTGCCGTGAGGCTGCCGCCGTTCGAGGCGATCGAGCTCGACCCCGGGCGCTGGTTCGCGCGCTAGGAACCGGTGCGCGGCGACGGGGATCGCACGCGGCGATCCGCTGCGGTCAGAGGACCTGACAGGTCAGCGTGAACCCGAACGTCGTCGCCGAGGGCGCGATGTTCTCGACCACGAGCAGCATGGCGCCGCTCTCGGTCAGCGGGGCGTCGAGGAGCGGGTCCACGTCGCTCGCGCCGCGGTCGTCGTTGCGCGCGATCCAGTCGCCGGTGGCCGTGGCGAAGACGAGCAGGCGCGCGTCCATGTCGCCGCTGGCGCGGAGATCGGCGCGGAGGTTCTGGCCCTCGGCGCCGTCGAAGGCGAAGAGGCGGAGGCCGCCGGCGGACGGGAGGGCGTCCTCGCGCGTCGCGGGAAAGACCAGGGGCGCGCCCGAGACGTCGGCGAGGACGCGCTCGGTCACGACGACCTCGTAGCTGTGCGCGCCGCTGCCGACGCTGCCACCCTTGAGGTTGCGACCGTCGCGCACGATGAGGAAGTGCCCGCCCTCGCCCATCGCGAGCCACTCAACCACGGCGGGGCCGCCGGCGCCGACGGCCATCTTAACGTAGTCGTCGCCAGCCGGGTCGTTCGAGCGCCCGGTGTCCATGACCGTGAGATGCGCCGCCAGGACCGAAGACGGCGGCGCCGTCAGGACGGCGCGGTAGACGTGACCCGGCAGTGTGGGGACGCGAAAGACGTCGGCGTCCTTGGCAACGCCGATGGCGCCAGTGGCGGTCGTCCCGAGCGCGAGCGCGTTGTATTCGGTGAGGGTCGCGCCGTTGTTGGGCTCCTCCTCCGGCGTGGTCGGTGAGAGGGCGACGTCGGTCTCGGACTCGGTCTCGGACTCGGTCTCGGACTCGGTCTCGGACTCGGACTCGGTCTCGGTCTCGGACTCGGTCTCGGTCTCGGACTCGGACTCGATCTCGAACTCGGTCTCGGACTCGGTCTCGGTCCCGAGTCCGGTGTCGGATCGGCCATCGGCACCCGCGACGACTCCATCGGAGCCGCCGCAGCCATAGAGGGTCAAGGCCGTCGCCGTCGCCAGCACGATCATGATCTGCATGAACTCACCCTAGATCGACTGGTCGCGACTGTCGCTCTCGAAGCGCGCGACCCCCGCCTCACACCAAAACGGCCAGCGTCTCGTCCCACGCGGCGAGCCGCACCTCGAGGACCACCTTGGGCCCCCCTTCGCGTTGCGCGACGAGGCGCGTCGTCGCGAGCGCCGCCTTCGGGGCGCGTGCGAGGCGCTTGACGATCGCCGCATGGGCCTTGCGCTCGGCCGGCGAGGTCGTGAAGCCGCGCGGCTTCTTGCCGGCCTCGTCGGCGCGCACCTGGCGAAACGCCTTGGCCGCCGCGTCGAGCCGCTCGTTCGTCGCGGTCTTGACGACGAGCGCCTCGCCCGACGGAAGCACGAGCGTGGCCTCGATGAGGTCCTCGGCGCGATCGTCCGCCGGCGTCGCCTCGGCCAGCTCGAGGAGCGCCCGCGCGCGGTCGATGCCCACCTCGAGCACGACGCGCCGCTCGAGGTTCCGGGCGATCGCCATCCAGCGGCGCGCCGTCGCGGCGCTGATGCCGAGCAGCTGTTGGCAGACGTCGTCGAAGCTCGCGTAGCCGAGCGCCTCGACAACACCGGGGACGTCGAGCTCGGCCAGGTTACCGCCCACGTCGAGCAGGTTCGCTGCGACGTCGGTGAGCTTCTCGCGAATACGCTCGATCGCCGCCTCGCCACGCGCCTTGAGGCGTGCCTGCGCGAGCTCCTTCGCCGCGCGCGCGTTCGCGGCGAGCGCCGGCGGGAGCGGGCGCGCGGGCTTCTTGAACGGGACCTTCTTGGCGGCGGCGTTCTCGGCCGGGGCGGCCCCGCGCGCGACGGACGGGACGGGCTTGGACTGCTTCACCGGATGCTCCTTGGCGGGCTAAAACGGCGGTCGCCGGTTTACGCCCGACGTAATCCAACTTACGTCGGGCGTAAACCCGGGCGCGCCGTCTCCCCGCCCTCCCCCGCCGTCCCCAGGTCTGGCGGGCCCGACAGCGGTGGGTTTGACGCGAGCTGCGCGATGTCGCACAGTGCCCCCGCCGGCCTCTCTGCATCTCATCGGACGGCCCGGCCGCGTATCCGTCTCTGCTATCGCCTCGTATCGCCCCGTCGGTGCGCACCGCACGCACACCGCCGGTCCCGCGACCCATTCGGAGAAACCCATGGCCTCTCGCCCCTGGTCGTCTTGCGCCGTCGCCGCGCTCGTCTTTGCCTCTGCCCTCGCCGCCTGCAACGACACCGAGGTCGGCGACGAGACCTGCACGGGCGAGGGTTGCCCCGTGGTCGTCGTCCCCGACCCGTGCCTGCGCGAAAACGGCGGCTGCGACTTCCGCGCGACCTGCACGGTCGAGGACGGCGAGGCCGTGTGCGGCGCCTGCCCCTCCGGGTTTGACGGCACCGGGGAGAGCGGCTGCGTCGACATCGACGAATGCGCCACCGGCAGCGGCAGCTGCGACCCGCTCACGCGCTGCACGAACACGGCGGGCGACTTCACCTGCAGCGCGTGCCCGCTCGGGTACGGCGGCTCGGGGGCGGACGGCTGCGTCGACATCGACGAGTGCGCGACCGACAATGGCCGATGCGACCCGCTCACGGCGTGCACGAACACCGTCGGCAGCCGCACCTGCAGCGACTGCCCGACCGGCTACACGGGCAACGGCAGCGGACGCTGCCTCGACATCAACGAGTGCCTCGCCGACAACGGCGACTGCGATCCGCACGTGATCTGCAAGAACACCGCGGGCAGCCACACCTGCGGCGACTGCCCCGAAGGCTACGTCGGCGGGGGCGCGGGCGGATGCACCGACGTGAACGAGTGCGCGACCGATAACGGCGGCTGCGACCCCCAGACGACCTGCACAAACACGCTTGGCGGCCGCACCTGCGGCGACTGTCCCGAAGGCTATCGCGGCACCGGCCTGACCGCCTGCACCGACATCGACGAGTGCGCGACCGTCGCGAACGGCGGCTGCGACCCGCTCACGACCTGCGCGAACACGGCCGGCGGGCGCACCTGCAGCGCCTGCCCGGATGGCTACTCGGGAACGGGGACGCTCGGCTGCGTCGACCACGACGAATGCGCGACGGCCAACGGCGGCTGCAGCCCGCTCGCGGCGTGCATCAATCTCCCGGGCGGCAGCGTATGCGGACCGTGCCCGGCTGGCTTCAGCGGGACCGGGCTGACGGGCTGCACCGACATCGACGAGTGCAAGGCGAGCCCCAACGGCGGCTGCGATGCGATGACCACGTGCAAGAACGTGGACGGCGGGCGCACGTGCAGCGCATGCCCCGAGGGGTACGCGGGAACGGGCGACACGGCGTGCACCGACATCGACGAGTGCAAGACCGCCAACGGCGGCTGCGATCGCCTGACCACCTGCGCGAACACGCCGGGCGGTCGCACGTGCGGCGGGTGCCCGGACGGCTACACCGGGGACGGCGCGACGGGATGCGTGGACGTCGACGAGTGCGCGGCGAACAACGGCGGTTGCGGCGCTCAGGTCCCGTGCACGAATACGTCCGGCGCGCACACCTGCGGCAACTGCCCGGTCGGCTACACCGACGGCGGCAGCGGCAACTGCGTCGACATCGACGAGTGCCTGTTCGATAACGGCGGCTGCGGCGGGTCGAAATACGCGGCATGCCAGAACACCGTCGGCGGCCGGATCTGCACGGACTTCGACGAGTGCGCCGAGAAGTACGGCGGCTGCGATTGGCAGTTCGAGCGGTGCGTCAACAACAACGGCGCACCCCACGCGTGCGTCGATCGCGACGAGTGCGCGACCGACAACGGCGGCTGCGGACCGACGACGCGCGCGACCTGCACGAATCAGATCGGCGCGCCCGCGATCTGCACGGACATCGACGAGTGCGCGACCGGCGCGGACGACTGCGCCGCCGACGCGACCTGCACGAACCGCAACGGCGGGTACGGCTGCAAGTGCAACGAGGGCTTCGTCGGCAACGGCAAGACGTGCGTGGTGCCGCCGCCCGTTTGCGCGGCAGGCGTGTGCAGCGTGCCGTTCTTCGACACCCGGGCGTTTTGGTATCGGCGCGCCCACATGCAAGACGGCGCGATCACGCTGGTGCCCGACACGGCCGGCTTCGACAAGTCGGGGAGCTTCACGGTGCCCGACGGCGTGACGTCGCTGACGGTCTACGCCTTGGGCGGCGGCGGCGGGTCCAACGGCGACTTCGGCCCAAGTGGGAGCGGCGGCGGGGCGGCCCAGAAGGTGTTCGCCGTGACGCCGGGCCAGGTGATTCCGTTCGCCGTCGGAGCCGGCGGGACCGGCACGACCTATGGCGGCGCGACCCCGGGAACGGACACGTCGGTGACCGTGGGCAACGTGACCGTCACCGGCGGCGGCGGTGGGGCCGCCGGCGCGCCGGGGGGCGTGGGGACTGGCGGCGACATCGTCGCCCGGGGCGGACAGGGCGTCTCCCGCGAGCCCGGCAAGCGCGGCGAGTACGTCGAGGGCGTTTGCGCGGGCGGGTCCGGCGGCGGGGCGATCGATGCCGGTGAGACGAACCATGTCGTCGGCGGCACGGGTGGGTGTTACCCGGCCGGCGGCGGCGGTCAGGGCGCGCCGCAGTATCCGCTCAAGTCACCAGGGCAGCGCGGCGAGAACTACGGCGGCGGCGGCGGCGGCGGCGGCAACTACGGTGGCCTGGGCGGCGACGGCGGTGGCGGCTACGTGATGTTCTCGTGGTCGGCGGCGACGCCGGCCTACCGGACCAACGTCGCGGCGATCGCGGTGACGGCCGGGGCGCAGCTCGACACGAGCGCGTGGGCGGGCCTCGCCGGGGTGGCGCTCGACGACGTGTCCTACGGCAGCTCCCCGGTGTATGCGGTGTCGTTCGATGGCCGCCAGAGCTTCGTCGTTTACCGGTCGGACCGATGGTACCCGATCGTCCGGACCCGACCGGCGGATCTCACCACGGCGACTCCGGGCAACGGGATCTGGATGTACAACACGGGCGACGGCTGGGCCGATTGCACCGACAATGAGCTGTTGGCCTGCCTGGAGCAGGCGTTCGTGCGGGTCCCGTCGAATCGCATGGTGGGCGAGGTGCTCGAGGGGCTCAGCGAGGCCCAGTGGTTCGAGGAGGGCGGGTTCGTGGCCGGGACGCTGGACTTCGCGATCGGGCTCCACAGCGCTGATGGGAAGGTGAGCTCGTCGGTGGCCGGGATCCAGGTGACCCCGGCGGCCAGCGTCTGTGACGCGAACAACGGCGGCTGCGACGTCCACGCGACGTGCACGCCGAGGGGCTCCGGGTCGCGGACCTGCGAGTGCAACGCGCCCTACAAGGGCAACGGCCTGACGTGTGCCGAGCCCAGCATCTGCGACGGAAACGCCGACTGCGGACCGCACGCGACCTGCAATGAGACCAGCGAGACGACGTACACGTGCGCGTGCAATCCGGGCTTCACGCTCGAGGGCACCGAGTGCGTGCTCGTCTGCGGCGTGAACACGCAGTCGCTGGCGGGCACGCTGCGCGACACGAACGGCGCGCTCATCGGCGGGACCACCAACGGGCTGAGCCTCATGATCCACGCGCAATCGGAGAACGGCGCCGCCGACTTTCGCGTCACGCCGTCGGGCGACATCGCGTTCTGCGTGCCGAGCGGTCCGATCGACTTCTGGCTCGCGAACTTCGGCTACGGATTCTTCAACCGCAACGATCTGCCCAACCCGCGGATCCCCGCCTACGTCTGGAACATCTCGCCGGCCCTCGAGTGGACGGCCGCGGATGGGCAGCTGGATCTGACGCTGCCGGCGGTCATCCCGGTGACGGTGCACGTGACGAGCGGCGGGCTCCCGGTCGCAGACGCCAGCGTGTCGTCGGATACGATGCTGACCTCGATGCCGTTCATCCTGCGGGAGGCGACGGGGACCGTGACGACGGCCAACTTCCGGCTGGAATCGACGCGGACCGACGCGAACGGCAACGCCGTCTTCTACGTGTGGCCCACGGACGGTCAGACCTTCAAGGTGTACGCGAGCACGTCCATCCACGGTGTCTCGCTCACGTCGACGATCGAGGGCGTGCCGACCGAGGAAGGGTTCGTCACGGTCGAGCTGCCGGCGCCGCCGCAGCTTCTCACCGGCACCTTGAAGGACACGAACGGCGACCCGATCGGCGGCACGAGCAACGGCCTGAGTCTCATGATGCGCGCGCAGAATGCGGACGGCGCGGCCGAGACCAGGGTCGACGCCAACGGCAACTTCTCGTTCTACGTGCCCTCGGGCACGGTGACGGTCTCGCTCGCCAACCACGGCTACGGCTTCTTCAACCGCAACGACCTGCCCAACCCGCGCATCCCGAACTACGTCTGGAACATCCAGCCCTCGGTCACGTGGAGCGCGGCGGACGGACCGCTCGCGTTCACCCTGCCGGCGGTCTTCCCGGTGACGGTCCACGTGACGAGCGGCGGACAGCCGGTCGCCAACGCAAGCGTCAGCTCGGACACCCAGCTGACCACCGTCCCGTTCACGCTGCACGACAGCGTGCCCGACACGACGGCCCTGTTCCGGCTCGAGAACACCGCGACCGACGCGAACGGCAACGCCGTGCTGATGGTGTGGCCGACCAACGGCCAGACGTTCACGGTGTACGCCACGGGCAACTTCAACGGGGTGTCGCTGACGACGAAGGTCATGGGCGTCGCAACCGCCGAGGGCACGGTGAACATCGCGTTGCCGGATCCGCCGCAGCTCCTGACCGGCACGCTGAAGGACACGAACGGCAACCCGATCACGGGCACGGCCAACGGGCTGAGCCTGATGATGCGCGCTCAGAACGCCGACGGGGCGGCGGACTCCAGGGTCGACGCCAACGGCGCGTTCTCGTTCTACGTGCCCGCCGGCGACGTCGAGGTGTGGCTTGCCAACTTCGGCTACGGCTTCTTCAACCGCAACGACCTCCCGAACCCGCTGCTGCCGAGCTACGTGTGGAACGTCTCGCCGTCCATCACCTGGACGTCGGCCGATGGACCGCTCGCGCTCACGCTGCCGACGGTGGTTCCGATCACCGTCCATGTGTCGACCGAAGGCCAGCCGGTGCCGGGAGCGCGCGTCGTGTCGAACACCCAGCTGACCACGCTGCCGTTCACGCTGCATGCGGCCTCGGGGACCCAAACGACCGCGCAGTTCAGGAACAGCGAGGGGCCGACGACCGACGCCAACGGCGACGCCAAGCTCTACGTCTGGGCCACGAACGGACAGACCTTCACGGTCGAGGCGAGCGCGACCTTCAGCGGCGTGTCGATCCACGGATCGACCCCGGGCGTCGCGGCCGATGGGCTGCCGCATGCGGTCGAGATCGTGCTGACGCCGTGATTCGGATCGGCGAGCCGTGCCGTCCTTCCGCGAGGTGGGGCGGCGCGCGTTCGCGTGGGCTCACTGTCAAGCGCGCGTAAGGGCGTTGGCGCTGACGAACAGGTTGCGCGCGCGAAAGGCCGCGGGACTCTCGAGCAGCAAGAGGGCCCGCATCCCCGCCCTCAGCACGGCAAGCCACGGGTGTCTGAGCGCCCGCCGCGCTCCATGGACCCACAGCGGGCGCGGCGGGCTCGGTCTTACGCCCGACGTAAGTTTGATTACGTCGGGCGTAAAGCTGGACCTTGCGGAACCGGCCTACCAGGCGTCGTCGCGGCGGGTCGCGCGGAAGTGCGCCGGTCGTGCTCAGGCGCGCAGAGGATGCGACCAGCGCAGGCCCGCAAACCGCCCGAAGTCGGCGTCGGCGGTGACCCACTCGCAGCCGTGCTCGAGCGCGACGGCCGCGTGATACGCATCCGCGACGAGCTTGTCGGTGGCCTTGGCGCTGCGGCAGAGCGACACGAAGATCTCCCAGTGCCGCGGACCTGGACGCAGGACGCGGCCGTGGGGCTGGGCCGCGATCTCCTCCAAGAACGCGAGGGCGCGCTCGAGCGGCGTCGGCGTCTTGAAGATCTTGCGGTGGGTGACGACGCGTAAGAAGCCGCTCATGACCGGCTCGGACATCGCGAAAGGCTCGGGTCTCGCAACGAGCGCCTCGAGCCAGCGCGCATAGGCCGCATGCTCTGGAGCCTCCGTCCGATGGGCATGAACGAGGACGTTGACGTCGGGTAGAATCATCGCCGGAGCGAGGACAGTCGCTCGTCCTCGTCTTGGTGGACGACGCCATCGACCATGTTCCAGGTGACCCCAGGCTGGAGGCCGCCACCGCCGAAGGTCACGAGCCTGAACCTCGGCTTGCGGGTGGTTCTGGACCGGGCGAGGCGCTCCCGAAGCGCGTCCTCGATGATCGCGCTCAGCGTGATGTCGAGCTCGGCGGCGCGCTTCTTGGCGTCAGCGAGCAGGCCCTCGTCGATGGTGATCGTCGTTCGCATACATCACAGCATACCCACGCTGCATCGCTGCATCAAACTCCGGAACCGAGCTCGCCCATGCGCGCCCCGCCCCGCCGAGGGTCCTACCAGGCGTCGTCGCGGCGGGTCGCGCGGAACAGCTTGCCCGCGGCTTGGCACTCGCGCTTGGCGGCGTCTTCGAAGAGGTTCATGTCGAGGCGCGTGCCCAGCGCGGCCGCGCGATAGGCGGCGCGGAGGACCGCGTTCTTGATCGAGCCGCCGGAGAGATCGAACGAGGCGCCGAGGAGATCGAAGTCCACGCCGGGCTCGATGGGGGCCGTGTCGGGAACGAGCTGACGCCAGATCGTCCCGCGCATCGCGGCGTCCGGAAACGGGAAGTTGAGCTTGAAGCTGAGGCGACGCTCGAAGGCGTTGTCGATGGAGGTCTTGAGGTTGGTCGTCAGCAGGACCAGGCCCTCGTAGCGCTCGATCAACTGGAGCAGCACGTTCGTCTCCATATTCGCGAAGCGGTCGTTGCTCTGCTTGACCTCCACGCGCTTCGCGAAGAGCGAGTCGGCCTCGTCGAAGAGCAAGACCGACTGCGAAGCTTTGGCCTCGGCGAAGATGCGCGTCAGGTTCTTCTCCGTCTCGCCGATGTACTTCGAGACGACGTTGGCGACGTTGACGCGAAAGAGGGCCAGGCCCAGCTCGGCCGCGATGATCTCGGCCGCGAGCGTCTTGCCGGTGCCGGGCTCGCCGTCGAAGAGGGCCGAGAGGCCGCGGCCCTTGTTGAATTTGCGGCCGAAGCCCCACTCGCGAAAGACGATGCTCTGGGCGGCGACGGCCTCGATGATCTCGATGACCTGTTTGCGGAGGTCCTCGGGGAGGATGAGGTCCCCGAGCCGCAGATCGGACACATCACGGTCGGCGTATTCGGCGAGGCGATGGCGCAGTTGGCTATGCGCCGCCTCGAGCAGATCGCGCTGCGTGACGGTCGCGTCCTCGCCACGCGCGGACCGCGCGGCCGCGGCGCCGGCGGCCAAGAGGACGCAGTTCTTGATGAGGCCGCCGGTGAACTCGAAGCGGCGCGCGATGTAGCCGAGATCGACGTCGGGCGCGCGCGGCAGTCGGGGCGGCATGTGCAGCTCCCAGATGTGCTCGCGCATCGTCGGTCCGGGCAGCTCGAAGTTGACCCTATAAAGGATGCGACGGTCGAGCGCGAAGTCGAGCGCCTTGGGGACGTTCGTGGCGAGGATGCAGATGCCCTCGAAGCGCTCGAGCGCCTGCAACAAGGCCGGGACGTGCCCGCCGAAGCGGTTCTGCGCGGCAAAGAGCGACTCGCACTCGTCGAAGAAGAGGATGGCCCGCTGGAGGCGCGCCTCGCGCAGGAGGTTGTCGAGGTTCTCCTCGACGTGCTGACTCTGACCCGCCAGGCGCGACGCGTCGACGACCAGCAGGCGGCGGCCGAGGTGATTGGCGAGCGCGCGGGCCGTCAGCGTCTTGCCCGTTCCCGGCGGTCCGGCGAAGAGGAGCGTCACGCCTCGCCCGTAGGGGATGGCCTCCCGCAGACCCCAGGTCGCGAGCGCTTGCACGTACTCGTCGTGAAGGGAAAGGAGCTCGAGCAGGCGGCGCTTTTCCTCCGGCAGGAGCACGACGCGCGCGAGCGTCTCCTCGGGCTCGACCAGATGCGAGAAGGCCTGCAGCGATTCGTCGTCCCCACCCTGCCCGAGGAGCAGCGTGACGAGGCGCCCCGGCAGGCGCAATTCCAGAGACAGAAACGGATCGCCGCCATCGCCCGGCGAGCCGCGCCCGACCAGGAGCAGGTTGTTCGCGAGCAGGCGCGCGGTCGGGGTGAACGCCTTGCGCTGCGCCATGCGCGCTTCGAACGTGTCGCCGAGCAGCGTCAGCACCACGTCGACGTCGAGCGGCGCGCGGTACGCCTGGCCCTTGGCGCGCCCGAAGAGCGCATTGAACGAGCTGTCGATGGCCGGCGCGAGCGCCAGGAGGAGCACGTCGCGCTCGAAGTCGTCGAGGCTGAAGGTCGTCTGGAGCGCCATCAGCGCGGGTGGCGTGGCCGTCGCCGCGAGCCGCGTCGCGTGCAGCGCACGCTTGGCGGCCAGCGCCTCGGCGAGCGCCGCCGGATCCCCCCCGGCATCGGGCTCGGTCATGACCAGCACCGGATCGCGGAGCGAGAGCCCGGTCCGCTCGCGCGCCCGGATCCGCTCCATCGCCGCCAGGCGCACGAGCGCGAGGGCCGCCCCGAGGAACTCGAGATCGCCCGTATACCCCGCCGCGTCGGCCACTCTGCTCACCTCGGTCACCGCGCTAGACTAAGCTGAAATGCGGGGCCCGCGCCATCCGGTTGGAGGCTCTTTGGCGAACCCCGAACGCGCAATGTCGCGCGCCTTGGCGCCATGCTAGAGTGAGCCCCGATGCTCGGCCGCCTCCCCATTCGCCAAGCCTTGCGATCGCGCCGGCACCTCGTCGCCCTCGGCGCGCTGCTCGCGCTCATCGTGCTCACGGTCGCGTGGAGCTTTGGCGACAGCCTCGCGCGCGCCAAGACCGACCGCACCGGGACCTACGACCTCGCCGCCGCGCGCATGCTCAATCGCGCGCTGGGCCTCATCCGCACGAGCTACGTCGACCCGGCGCGCGTCGACCCGAAGGCGATGGCGGTCTCGGCGCTCGAGCGCGTCCAGGCCGACGTTCCCGAGGTCCGACTGGAGGTCCGGCGCGACGACAAATCGGCTGCTCGGACCCCGCTCGCGCTCGTCGTGACGGTCGGCGAGACGACACGCGAGTTCGGGCTCGAGAAGCTGACGGACACCTACGAGCTCGGCTGGAAGCTCATGGATGTATTCGATTTCTTGGAGAGGCGCCTGCCGCCCCAGATCGACCTGGAGGCGGTCGAGTACACGGCCATCAACGGGGTCTTGGCGACGCTCGATCCGCACTCGCTGATGCTCTCGCCGCGCGTCTACCGCGAGATGCAGCTCTCGCAGAAGGGTCGCTTCGGTGGCCTCGGGATCATGGTCGGCGCGGTCGACGGCTCGCTCGTCATCCAGCAGGTCTTGCGCGACACCCCCGCCTCGGAGGCGGGCCTCAAGGATGGCGACGAGATCGTCCAGATCGGCGGCGAGTCGACCATCAACATGGGGCTCGACGACGCGGTGACCCTGCTCCGCGGCGAGCCGCAGAGCGCTGTGACGCTGTGGATCAAGAGCCTCGGCGCGAGCGCCGCGCGCGCCGTCACGCTCGTCCGACGCGAGGTGATCATCCCGTCGGTCGAGGAGCACGCGGTCGGCGATGGGATCGGCTACGTCTACGTGCGGGTGTTTCAGGAGACGACCGACGAGGATCTCCAGACGGCGCTGGCGGCGCTCGACCGCCAACCGGGCGGCCTCAAGGGCCTCATCATCGATCTGCGCGACAACCCGGGCGGGCTGCTCGACAAGGCCATCGCGGTCTCGGACACCTTCCTCGGGCACGGAACGATCGTCACGACCGTGCGCGAGAGCGGACGCGAGCGCGAGGAGACGCACGCGACCGAAGCGAACACGCGGAGCGACCTGCCGTTGGTCATCTTGGTCAACCGGGGATCGGCCTCGGCGTCGGAGGTCGTGGCGGGCGCGCTCAAGCGGAATGATCGGGCGCTCGTCGTCGGTCAACGAACCTTCGGCAAGGGCTCTGTGCAGGTCGTCTACAAGATCGACGAGGCGGCGTTGAAGCTGACGATCGCGCAGTATCTGGGACCGGGGGACGTGTCGATCCAAGGGGTCGGCATCGCGCCGGATCTGGAGCTCGTCACCTTGCGCGTGCCGCCGGCCGGCGTCGCACAGGGCTTGGATTTGCGACCCCGACTCGGTCAGACCAGCGAGGCCACGCTCGCGAGTCACCTCCTCTCGGACAAGACCAAGGAGGAGCACGCGAGCGTGGCGCTGCGCATCCTCGAGGACCCCGCGACCCCCATCCAACACCGCACGCGCGGGGACGCCTGGCGCGCGGACGCCACCGTGAACCTCGCGAAAGCCATCCTCAAGGCGGCCCCGGCGCCCAATCGCAAGCAGGCCCTGGTGCAGCTCGGCAACTTCCTCGAGAACCGACGCCGCGAAGAGGACGGGCGCCTGGCGCAGGCGTTCGGGCCGCTCGGGGTCGACTGGAAGGCCGGCCCGAGCAGCACCCCGCCGACGCCCAAGGTGCAGGCGAGTCAGCTCGTGGCGCGGCTCGAAATCGGGGACGGCATGGCGCTCGCGGGCGACGTCGCCGAGGTCGCGCTCACATTCGAGAACAAGAGCCGTCAGGCCCTCGGGCGCATCCACGCCGAGCTCGACTCGTCCATCGAGGGGCTCGATGGACGCGAGATCGCCTTCGGGCTGGTCGACGCCGGCAAGAAGCTGACACGCAAGCTCGACGTGAAGTTGCCGCCCGGCTTGCCGGCCATCGGCGACCGCGTGACGGCGCGATTCTACATGGACGGCGCGCCGCTCGAGGTCGCGGCGACGGCCGACGTCGAGCTGCGCCCGCGCCCGCTCGCGCGCTTCGCGCATAGCGTCCAGGTGATCGATCAGGGCGGCAACGGCGACGGCCTCGTGCAGCGCGGCGAGACTCTCAAGGTGTTCGTCTGGGTGACCAACATCGGCGATGGACCGGGCGACAAGGTGGTCGGGACGCTGCGCAACGACTCGGGGCCGGAGCTCTTCATCCGCATGGGGCGCGCCGAGCTGGGGACGCTCATGCCCGGCGAGACCAAGGCGGCGACGTTCGAGCTCGAGGTCAAGCCGGAGATCAAGGCGCGCCTCATCGAGCTCGGCCTCGACGTCGAGGACCAAGACGCGCTCGGCGCGACCGAAGCACGCTCGTCGGTCGTCTTGGCCGTGGCGCCCGACAGCGGTCCCAAGCGCGAGATCCCGACGGGTGGCGCGCGACGGGCGGTGCTCGGGACCGTCTCGACGCCGGTGCGCGCGGGCGCCAACCGTGACACCGCGGTGATCGCGAACGGGACGGCGGGGGCGACCGTGGCCGTGACCGCGCGCGTGGGCGACTGGCTCGAGGTGGAGTGGTTCGATCCCGCGGCGCGCATGGCGCGGACCGGCTGGGTGGCCAGCGATCGGGCGCGCCTGGTCGAGACGGATCCGGCGGGCGAGCCGAGCAAGGACGCGATCCTCGCGCGCCCGACGACCGAGCCGCCGCGCATCGAGCTTGGGCCGGTGCCGTTCGTCACCGACCTGAAAGAGCTGACGCTCAAGGGCGCGGCGCACTTCGTCGGCAGCGGCAACGAGCGTCGCATCGTCTATGCCTTCCGCGGCCGCGACAAGATCCTCTTTCGCGCGGCGGAGGCGGCACACGGGGGCCGCGACGATGTGCCGTTCTTGACCACGGTGCCGCTCGTCCCGGGCCGCAACGAGTTCGTGTTCTGGGCGCGCGACGGCAGCGAGAGCCAGGTGCGCAGCACGATGATCGTCTACCGCAAATAGGCATCGAGTGGAGGTTTCATGCGCCTACGGGCCCTATCGTTGGTGTGCGTAGCATGTGCCCTGGCGCTCGTGACCGGTCCGGGAACGGACCGCGTCCGTGCCGAGCCGATCGGCCTCGAGGTCGCCCCCCAGGACCCGGCCGACGCGGCGGCCGACCAGGCCTATCGCGAGGGCGTCAAGGCCGCGCGCGCCGGGCGCTACGCCGAGGCGCTGGCGAAGTTCGAGGCCGCGCTGCCGCGCCGTTGGGAGGACAGCGAACTCTTCTACAACCTGGTCCAGGTGGCCAAGGCCAAGGGCCTCTGGGACAAGGCCGCGCTGTACGCGACGTCGTTCCTCGTACTCGCGCCGACGGGGGCCGACGCCGAGGCCCTCGGGCGCACGCTGACCGAGGCCCGCGAGCGCATGCGCGTGCGCGGCACGCCGCTCACGAAGCTCGCGCTGACGGTCGAGCCGGCCGACGCGAAGGTCTTTCTGGACGACGCGCCGGTGGCGCTCGCGACCGCCGAGGTGCCGACCGGGGGCTACAAGCTGCGCGTCGAGGCGCCGGGCTTCGTCACGGCCGAGCGAGCCTACAAGGTCGGCAAGGGCGAGCCGCTCGCCGTCGTGCTCACGAAGCAGGTCTTCATGGGGAAGATCGTCCTCGCCGTGACCCCCAAGGAGGGCGTCGCGGTCTTCGTCGACGACGAGAAGAAGGGCGAGCTCCCGGCGGTCGCCGAGCTCGAGCTCGACAGCGCCAAGCGCTATCTGGTGCGCTTCGAGAAGCCGGGGTTCGATCCCTGGGTGCGCTACGTCCAGCCGCCGCCCAACGGCAAGGTCGTGCTCGAGGCCAAACTCGAAGCGGCGTCGCTCGCGCCGCCCGCCCCGACGCCGAAGCCGCACTGAGAAGGGCGCCGACGGCGGGAGCGCATCCGCAGTCACGAGCTCGACCCCTCTAAGTCAGCGCGCGGCGGTGACGAGCCCGTGCTTGCTGACGGTGATGTCGACGCGTCGGTTCTGGGCGCGACCTTGGTCGGTGTCGTTGGAGGCAACCTGACGCTCGCGACCCACCGAGGTCGCCTCGAAGGCGCTCTCGGGGAGGCCACTGGCGATGAGGTGGTGCAGGACGGCGAGCGAGCGGGCGGCGCCGAGCTCCCAGTTCGAGCGGTAGAGGGTGGTGAGATCGCGGTGGATGGGAACCATGTCGGCCCCGCCCTGGACGGCGATCCGGAGGTCGCTCGTGGCGGCCAGGAACTGCGCGAGCGTGGCGAGTTTCGCGCGCGTCTCGGTTCCCAGACGTGCGGAGGCGCTCGCGAAGAAGACGCTGACCGTCACGGCACGCGTGTCGTGCGTCACCAGGACTTCGTGCGCGGAGGCGGTTTCGGCGATCGCCGTGTAGAGCGCCAAGATGCGCGGACGGAAGCGGACCTGCACGGTCAGGTTGTTGACGCGCTGTCCATAGAAGGTCGCCGTGTTGCCGCGACGCACCCAGGATCCGGGCTGATCGCAGGTGAGGCCGCCGTCGACGAACTCGAAGTGGTCGGGAAGCACGACGCCCATGGCGTAGTGATCGAACGGCGTGCGCAGCGAGTGTCCTTCGGGCGCGCGCTCGACGAAGCTGCCGTGCTCGGTGAAAGTGTAGATGCCGCTTGCATCTCGGGTCACGGCGGTGGTCGCGGGCTGGCGATAGAAGCGTCCGAACGAGGACGATCCGGGAAAGGTGACCCAGTCCATGGCAGGGTCGCTGTGGTCGAGCTGGATGTTCTTCGGGAAGATGTAGAGGTCGTTGCGAAGGACCTCTTCGAGCGAAGCGCCGGTGGGCGCGCCGAACGCGACGCTTGCGGCACTGGTGCGGAGCGTCTCGTAGCGGACCACGGTCTCGGCGCGATCGTCGAGGAAGACGACGACCTCCTTCACGATGGGGCTTGGCTCGGCGTGGGCGACGCGGGGAGCGAGCGCGCTGACGAGGACGCTGGCGAGGAAGGCGGGGACGAGGGCTTGGGACAGGGTTCGCATGGCAGTCTCCGGTGAGGTGAACGTGGACAGCCACCGCGGTGCGCGTCCACAGTCGATCGAGCACCAGCCACGGACGGCCTGACACATATCGCTGGGCGCGCCGGAGCATCGGCGAGCGCGCGCGGTCAGGGCGGCTGCGGACAGCCTGAGACGGGGCTCGGATGGTCCTGGAGCAGCGCGCAGGCGCGATCGACCAGGGCGTCCAGCGCCACCGGATAGAGTGCCACGACGCCGGTCGTCCAGGATGCGAGGACGTGGCGGCCGTCGGGCGAAAAGCGCGCGACGATCGGCTCGCCGCGGGCGCGCACGATGCCCGCGTCGCGCTTGGTGAGCGGGTCCCAGAGGCGCACGGTCTGGTCGCCGACCGTGAGCAGGAGGCCTTGGGCGGACCAGTCGAGGCCTCGCACCGGGCCGGCGTGACCCACGAGCGTGGCCTGCAGCTCGCCACCGCGGGACCAGAGTCGCACGGTCGGGTCCTTGCCGGCGGTCGCGATCCGTTGCCCATCGGGGGCGTAGCCGAGAGCCTGGACAATTCCGGCGTCGGCCAGTCGATGAACGTTCTCGAGGGCGCCTATAGCGGAGGCGACATGGGTGCCCCAAGCGCCGGTCTGCGCGATCGCGAGCCCTTCGGGTGCGAGCACGGCATTCACCCAGTCCCGCTGCTGGGCGAAATAGGCATGGAACAAGAGACCGTCGTTGGCCGAAAAGGTGACCGCCGAGGGTGGGCCCTCGCGGTCGGCGCGCCCGCGTGCGCCAAAGGCCGCTCCGAATCCGGTCGCGCCATTCGCTGAAATGCCCGCGCTGGTGACGCCCGCGCCGAGCGTGGCAATCTCGAGGGGTGTGGCCGGTGAGGCCAGATCCCAGAGTCGCACGTGACCCTCGGCGTCGCCGCTCACGAGGTGCCGCCCATCGGGTGCGAAGGCCACGACGTTGACCGGTGCGAGGTCACCGGCGAGGGTCGCGAGGAGGGTCCCGTCTTCGACATCGACGACGAGCACGTTCGGTCCGCGGCGGAAGGCGGCGCGCAGGCCATTCGGGGCGAGCGCGACGAACTCGCTCGCGAAGGTCACGGCGCGGCGCCCCGCGAGCGCTTCGGGCGCCAAAGGCGTGCAGCGCTGACCGGCGAGCACCTCGGCACCGAGCGCAGGCGGCGGGACACGGCGGCGGTGCGTGCCATCCGTTGCCCAGAGATCGATGGCGCCATCGACGCGCACGGTGGCAGCGCCGCCGTCGGGTGTGAAACGCGCGTCGATGACGAGGCGCCGGGCGAGGTTCTCGGACGACGGCGGCGGGGTCTCGCCATCCCATTCGAGATAGCGCGCCACGGGGCCGAGCCCGGGCCCCCAATTGCGTACGGTGCCGTCCGCGCTGGCGGTCGCCAGGCGGGATTCGGGCAGCTCGATCAGGTCGGCGACGGCACCGGCGTGGCCTTCGTCGGTGGCGAGCAACCCGCCATCGGCCGCCCACACGCGCACGCGCCGATCGTCGCCGCCGGTTGCGACGAGCGTGCTGCCGACAAAGCGGACGAAGAGGACCGGGTCGCCGGTCCGGACGAAGTCCGCGCGACGCCTCCCGTCGGCATCCCAGAGGCTCACCCCACCCGCCTTGTCGGCGAGCGCGACGCGATCGCACGCGTGCGCAACGGCGAAAGCCGCGACACCCGCCGGCACGTCGATCGTGGCGTCGACGCGGCCGGAGTCGACATCGATCGACGCAATGCCGTCCTTGCTTTGGGCGAAGACGCGGTGCCCGCAGGCCTTCGCGGTCATCAGGTCAAACGGCGCTTGGTGCGACGCAACGACCCGTCCGTCCTGCGCATCGAGCACGCGCGTTCCAGCCAAGGAGCTGACCAGGAGGTGCTTGCCATCCGCGGCGAACACGCCCTCGGTCCCGGCATCGAGGTTGCTCACGGTGAAGCGGACCGCACCGGTGGCCATATCGAGGACTGCCCCGCCCGATCCGATCGGCACGAACGCCGTCCCGCCGTCGGCCGACAGCGCCGCGAAGTACCTCTCGGGGGCGCCGCCGCGCTTGACGAGTAGCGCGCCGGTGGCCGCGCTCCACGCGCGCACGGTGCCATCGCGGCCCGCCGTTACGACGGTCCCGTCGGGACCCGCCACGAGCTGCGTCACGCCGGGGTCGACGCCCCCCAAGCGATGCGGCCCGAAAGGCAGACGCGGATGGCCGCTCAGGCGGTAGAGATAGTGGCGATCGGCGATGCGCCAGGCGTCGATGGGGCCGGTTGCGCGAGCCGCGTAGAGGATCTTGTCCACGACGAAGAGCGTGGTCACCGGGTCGGTGTAGCTGGAAGGGCCTGGCGGCGCGCCGAACGGTAGCGAGATCTCGGCAGCCGACACCGCCCCGAGCAGCGCGGCGCGCGCACCCGCGGCGGGCACCCCGGGTGTCGTGGCGGCCCCGATGGCCTCGACGAGGGCGTCGCGCTCGCGCCCCGGGATGGCGGCGAGCGTCCGCGAGGTTTCGAGACGCCCCTCCACGGCCAGCAGGGCGGCACGGTCCCGCTCACGCTGCGCAGCGTCCCGCGCGGCCGCCGAGTCATCGCGAGCGACGCTGGCTTGGTCGCGCGCAAGGTTGGCCTGGTCGCGGGCGGCGTTAGCCTCGTCGCGGGCGGCGTCGGCCTCGTCGCGGGCGTCCTCGGCGCGCAGGAAGAACACGATCACCACGGCGAGCGCCGCCGCAAGCACGGCAACGCCCGCCCGCGCAAGCCAGCGTCCGCGCTGAACGCGGCGACGACTCGCGACGAGGAACGCGCGCTCGAGGGCGCTCAGATCGAGGGCCCCCGCGCCGCTGAGCGCTTCAGCGACGCGCAGACGATCGCGGTGGTCGGTCCAGTGCTCCGAGCGACGACCGGTCCCATCCCAGCGCGCCGCCTGCGTCGCGAGCTCCGTGCGCAGCGCGAGCGCCTCGCGGTGCTGATCGACGAGCGCAGCCAAGGTCCCCCAGTGCACGAGCAAGGCCTCGTGGGCGAGCTCGACGGTGCGCGCCTCGCCCGACCCATCCGCGACGAGCAGCCGCCGCTCGATGAGTGGCGCGGTCGCCGCCTCGGCTGCGGCCTCCGACCCCGCGACCTCGGCCAGTGCACGCATGCGCTCGCGCCGTCGCGACACGGCCATGCCCGCGGGCGTCACGTGGACGTCGACGAGCCGGAGAAGCAGGCGCGCCCGCGACCCACGCTCGGCCGCCGTTCCAGCGCGCCACACGTGGTCGGCGTATTGATCGAGGGCACCGGCCACGCCGTTCATGCGCCGATACGCCTCCGCATCGAGCGCGCGCCCGGCATGCTCGGACCAGAGTCGTTCCAGCACGTGGCTCAGCAACGGCAAGTGCGAGGGCGCGCCGGCCATGTCGCGCACGATGGTCTCGACGAGCTCGGGATCGGGCTCGACCCCGCGACCGCGGAGCGGCTCGCGCACGATCGCGCGCACATCGTCAGCCGCGAGCGGAGGCAGATCGTAGGCGGCCCCGCGATTGCGCAGCGTTCCGAGCACGGGATCGTCGGCGACGAGTGCGAGCCGATCGAGCCGCAGCCCGATGAGCACATACACGCCCTCGGGCGGCGCTGCGACCAGGGCACCGAGCGTCGTCAGGAACGCGGCACGCTCGGGCGCGGATGCCGTCGCGATCTCCTCGAGCGGGTCGACCACGATGAGCAACGCTTTGCTGGCCGATGCGAGCGTGGCCATCCCCAAGGCCTCTGCCAAGGCCGCCGACGGCGCCGTTCCCGGACGTACGACCGCGACGCCCAGTGAGCGCCCCTGGGTCCCCACGAATTTCCGCAAGCGCGGTCTCAACCCGGCCTGAAGGAACGAACTCTTGCCCGCTCCGCTCGGCGCCGCGACGAGCAACACGCGATGCTCCGAGAGGCGCGCGAACGCCTCGGTCACCGCCAGGTCGCGTCCGAAGTAGCGGCGCGCGTCGCTCTCGCCGTACGCCGTGAGTCCCTGATAAGGAGGCGCGGGGTCGTCGGGATCGGTGAGCCACGCCTCGCACCATGCGCCGCTGAAGCCCGCTCTGAGGACGTCGCGCGGTGCACGCACCGGCACGATCGTGAAGCACCCGCGCGCCAGCGCCTCGGCGGCGAGCGCCTGCGTGTGATGGACGAGCACGCGCCGTACCCCGAGCGCATAGTGCCGGAGCACCTCCAGCTTCAGGCGCAGGGTCGCCTCGTCCACAGGGCCGAGCGCGCCGAGATCGGTCACATCGACCGACGCCGCGACCTCGCGCGCGACCGCCTCGCGGGTGACCTCGGACGCGAGCGCGAGCAGCATCGCGCCGCCCATCGAGCGACCGTCGATCGCTTCGGGCCATACGGGGCTCGCCCCCTGGTCGATGCGCGTCGCGAATCGCTGCGCCCCTGCCCCGACGCCATCGAGCCTCAGCAACTGGCTCGGTAAGACGCGCAGCGTCGTCTCGATCGCACGGTGCGCCGCCATGCGCACGCGCTGACCATCGGCCCCCGTCGGCAGCGCGTCGGAGGTCGGCATCCCGATCACCCACAGCGACGCTTGCGTCGCCGGCGCGCGCTCCACGGTCACGACCAGCGCCTCGCCGATCGCAAACCCGGGCGGCTCTCGGCGCCCCGATAGCGCGCGCGCCGCGTCGCTCGCCTCGGCGTCGTCCTCGCATGGCCACGCCGACGGACACTGCAGCGCGCGCAGTGCACGCTGTCGCTGCGTCGCACGCAGGGCGCTCGCGCGCAGGAGGGCGTCCCGTAACTCCATCAAGTCCTCATCCGATCGGTTTGTGAGCATACACCGAAGGAAGCGGCACGAGGCGCGGGCCTGACATCTGTCAGACGGGGGGGAGCGCCCACGTCGACCCGTTGGCAGGGGTGCGCGGATGGTGCAGCATCGAGGACCTCGACGGAGTGGGCATGGCGGACGACGACTGGAGCGACGAGGAGCTCGGGTTCTTCGCGGTGACGCCGGTGGGCGGCGACGGTCGCGCGGTCGCATCGGGGCCGAGCGTCGCGGCGCGCGCCGACATGGGGACCGCAGCGCCGGCGGCGCTCGATGCGTTCGTGGCGTGGGCGATCGAGCGCGACCTCTTTCTCGAGTGGAAGGCAGAGCTCGGACAGAAGCTCGGGTGCACGCTCGAGATGGCGCGCGCGGGGGCGCCGGTCTTGCTGGTCGCCGCTGAGCCGGGACGGGCCATCGGCGCTGTTGTACGCGGAGCGAGCGACGATTTGCTGGTTGTGCCCGAGGAGGCCTCGGTCTACGTGCGCTTGGCGCCCGGGACGGCGGCGCTCGTACGCATCGGGGGCGGAGCTTTGCTCGCCAAGCAGTCCCCCAATGGCGAGGTCGTCGTTCAGGAGGTCGAGGTCGCGACCGCACCAACGGCGGTGCTGGCGGCGTACGCGGCCCGATGCTACGCGGCGGACCGGCCCGTCATCGACGAAGCCCTCGCGCTCATTGCCACGCACGCGCCGGCCAAGTGGCTCACCGCGACCGGCCTGCTCGTGCGCCTGACAGGCGCTTCGGACGGCCTTCCGGACGCATGGCCGCTGACGTGGGTCGCGGGTCTCCCCGAGGCGCGGCTCCTCGAAGCGCTCGCCGCGGCGGGCGGTATGGCGGCCGAGTTCGAAGTCGGGATCGGACGCATCGCGCAGGCGCTGGCGGACGAGGACGCGGCGCCCGAGGTCTTCGCGGACGCGATCGCGCCGGCTCGGATCGCGCGTGCGGTGCGGTTCCGCGACGACCTGGAGTCGGTTCGCCTGTCGCTGATCGGGGCCGTGTATCGGCGGCCGCCGTCGGGTCTGGCGCGCGGGCTCGCAGCGCTCGAGGCTCGGATCGTCGCCCTCGACCGCGCCGCGAGCGCGATCCTGCGAAGCCTACCCGCGGCGAATCGACCCAATCTTCCGCGTTTCGCGCGCGGGCTCGGTCGGCACGCCGAAGCCTGGTGGGCGACGTGGCGGGCGGCACCCGAGATCGAGGCCGGTGGGGCGTGAGGCAAGGAGAAGCGATGCCGATCGACATCGAGGCACGGGTGCATGAGCTGGTCGCGGATCCGGATCGACGCCGCGCTCTTGCCGCGAGCTGTCGCGAGCGCCTCGCATGCGACGTGCCGAGCGACGACCCCGCGGCGGCTCTCGACCTCATCTGGGCGACGTTCCTGGCGTGTTGCCCCGAGCTCGTGCTCGCGCCGGGCGAGGCGTTCGCCGCGATCCCCGCGTTCGTGCGCGGCGATCTCCGCGGCGAGCTCGGACTCATGCTGGTGATTCCGACGCTCTGGGCACGCCGTCGTGCGGGCGGCGAGATCCAATGGGCTTGGCGGGCGCGCGACGGCCACGTCACAGACGTCCGAAGCCCCGAGCGCTTCTTCCAACAGCGGGTCGTGTGGGCCGCACTCGACGAGCGGCGCGCCGCCGATCGCTTCGTGCCCCCGCCGCTCGGCGCGAACGGCACCCCAGGCCCGATCGAGATGCGCATCGATGCACGCGCGGCGGCCCCCGACTGCAACGACGCCGGCCATGCGTTCGCACGGACGCTCGCGCGCACCTGTCGCGAGCTTTTCTATCGCGAGTTCGTGCCCCACGTACGCGACCTGCGCTTCGCGACGCAGAACGGGCGACCGGAGTTCGAGTACACCGTGTGCGAGCTCGCGAGCCGCAACGTCACGCTTCCGGACGGCTGCCCACCACGCAGATACGCCGGTTTCGAACCGAGCGGCACACTGCGCGTGGGTGGACAGAAGGTGCTCGCCACGCGTACGCGTTTTCTGTCGTTGGAGATCCGCACCGCTCCCGAAGCGGCCCCGGTCGCGTGCACGCTCGACCGCGACCGAGGCTGCATCATAGTCGCCACCGGACCGGCGACGCTCGGTGGGATCGAAGCTGCGCTCGCGGCACAACTCGCTGGAATCGTGCGCACGGTGACGACCTCGAACCCGGGCGCGGCGGTGCGCCCGATCGCCCCGACCGCGCTCGGCGGCCCGCCCGATCGCCTTTCGCCGCGGCCACTTGCGGCAGGCCACGCGCGCCAGACCCTCACGATCGTGCCCAAGGGCTTGGGGCTGACGATCGCCGTCGCACAGCGCGCAACAGGGTTCGACTCTACCTTCGACGTCACCCAGGGACAGGTCGTGATTCAGGCCGCAACGGACAGCGCGGGGGCGCCGACGACGACCTGGGGAACGGTCGCGTCCGAGCTCACGACGCGATTCGCAGGCTTCGTCGAATCCGCGGAGTCGCCGCGAGGCGACTCGGTTGTCGCCGCGGTCGAGGCGGCGCCGCTCGACGAGAGCGAGGCCGCGCGCAATCAGCGCCAGTCACGAACGCGCCTCAGGTTGCTGGAGGCGCTGGAGGACCCGGCGTTCATGCGGTCGATCCCCGCTGAGCTTGGGCGGCCACACGACGGCTGCCGCGAGGCGTTCGCCTGGATCGTCGATTGCGAGCTCAGCGCCTGACGCCACGCCGGCCGTGAACGGACGACCAAAGTGTCAGGCGACGATCGCGACGCGCGTCGACGCATCATGAAACACACCATCCCTTCGGGTCTTCTGTCACTCCTGGTCAACGCCGGGTTCTTCGCGGCCTTTGGCTCGGTGCTCCTCTTGGTCGGCGCCGCGCTCGGGCATGGCGGCTCAGCCGGCTCGGCGCCGTTCCTGGTCTTCTTTGGCTTGCCGATCGGGCTCGCGCTGGCCTTCGCGCCGCTCTCGGCCGCGGCCAAGGGGATCCTCGACGCCAAGGGCTACACGCCCTACTTCCAGCCTTGGAGCGTCTACGCGATCTGGGCGCCGCTCGTCTTCCTCGGCGCCCTCTTGGCGCCGACACTTCGGAGCGTTCCGAGCAACGCGCCGCAAGCGCCGGCCCCCCCACCCTCGTGACCGTCGCCGATCATCTCCCTCAGGTGCCGCAGCGCGCGCGCGTCTCGGCCTCGGCGGGCACCATCCACTTGATCGGCGCGCTCTTGGTCGGGCGCGGGTACGGACAGTCCGCGGCTTCGATCGTCCGATCGGAGAAGCGGATGATCCAGCCGTTGACGACCTCGATCGCCTTGACCGAGAGCTTGAACGTCGAGAGATGATCGAACGGCATGCCGCCACCCGTCGACGTCTCGACGCGCATGAAGACGTGCCACTTCGCGGTGCTCCCGACGTAGTGGAGCGGCCGCTGGGTGAACACGTCGAGGAAGAGCTCCTCGAAACCCTCGATCTTCGCCTCGGTCAGCACGGTCCCGCGCTCGCCGGACGCGCGCCCCACGGATGGGATCGCCCCGAGCGTGACGATGCTCGCGACCAGCAGTCCGACGTTCTTGAATACGTTCATTTCGCTTCTCCTGCGACTCCTTCAGTCCTCCCAGTCCAGGACGATCTTCCCGCAGTTCCCGCCGCGGATCGTCGCGAACGCCTCCTCGAACGCATCGCGCTTGAAGCGATGCGTGAGGACCGGCGTGACGTTGAGTCCGCCCTGCAGCAAGGACGCCATCTTGTACCAGGTCTCGAA
>SXIE01000011.1 GCA_005772945.1 Pseudomonadota bacterium
CGTGCCGGCGGCGGCGGTCGGCGGCGATGGCTGCTCGGCGACGTGCGAGGTCGAGGCGGGCTGGCGCTGCGAGGCGAGCAGCGCGGGCGAGTCGAGCGTGTGCACGACGACCTGCGGCGACGGCGCGCTCGGCGCACCCGCCGAGGCCTGCGACGACGCCAACGCCGTGGGCGGCGACGGCTGCGGTCCGACCTGTGGGGTCGAGTCCGGCTGGGCGTGCAGCCAGATCGCGGGCGAGGCGAGCACCTGCAGCGACGCGTGCGGCGACGGCGCGATCGAGGCGGCGACCGAGGCGTGCGACGACGGCAACGCCGTGGCGGACGACGGGTGCTCGGAGCGTTGCACGCTTGAGAGCGGCTGGGCTTGCACCGGCGCGCCGTCCGCGTGCACGGCCACCGACACCGATGACGACGGCGTGCTCGACCACCAGGACAACTGCCCGGCGATCGCGAACGCGGCTCAAGACGACCGCGATGGCGACGGCGACGGCGATGCCTGCGACGACGATCGTGACGGCGATGGGCGCGCGAACACCGACGACAACTGCCCCGACGCGGTCAACCCGGCCCAGGCGGACCTGGACGGCGATGGCGCGGGCGACGCGTGCGACGACGACCGCGACGGGGATAGCGTCGATGACGAGGTGGAGCTCGCGATTGGCTCCGATCCGGACAAGACCGACTCGGACGGCGACGGTCTCGACGACGGCGTCGAAGTCGAGGGCGGCACCGATCCGACGTCGGAGGATACCGATAGCGACGGATTCGCGGACGGCGTCGAGACGGCGGCCGGAACCGATCCGCGCGACGCGCGCAGCGTCCCGTCATCGTTCGTCGTCAGCGGCGCCGGTGGTTGCGCGGGCGGCGGCGATGGTGGAGCGGGCGCGGGCGTTCTGGCGCTCGTCGTCGGGTTGGCGCTCGTCCGCCTGGGACGGCGGATGCGCCGGCGGCAGCGCTGCTAGACCGTCCCGACGCCGCGCGGTGGGCGAGGTCTTGCGGGGCCTTGCCGCCGTTCGGGGCTCGTGAAAGGCTGCTCCTTCGACCGGAGTAGCCACGATGCGCCTCGCCGCCTTCATCCTCGGGACCTCCGTCGCGGCCGCCTGCTCCGCACACGCGCCGTCCGAGGATGCGGCCACGGCGGCGCCGCTCGACGCCAGCGCGGCGGCCGACGGCGTCGACACCGCGCACGCGGTGGCCGAAAACGGCGGCGGCGGTGACGGTGACGGTGCCGACACCCCACCCGCCCCACCGGCCCCACCCGCCCCGACCGGCGACCGCGACGCCCCGATCCCGCTCTGGTCCGCGCTCACGCGCAAGACGCTCCCGAACGGCCTCACCTATTACATCCTCCCGCACGCCCGCCCCGCCAAGCGCGCCCTCATGTGGCTCGCGGTCAACGCCGGCTCGGTGCTCGAAGACGACGATCAACGCGGCCTGGCGCACTTCTGCGAGCACCTCGCCTTCAACGGGACCCGCCGCTTTCCCCTCGCCGCGATCGTCGATGCGCTCGAGTCCCTCGGCATGCGCTTTGGCGCCGACCTCAACGCCTACACGGGCTGGGACGAGACCGTGTATCAGCTCGAGGTCCCGAGCGACGACGCGAACGCCATCGGCAAGGGCCTCGACATCCTCCGCGACTGGGCCGCCGACGTCACCTACGACCCCGCCGAGATCGACAAGGAGCGGCGCGTCGTGCTCGAGGAGCTGCGGCTCGGTCGCGGCGCAAGCCAGCGCATCTTCGAAAAGCAGGCGCCCGTCATCTACGCCGGCACCCCCTACGGCCAGCGGCTTCCGATCGGCAGCGCCGACATCATCTCCGGCGCCACGCGCGACCCGCTCCTGCGCTTCTACCGCGACTGGTATCGCCCCGATCTCCAGGCGGTGATCGTCGTCGGCGACATCGATCCCAAGATCATCGAGCGCGAGATCGTCGCGCGCTTCGCCGACCTGCCTGTGCCGCCCTCCCCGCGCCCACGCCCACCAGAGGCGGCCCCCAGGGCCGACGACCTACGCATCTCGATCGAGGCCGACGCCGAGGCCGCCGGGATCCACGTCGCGGTCATGAACACGCTCCCCCATCGCCGCGAGTCGACACCGGCCGACCTGCGGCGCGACCTCGCCGGCAACCTCGCGACGCTCATGCTCGCCACCCGCCTGACGTCGCTCGGAAACGCGGCGCTGGCGCCATTTTCGGGCGCGAGCTGCAGCATCGCCTCGCCCAACCGCGCGACCGACATGTTTCGCTGCGCGGCCTCGCCGAAGACCGACGGAGTGACGGGGCGCGTCGAGGACTCGCTCGGCGTGCTCCTCACCGAGGTCGCTCGCGCCGAGCGGCACGGCTTCAGCGCGCGCGAGCTCGCCGCTGCCAAGGCCGACGTGGCCGCCATGTATGCGGACTACGCCGCCGGCGAGACCACCGACCAGAGCCGCGACTTCGCGCAGGAGATCACGCGCAACTTCTTCGAAGGCGAGGCCATCCCGGGTCACGTCGCCGAGCGCACGCTGGCGCTGACCGCTCTACCGGACGTCACGGCCGACGAGGTCGCCGAGGTCCTGCGGAGCTTCCGCGGGACCGTCAACCGAACCATCACCATCGAAGGCCCGAAGCCCGACCTTCTCCCGACGCGCGCGGCCGTCGAGGCGCTCGCGGCCCGGGTGGCGGCCAGCGAGCCCGCCCCCTGGCACGACGCCGTGGCCGACGGCCCGCTGGTCGCCGAGCCGCCCGCGCCGGGCAAGATCGTCGCCGAGCGCACGATCGACGCCATCGGGGTGACCGAGTGGACGCTGGCCAACGGCGCACGCGTGGTCGTCAAGCCGACGGACTTCGAGGCCGACAAAATCGCCATCGCCGCGAGCTCGCCGGGGGGACTCGCGACGGTGACCGACCGCGATCACACTCAAGCCTCGCACGCCGAAGCGCTGCTCGGCGTGGGCGGGGTCGGGACGCTCGACGCCGAGCGCCTCACGCGCGCGCTCGCGGGCAAGAGCGCGTCGGCCGGCGTGTTCGTCGCGGACACGACCGAGGGCGTGTCGGCCTCGGGCGCCGCGCGCGACGCGGAGACGATCTTCCAGCTGCTGTGGCTTCGCATCACCCATCCGCGCGTTGACGAGGCGGCGATCGCGCGGACCAAAGCGCAGATGTTCCTGGACCTGCAGGACCGCCTGCGAACGCCGATGGGTCGCTTCGATCGCGAGGTCTCCGAGGCGCTCTACGGGACCTCCGAGCGCGTGCGCGCTCTCACGCCGCGCGACGTGGCGCGCCTCGACGGCACGCGCGCGCTCGCCTTCCATCGCGCGCGTTTCGGCGACGTCTCGGACTTCACCTTCGTCATCGTCGGGGACGTGACCCTCTCGACGCTGCGCCCTCTCGTCGAGAGGTGGATCGGCAGCCTGCCGGGCGGCGGTCGCATCGAGGAGGAGCGCGACGACGGCGTGCGCATGCGCGTCGGAAAGAAGACCTGGCGCCTCGGCGAGGCCCCCAAGGCCTCGGTCCAGCTCTGGTGGAGCGGCGACGAGCCCTGGTCGCGCGACAAGGAGCGCGACCTCCACATCCTGGGCGAGGTCCTGTCGCGCCGGCTGCGCGCGGTCCTACGCGAGGACCTGGGCGGCGTCTACGGCGTCACCGCCAACGGCGGCATCGCGCGCGCTGGGCACGCGTGGCGCTGGTTCGGGATCCGCTTCGGCTGCGCGCCCGAGCGCACCGAGTCACTCATCCAGGCGACCTTCGACGTCATCGCGGCGATCGCGAACGAAGGCCCGAGCGCCGACGAGCTCGCGAAGATCCGCGAGACCACCGTGCGCGACCGCGAGAAGTACCTGCGCGACAACAGCTTTTGGCTCACGTGGCTCGAGCGCGCCTACCGCTTCGGCGACGAAGCCACGCTCGTCCTCGACCCCGGCCCCCTACTGGCGCGCATCAACCCGCGCGCGGTTCAGGCCGCGGCGCGCCACTTCCTCGACCGGCAGCGCCTCTTCGAGGTCGTGCTCCTGCCGGCGCGCTGATTCGGCGGGCGACCACAGCTTGACACCAATGCTCACCGACGGAGGTCACGATGGAGAAACCGACTGCCGACACGATCGCCTACTACGACCAGGGGGTACCCGCCGACGCCCGCGCCGTGAAGGGCCAGATGTTCGGCCACCCGTGCGCGTTCGTGAATGGACACATGTTCTTCGGAACGTTCGCGCAGACCGTGATGGTGCGCGTCGGCCTGGAGCGCACCGAGGAGCTCACGCTCGCGAAGCCCGTCGCGGGTAAGCGCCCCGCGATCGAGAGCGTGATGCGCGTCTTCGAACCGATGCCAGGCCGCCCATGGCGCGAGTACGTCCAGCTCGACGCCGGCGCGCTGCCGGTCGCCAAGCTGCGCGCGCTCGCTGCCGAAGCGCTCGAGATGACGGCGTTGCTCGCACCCAAGCCCAAGAAGAGCCCCGCCGGGAAGCGGCCGCCTTCCGCTGCGGGCGCCTCTCCGGCGTCTGCGCGCACCCAGAAGGCGCCTGCAAAAAGCGCCCGCTGACCAAGGTCGCACGCCCCGAGCGTCACCGCCGAGCCCCTCGCGCGCCCGCCTATGTCACGCGACGCCGTCAACGCCCGACGCGCGCGCGACCGCGGTATCAGGGCCGCGAACGCGCGTCGCGCGCTGCGTCTCTCACTTCGAGAACTTCTCGCCCTGCTCGTCCATGCAGTCGCCGAGCGCGCGCCCAGCCGCCATCAGGTCGTCAGCCGGCTTCTCCTTGCCCTCGCCCTTGTACTTGGCCTTCATCTCGGCCTCGAACGGCTCCATCTTCTTCTCGAGCGCCTCGAGGCACGCCTTGTCCGCGCACGCCTTGCACTCGTCGAGGAAGCCCTTGACCTTGCCCATGTCGCCGCCGCCGCACGCGCCGAAGGCCATCGTGCCGAGCACCCACGCCAACAATCCGAATCGCTTCATGTCGTTCTCCCAAGAGTGAGACTGACAGCGCCGATCGAGTTCACCGAGCGCGGTATCCGGCGTCCTTGAACCAACTGACGATGTGGCCTCTGGGCAACTCGTTCATGGCACGCAAGACCTCCCGGTCGAC
>SXIE01000100.1 GCA_005772945.1 Pseudomonadota bacterium
ACCCGCTGGCCACGCGCGCGACCTACGGCCCCGACGTCCTGCGCTACTCTCTCATGCGCGACATGGTCGTCGGCCTCGACGCGAACTTCTCCGAGGCGATGCTGGTCAAGCGCAACAACAGTGATTTGGCCAACGATCTCGGCAACCTGCAACGACGCGCCGCGACGCTGGTCGCACGCCACTTCGACGGGCGCGTGCCCGATCCCGGGGAGCTCGGTGAGGCCGAGCGGGCGATCGTCGCCGAGGCCGAGGCGCTCGCCAAGAACGTCCCCGCGCTGGTCGAGAAATTGTTGGTACACCAAGCGATCGAGACGGTGCTCGCGTTCGTCCGCAACCTGAACAAGTACATCACCGTCACCGAGCCGTTTCGAACCGTGAAGACTGATCCGGCGGCGGCGGCGCGCACGCTCTACGTCGTGCTCGAGGGTGTGCGCCACGCGGCGGCCTGGCTCGCGCCGATCATGCCCGTGAAGATGGTCGAGCTCGCGGCGGCGCTCGGGGTATCCTTGCCTTTGCGTGCAAGCGATTTGCGCTGGGGCGGCCTCGCGGTCGGCACGCAGCTGGTGGAAGGCGAGGGGATCTTCCCGCGCCGCGAGCTGCCCGTGCAGGCCGCGCCGTCCACCGAGGCGGCTGCGCCCGCACCCGCTCCGAAAGCGCCTGCGAAGGTCGCCGCACCGGCCGCAACCGAGGGCCCCGCACCGGACATTTCATACGACGACTTCATGAAGACCGAGCTCGTCGTCGCGACCGTGCTCCACGCCGAGGCCGTCCCCGGCGCCGACAAGCTGCTCCGGCTCGAGGTCGACCTGGGAGGCGAAAAGCGCCAGGTCGTCAGCGGCATCGCCAAGCACTTCGCGCCCGCGGACCTCATCGGTCGGCAGGTCGTCGTCGTGCGTAACCTCGCGCCGCGCAAGATCTTCAAGCTCGAGTCGCACGGCATGATCCTCGCCGTCGACACACCCGACGGGGGTCTCGCCCTGGTCCAACCCTCCGCGCTCGCGCCCGCCGGCTCGCGCGTGCGCTGAGTCGGTGCGCGGCTTCTGCGTCACGGTCGCTTTGCTTGCCTTCGGGACGGCGCTCGGCTCCCCCGCGGCGGCCACCCCCCAACGTCTCGATCTCTACCGCGGCTCGCTCTTCACCAGCTCGCGCATCACCGGACTCGGCGGCGCCTTCGTCGGCGTCGGCCTCGGCATCGACGGCGTCTACCGCAACCCGGCCGCCCTGGCCGCACGCGCCGACGACGGCACGAGCTGGTTCGATGTCGACTTCACGCTCGACTGGTTCCTCGCCAGCGGGGACGACATCGACTTCGACGCCGACGGCGTCGCCGCCGGTGCATCGGTCGCGTCCAAGGCCTATCACCTCGGGCTCTCGTTCCAGTTCGACACGCTCGCCCTCGGCGTCCTGGCCGCGCTCGAATCGGACGAGGCCACGACCGGCGCGCTCAGCTCCACGACCGCGGCGGCCGACGTCCTCATCGGCGGCGCCTGGTCCCTCGATCGGGGGCGTTGGATCATCGGCGGCGGCGCGGCCTTCGCGGCGCTCGACCTCACGCGCACGCGCTTTCCTGGCAGCGAGGATACGCCGATCATCGGCAAGCCGCCGCCGCTGCAAGGCCTGAGCTTCGACGTGGGGTTCCTCCATCGCCCGCGCGCCTCCGACTGGCGCCTCGGGGGACGCCTGCGCGGGCCGATCACGCTCGGCGGCGGCGGCACGCTCGTCGAGGGCCACGTCCCCTGGCAGGCCTCGCTCGGCGCGTCCGTGTTCTTCGGCGCCGATCCCGATCGTCGCTACAACCCGCCTCACCGCGCGCGCCTCGCGCCGCACCGCGACCGCCGCTACCTGCTCGTGTCGACCGAGGTCGTGCTCGTCGGGCCGACCGCCGACGGCGTCAGCGTCGAGGGCTTCGTCCAGGGCGCAGCGCTGCCGTCGGGCCGCCGGCTCTCGCTGCAGCTCCACGCCGGCGCCGAAGGCGAGCTCTTCGAGAACCGGCTCCGCACCCGCGTCGGAACCTACTTCGAGCCGTGTCGCCTCGCGAGCGGCCCGCTCGGACGCCTCCACGTCACCGGCGGCGTCGAGCTCCGGCTGTTCGAGCTCCTCTTCGATTGGAAGGCGACCTTCGCGTTCGATGTCGCCAACGGCTTCCAGAACCTGCTGTTCGGGGTCGGCTTCTGGAAGTGACCATTCCGGCGACCGGGCGCTTGCGCGGGGCGCGCGGCTCGGGCATGACCCCTCGGCCGATGACCCACGCCGACGCCATGGCCCCCGACGACGCGACCGACAGCGAGCCGTTGGCCGCGCTCGAAGCCCGCCTCGGCTGGACCTTTCGCGACCGCGCGCTGCTCGTACAGGCGCTGACACATCCTACGTACACCAACGAATTCCGTCAGCGCGCCGAGCCCGGCGCAGCCGACGCCGCCGACAATCAGCGCCTCGAGTTCCTCGGCGACGCGATCGTCGGTTTGGGTACGAGCGAGCTCGTCTACGCCGCCGACCCTCAGGCCCGCGAAGGCGTCCTCACCCAACGACGCGCGGCGCTGGTCCACGAGGCGCGCCTGGCGCGGGCCGCGCGCGACCTCGGCCTCGGGGCGCACCTCAGGCTCGGCCGCGGCGAGGTGCTCAACGGCATGAGCGCGCGCGCGTCCGTCCTGGCCGACGCGTTCGAGGCGGTCGTCGCGGCGATCTGGTGCGACGCCGGATCGGAGGCGCGCGCGACGATCGGCGCGTTGTTCCGTCGCGTGTTCGCGGCGGATCTGGCGGCCGACGGGGGCCCGGCGCCGCACAAGCCCGCGAAGGCGCGCCTGCAGGAGGCGACGCAGCGCGCGTGGAAGCTGACGCCGGTGTATGTGGTCGTTGCGTCGCACGCACAGGGGCCGGCGGCCTTCGAGGTGGAGGTCCGGATCGGCACGCGCGTCACGGCGCGCGGCACCGGGCGCTCGCGGCGTGAGGCGGAACAGAAAGCGGCGCTGGCGGCGCTGGCCACGTTGGCCACGTTGGTGGTCGACTGAGGAGAGCGAACGATGGAACCCCTTTGGATACGCGATGATCTCATCGTCCCCGTCGCCCACCTCGCGGTCTCGTACACGCGCGCGTTGACGAGCGTCGTAGACGGCGAAGTGATCGTCCTCGACAGCGTGCAGGCGGCCAAACAGAACCCGTCGGCGGTCGAGCTGCGCCTCGATGTGCGCGCCTGCGACGTGTTCGACGCCGCGCAAAAGGCCAAGATCATCGCCTGGCGGCCGCTCGGGGCGGACCGGCGCGGGGTGGTGCGCGTCACGTTCGGCGAGGCAGAGACGCGCCCGAAGAACCTGGCCGGCGCGCGCGAGCGCTTGGCGGACGCGATCCTCGAGGCGCTCGCCGCCCCCGAGCCGGGCGCCGAGGTGGCGCAGAGCAAGGCCAAGCGCGGGCGCGGCGGGCTGTTCAAGGCGCGCTGATCGCTCGCGAAGAGCGCGAAGCGCTTGCCCGCGATGCTCGCGAAGAGCGCGAAGCGCTTG
>SXIE01000101.1 GCA_005772945.1 Pseudomonadota bacterium
ACCTCGGCGAGCTCGGCGGCGATCTGCTGCAGCGTCGGGACGTTGAGGCCGTACGAGGCATTGCCCATCAGGGCTTCACCCGAGAGCTTGAGGAGCACGCGCCGGTAACGGAGATCGTTCGAGGTCAAAGCGGTCGTCATGTTCCCCTCGCGGCTTGCGGGCCCTCTTGGCGCGCCCTCTCTACAACGAAAAAGGCATCGAGGTCTCCCTCGATGCCTTCTGATCTACAGCGGCCTATGTGTCTCAGCCGAGACCAGCCTGCTTGGCGACTTCGGCGACGAAGTCGTCCGTGCGCTTCTCGATACCTTCACCGACCTCGAAGCGGGCGAAGCGGCGAATCGAGATCTTCTCGCCGATCTTGGCCGTCATCTCGGCCACGAGCTGGCCGACCGTCTTGTCGGTGTCCTTGACGAAGGGTTGGTCGAGCAGACAGCTCTCGGCCTTCCACTTCTTGAGGCGTCCGACGACGATGTTCTTGGCGATGTGCTCGGGCTTGCCCTCGTTCATCGCCTGCGCCTGGAAGATCTCTTCCTGCTTCGCGATGACATCGGCCGCGAGCTCCTCCTCTCGGACGACGAGCGGATTGGTCGCCGCGATGTGCATCGCGACGTCTTTCGCGAACGTCACGAAGCTCTCGTTTCGGGCGACGAAGTCCGTCTCCGAGTTGACCTCGACCATCACGCCGATACGCCCACCCTGGTGGATGTAGGACATGACGATGCCCTCGGCGGCGATGCGGCCGGCCTTCTTGCCGGCGCTCGACAGCTGCTTCTTCTGCAGCCACTCGATCGCGAGCTCGACGTTGCCGTCCGATTCCTCGAGCGCCTTCTTGCAGTCCATCATGCCCGCGCCCGTACGTTCGCGGAGGTCCTTCACGAGCCCAGCCGAAATTGCCGCCATGTCTCTAGCTCCTGTGTGCGAAGGCCGCCTTGCGGCGGCCATCTGCGATGCAATTACTTGGTGTACAAACTAAATGTCATTCGGCCGCGGCGGGCGCGGGCTCGACCTCGGCCGCACCGCGGACGACGACGTCGACGTCCTTGCTGGCCTGCGGCACGAACTCACGCTGGAACGCTTCCTTATGAAGGGCCGAGCCGGCGAGGTACGCGTCGGTCAGCGACTTCGTGAAGAGCGCCAGAGCGCGGATCGCGTCGTCGTTCGAGGGGATCGGGAAGTCGACGACCGTGGGGTCCGAGTTCGAGTCGACCAGCGCGATCACGGGGATCTTGAGCTTGCGTGCCTCGTCGATCGCCAGGTGCTCCTTGACCGTGTCGATGACGAAGATCGCGCCCGGGAGCTTCTTCAGCTCGCGGATGCCGCCCAGGTTGCGGAGCAGCTTGGTGCGCTCGCGCTCGAGCATGTTCACTTCTTTCTTCACGAGCTTCTCGACCGTGCCGATGTCGAGCTGCTTCTCGATCTCCTCGATGCGGTCGATCGAGGTGCGGATCGTCATGAAGGTCGTGAGCATGCCGCCGAGCCCGCGATGTACGACGTAGGGCTGGCGGGCGCGCCCGGCCTCGGCCTCGACCACTTCCTGCGCCTGGCGCTTGGTGCCGACGTAGAGGACCTTGTCGCCGGCCTTGGCGATCTCGACCATCTTGTCGAGGGCCACGCGGAAGCACCCGACGGTCTTCTGTAGATTGATGATGTGGATCCCGTTCTTCTGCCCCCAGAGGAAGGGCTTCATCTTCGGGTTCCAGCGGTGGACTTGGTGTCCAAAGTGGACGCCCGCCTCCAACATGTCGCGCATTCCGACGCTCGTGCTCATGATGACCTCGTGCCTTCGTTAGCCTCCACTCCCACTTGCGCGTCGTCGTTCCGAAGAGCGTCGGCGCGCCACGAAAGGCTTGGGAGTGTGCGGAGTCTCGTCGGTGCCCGTGATGGGTCCGCGAGACCAGTGATGACGCGGCGGGCCCATCCCGTCGCGGCGCGCGCACTTAACATGCGGCGCGCCGTGGCTGCAAGCGCGAATGGCGTGTGCCGCGCGGGTGCGTCAGCGGCCGGGGGCGGGGGCGACGGGGGAGTCGAGGGCGTCGAGCGCCTCGACCGCGTAGCGCTTGACGGCGACCGAGCGCAGGGCCGGCGTCGCGTCGCGGAGCAGCGGGCCATCGACCGTATAGGGAGCGCGGTTCGCGACGATCGCGAGGAGCTCGGGGCCGAAGGCGGCGAGAGCGAGAGCGCGCACCGTCCGGATCGCGCGCAGGACCCGCGTCGCGCCTGGTGAGAGGAGATCCGCGTGGAGCGCGCGGAGGATGTCGCCGTCGCCGGCGTCGCGCGGGGTGTTTGGGGAATGGTCGCCGTCGGCGACCAACGGGAGGTCGGCGGCGAGGCGCGTCGTGGCCGCTTGCAGTGCGGCGTCGAGGGCTGCGTCGGCGAGGTCGTTGCCCTCTTCGAAGCGGGCGAGTTCAGCGTGGGCCCAGGTGCGGGCACGGGCGCGTTGGCCGCGTTGGCCGCGCTGCCAGTCGTGCGAGGCGTCTTGGAGGGCGCCGGCCGAGGTCCCGCAGGCCGCCAGCAAGAACGCGAGGATGAATGTTGACAGCGTCAACATGAGCCGGGGACGCGGGATCATTCCTGCCGCCAGGCCTCGGCCGCGCGCTGGAGTCCGCCCGGCACGAGCGTGCATTGGGCCGCGTGGTAGCCGGCGTGGGCGAGGTCGATCGCGAGGCGCTCGCCGCCGCGGACCATGTGGATGGTGAGCGTCATCGGCTCGGTCGTGCGCGGCGTCGCGTCGGGCTCGAGCGTCGCGAAGAGGCGGTTCGGCGCGGCGGCGAGGAAGTCCCAGACGGCCGCTTGGTACGCGGCGAGGGTGGCCGGATCCAAATAGGGGCGGACGACCGTCTGGAAGACGAGGACCGGTCGCGCCGGGGCGTCGGCGATCGCGTCGGCGAGCGCGCGCGCTGTGTCGGGGCCGAGCGCGTGCGCGTGGACGATGGGGGCCGGGGCGTCGCCGAGCCAGGGCTCGACCCAGAGCTTTCGGCAGGCCTCGAAGCGCGCGAGGCGGTCCGGTTGACCGGGCCAGATGCAGGCGGTCAGCCAGCGGACGTTTGCATCGTCGTGCAAGTCTATCGGCGCGCGGTCGAGTCCGACGCGGCGCTCGGGGGCTGGGAAGTCGAGGCCCATCGCTTGGTGGACACCGAACTTGTACGGGATGGCGGTGCGATCGACGACGAGGTTGAGGCCGGCCGAGGCGCCGAGCTCGATCAGCGTGAAGCCCCGGTGAGCGAACGCGAGGTGCGGCGCGAGCTCTTCGGACGGGCGGCCGAGGGTCAGCGCCGGCAGGCCCCAGGCGAGCGCGCGGCCCGGCTCGTTTGTCTGGATCGCGCGCGTCTGGAGGATGGGCTCGAGGTCCGGATCTGCGAAGGCCTCGAGGAAGCGCAGGTTCAGATCGGGCAGCTCGGCATCGAGCAGCGCCTCGGGCGTGAGCGGGTGCGTCGGGTCGGCGAGCGCGCGGTAGCGAAGCGCCGCGAGCACGAGCAGCGGGCGCGCGAACGGCGTCAAAAACTCGCGCTCCGCCCAGGCGCGCGCGAGTGGCGCGAGGATCCGCGGGTCGTCGCGGTGCGCGCGCAGCGTCTGGATGAGGCGGTCGTAGGCGCCTGGGCCTTGGGTCTGCGTGTCGCCGAAGCGGGACGATGCCAGATCCTCTTGGAAGCCTTCCATGCCCAGCGCCATGCCGAACGCCATAGCAGGTCGGGGCGACCTCGGGTAGCCTTGCGCGATGAACGCCATGAAAGCGACGACGAGACCGAAGAGGCGTGGGGCGCGTGCGGGGGGCCGGGGCGGGGTGGCGGCGCTGGACCCGAAGGCGCGGCGCATCGTCGAGATGCTCGATCAGTGCGTGCCCGAGGTGCCGATCCCGCTCGATCACCGCGACGCGTTCACGCTGCTGTGCGCCGTCTTGCTGTCGGCGCAGACGACCGACAAGAAGGTGAACGAGGTGACGCCGGCGCTGTTTCGCAAGGCCCCGACACCCGCACGGATGGCGGCGATGGCGGTGCCCGACATCCTGGCGCTGATCCGTCAGGTGGGGCTTGCGCCGACGAAAGCGAAGCACCTGCAGAGGATGGCGGCGCTCCTGGTCGAGCGGCATGGCGGGCAGGTGCCGCAGACGTTCGAAGAGCTCGAGGCGTTGCCGGGGGTCGGGCACAAGACGGCGTCGGTCGTCATGGTGCAGGCGTTCGGGCTGCCGGCGTTTCCGGTCGACACGCATATCCATCGGCTCGCGGCGCGCTGGGCGCTCTCGGATGGGACGTCGGTCGCGCAGACGGAGCGGGACCTGAAGGTGCGGTTTCCGGAGGAGCTGTGGGGGCGGCTGCACCTGCAGATCATCTACTTCGGACGAAGGTTCTGTCCGGCGCAGCGGCATGACCCACTGGGGTGCCCGATGTGCGCGTGGGCGGATCCGGCGTGTCTCAGACGCGAGATGTTGACAGTGTCTATATCGGGTCGCGCGACGGGGGCGGCCGCGTCGGGGGCAGCGCGAGGACGTCCGCCACGAGCGCCAGCGAGAGCAGCGGACGGCCCGACGCGTGCGTCAGGATCTGCGCGAGCAGCGCCAGCGTCGACGCCGACGCCTCGGGTGGCAGCGGCCGCCAACGCCCCTCGCGCCAAAGCGCCAGCGTCTCCGCGGCCGCCAGCGAAAGGGGCGGGCCCGCGGGTGGCGAAAGCTGCGCCAGCTCGTCCGACGCCGGCAGGAGCCCGGCGCGGTCGAGGAGCCTGACATAGAAGAGGGCGAGGAGATCGCGTCCGGCGAGCGCCTCGGACGATCGTTCTTGGTGTTGGTCAGCCGCGTTGCGGCCTTCGCGAGGACGTTCTTGGTGTTGGTCAGCCGCATTGCGGCCTTCGCGAGGGCGCTCCAGGTGTCCGAGGGCGCGCTCGACGAGCGCGAAGAGGCCGTCCTCGACGCCCCAATCGGGCACGAGGTGAAGGACCCCCTCGCACATCGCCGAGGCCAGCGCGAAGCGCTCGAGGTCGGCCTTGATGGCGGGGTAGGCGTGGGTGAGCTCGATACGCTCGACGAGCGCGAGTTCGCGCGAGGTCTCGGCGGCCGAGTCCCACGTCACGTCCGCCTCGCCGCGGGCGCGCAGCGCGACCGACACGGTGCTGAGGGGTTGCAGTTGGCTCGCCTTGGAGGACTTGCCGCGCGCGCGGCGGCCGTGGCGCGCGATGGCGGGCACGAGCTCGTCGGTTTCGAGCAGCAGCCGGATGACCTTGTCGTCGCGCGAGTCGTTGGCCGACAGGATGATGCCCGTCGCGTGCCAGTGCCTCATGGAGCGACGAGCTGCGCCGCGAGCGGGATGGCCGCGGCCGCGTAGACCAAGACGCTGACGACCTGCATGCAGGTCGCGACGAGGTGCCCGGTGGCGGTCGCTCGATCGATGCCGAAGCGTGCAAGGATCGTCGGGATAAGCGCGCCGAGTGCGGCCGCGAGCGCGATGCCGATGAAGAGCGCGAAGCCGACCGCGAGGCCGTCGCGGGCGCCGTCGCCAAGCAGCGCCGCCACGCCGCCGACCAGCGCCGCGTAGAGAACGCCGAGCGTGAGACCGACCCCGAGCTCGCGGCGCAGGGCCGGCCAGAGGCGCGCGGTGAGGCTCTGGTGCGTCGTGAGGTTGCGCGCCGTGACCGCGGCGCTCTGGGTCGCGACGTTACCGGTGACGCCGACCAGCACCGGGAGGAACAGCGCGAAGGCCTGATGGGCCTGCAGCCGATCGAGGAAGCCGCGCAAGACGAGCGCCGCCAGGAGACCGCCCGCGCAGGCCGCGAGGAGCCACGGAATGCGGCTTCGGACGTGGCTGAGGAAGCCCTCGTCCGACGTCACCGGTGCGCCCGCGCCTGCCATCTTGAGGATGTCCTCGTGCGCCTCCTCTTCGAGCACGCCGATGACATCGTCGACCGTCACGATCCCGAGCCGCTTATTCGTCTCGTCGACGACCGGCACCGCGAGCAGCGCGTAGTCCACGACCAGGCGGGCGACGGCCTCCTGATCGGTGTCGGGCGTCACGCTGATGACGTCGTGCTCCATGATGTCGCGAATGCGTTTCTGCTGCGGCGCCAGGACGAGCTTGCGCAGCGAGAGCACGCCGACGAGCTCCTGCGCGCCCCCGACGACGTAGATGTAGTTGGCCATCTCCATCGTGTGGCTTTGTTCGCGCAGCGCGATGAACGCCTCTTCGACCGTGGTCTCGGCCGGCAGCGCCATGAACTCGGGCAGCATAAGGCCGCCGGCGGTGTCGTCGGCGTAGGCCATGAGGCCGACGACCTCGGCCTTGTCGCCGTGGTCGAGGACCTCGAGGACCTCGCGCGCCTGCTCGGGGCGCAGGTCTGCGATGATGTCGGTGCGGTCGTCGGGCGCCATCGCGGCGAGGATCGGCGCGACGTCCTTCGGCGCGAGCGCGTCGAGCACGCGTCGCCCGAATGGTGACTGCATGAAGACGATGAGGCGCGCCTTGGGCTCGGGGCCCGGCAGGCGCTCGAAGATCTGGTCCTGCTCCTTCTCGGCGAAGGTGCTGAGGATCGCCGCCAAATCCTCGGGCCGCGTCTTGACCAAGAGGCGGTCGAGGTGAACCCATGCTTGTCGACGCAAGTATCGTCGCAGCGTGTCGTGAAGCAGGCGTTGGCGGCTCAGCTGCATGAACGGGGGCTCAACGCGGGGCGCCGAAACCGCCGGTGGCAGGCGGGCGCGAACCGGTACGGCCGCCGCTGGGCGCGAGCTCGGGACCGATGCCGTCGATGCGTTCGTGAAGCGCGGGCGCCGTCGGGATGCGCGCGCTCGCGTCGGTCGCCGGGTGCTTGCCGCCGACCAGCAGGAAACCGGCGATGAGGAGACCGATCGCGACCGCGGCCAGAAGCGCGTAGCCGCCGCGCAGAGAGGCGCCTTCGCGGCGCTCGCTCACGGGCTGCAGCGGGACGAGACGCGCGTCGCGCTTGTCGCGTTGGGCGCGGGTCGCAGCCTGATCACGGGCGCTCGAATGGGCCGCGTTCTGCGGGCGGATCTCGGGGACACCGATGCTCGGCCGCTCGCGCTCGACCGAGGCGCCGTCGCCCGGGCCGCGCTCGAAGGCGCGCACGAGCGGGTTGGGGTCGAGTCCGACGACCTTGGCGTACGAGCGGATGAAGCCGCGGATGAACACCGGCGCCGGCAGCGTCGCGTACTGATCCTTCTCGAGCAGCTCGAGCGTCGACCGGGGGATCTTCGTAATCGCGGCGACGTCCTCGAGGCTGAGGCCGCGCGCCGTCCGCGCATCGCGAAGTTTGGGTCCGACAGTCTCCATGAGGCCTGTCGGCTTTATGATCCGAGGCCGAGGCTGTCAACCTCCAAACGCCCGGGTGGGGGCTTCCGCCCAGGGCTCGGGGGGCGCAACACAGGCCGCGTTGGCGGTTTTTTTGACAGCGCGCCCGCTTGGAGCGCGGCCCGCAGCGCCGGTCAATCGATCTGCCGCAGCCCGGACACGGGCGCTTTCTTGGCGGCACGCCCGGCACTGAGCTGAGTCGTCAAGAGCGTGCAGACGAGCGTGCCGACCGAGATGAGCCCGAGCGCGCTCGGGTCCAGATGCGCCGGCAGGTGGTCGATCAAATAGATGGACGGGTCGAGGTGGTAGCCGACCCCGCCGACGAGCGCGACGACGCCGACGCCGATGATGAGCCCGGCGATGAGGCCGGTCATCGCGACGACCAAGCCCTGCAGCGTGAAGACCAGACGCACGAAACCGGCGGAGGCCCCCATGGCCTTCAGGATGGCGATATCCGCGGTCTTCTCGTGGATCACCATGATCTGGGAGCCGACGATGACGAAGCTGCCGACCAGGATGATGATGAAGAAGAACATCGTCAGGACGACGCGCTGGAGCGTGAGGGCGCGGAAGAGGTTGTCGTTCTTCTCGCGCCAATCGATGATCTTGTAGATGGGCTCGCGCGGCTGCTTGAGGATGCCGACGGCGTCGCTCACGTGGCGCAGGTGCGTGATGAAGGGGCTGTCGCCGGCGCCGTCCGCGAAGCGCGGGTCGAAGTCGGGTGCGACCAAGCGGCGCAGCTTCTGGTCGAGGTCGGCGGCGTCGGCGACGAAGTCCTCGAACGGCATCGGGTCGAGTGCGCGTCGAAGCTGCGCTTTGGTGCGGTCGAGGTTCACGAGGTTCTTCGTCTTCACGGCGACCGAGCGCGCGACCTTGCCGCGGTTCAAGAAGCGCTGCGAGACGTCGATGTTGACGAGGGCGAGGCGACTGTCCTGTTCGTGGAAGCCGGCCTCGAAGATGCCGACGACCGCGAAGTGGGCGGACGAGGGCAGCATCCCGAAGGGGCCAGTCGACTTGTTGTCGAGCCCGCGCAGCGGCGTCACGAAGGTCAGCTCGCCGCCCGGCTCGGCGTGGAGCTTGGCCGCGAGCGCCGACCCGAGCAGCACGCCGGGGAGCCGGGCGCGCACCGCGCGATAACCCGTCTGCTCGCCCGGCAGGGTGGAGGTGAACGCCGCGTCGCCCGCGATCGACCAGGCGGCCGGGCCCTCGCCGTCGGTGCGTAGATCGACGACGCGCACGAGCGCGTGCCGCTCGGTGAGCGCGACCTTCGCCTCGGCCGTCAGCAGGGTCGTGCGCGGCCTGCCGTCCGGGCCGTTCGTGAAGACGATGGCGAGCGCGCGATCGGGCTCGAGGACCAGCTTTTCGTCGGTCGCCGGCAGGCGCCAGAGGCCGTGCGGCACCTCGCGTTCGCGGCTCCAGGCGGGCTTGCCCGGCGGGCGCTCGAACCTGAGGGCCTCGCGATCGTCCGGCTCGCTCGGGGCGCTCGCGACGGGCTCGAGCACCACGGCCGCGCCCGCGTCGCCACGCAGGTCGAGCACCTTGACGCGGGCGTTGCCGGGATCGGGAATGACGCGCTCGTCGCTGAGCGCGAGCACGTCCGCGTCGCGCGCGATGAACGTGAGGGCCTGGCTTTCGACCGGCACGGCGATCGCGATACGCCCTGCGGCGTCGGATGCGCGCGCGGCGGACGGTGTCTCGTCGAGCCCCGCGAGGCTCCCGCGCAAGACCAGGTGCTCCAGGTCGAGCACGCTGCCGATCGACGGCAGATCGATCCCCTCGACATTCGCGCCCGCCCGGTACGGGCCGTTCGCCGCCATCATGTCGTCCGCCGTCACCGGTGTCGCGCCGACGACCCCGTCGGTCGCGCGCGCCACCGTCAGCACCTCGTCGTAATTGCGGAAGGTGCTCTGGCTATGCATGACGATCATGTGCGGGAAGATCCCGAGGATGCGCTCCTCGAACGCCCGCTCGAATCCGTCCGTGACCGCCAGCACCACGGTCAGCGCCAAAACCCCGCAGGCGATCCCGACCACCGACACCCACGACACGACCGACAGCGTCCGCTTCTTGCGGCTGCGCGCGATGCGCAGCGCCAAGAGCGCCGCCAGTTTGAAACTGCGCAGGGGCCGGAGCCGAGAGGTCCCGGCGGGACGGGGGAAGGCCGAGGACAACCGGTTTGACGCTCCGTGCGAACGCGGTGTCTAATGCCGCTGGTTCCTGCCGCGCCCGTCCCGGCGAGAAATTCGCCTTGGGGGGCCGGGCCCCTTACCATGCGCGCTCGGTGCGTCACAAGCGTGCGCTGTCAGAGCAAGCGAGCGACCGATACCTGGCTCGGAGGATTCGATGCGGACAATCATTGGTGTGCAAAGTAATCTGCGCTGGGCCGCCATTCCCGCGGTTCTGCTGGTGGCGGGCGGACTCGGTTGCGGCGACGACGCCGTGGCGACCACGGACACCGGCGGTGACACGACCGTGGCCGAGACGACCAGCGACGTCGCGACGGTCGCCGAGACGAGCGCCGAGACGCGCGACACCGTGACGACCGATTCCACGCCGCCCGACATCACCGTCGACAACACACCGCCCAAGATCGTCTCGACCACGCCGGCCGACGGCGCCGACAACGTGGCGTTGCCGCTGACCGTGACGATCGTGTTCAGCGAGAAGGTCAACCCGGCCGTCATCGCGACGCAGACCATCAAGCTGCGCGACTGGAGCAACGCGGAGATCCCGGGCACGCCGGTGCTCGGCGCCGACGGCCTGACCGTCACCTGGAAGCCGACCACGCAGAACCTCTTGTTCGCGACGCCCTACACCATCGAGGTCGTCGGCAACATCATCACCGACCTCCACGGCAATCGCCTCGCGACGGCGTTTGAGGCGACCTTCTCGACCGCGAACTTCGCGAACCAGGACGGCTACCGCACGGTCGCCGCGAAGTACGCGCCGACGATCTACTCGGCCGTCGAGGACAACCTGCTGCCCCAGGCGCAGGTCCCGACCAAGCTGGACGCCGACGGCGACCTCGACCTCTCGAATACGCGCGCGTGGCTGCTCTCGGCCACCAAGCTCGTGCCGGCCGTCTACTACACGGTGACCGAGACCTACACGCACTACTTCATCCATTACATGTACTTCTTCCCGTACGTGAACGACACGAACGCGCTCAAGACCCACGCCAACGGCGCCTCGGGCGTCATGGTCACCATCGAGAAGGCGCGCGGCGCCGACCCGGAGCGGCCCATCGGCGCGGTCGTCTACTGGCGCTCGGGCGGCGGCGGCTTCACGAACGAGGAGCAGTTCGGGTTCGTCACGACCGAGAGCGACATCGTGCCGTCGGGCGGGAGCAACTCGGCGTTTCGCGTCGACGTCGAGCAGCCGCGGGCCGAGCTCTTCCCCAACGATCGCTTCGAGAGCTTCATCGCCGCGCGCAGTCACCAGCACTGCAATCGCAACGCGGACCTCGGCGGCGTGCTCGCCTACTGCAACGACAAGCCGGCCGACTTCACGGGCGACCAGCTCGTCTTTGCGTATGCCGGCGGCGCGCCGACCAACTTCGAGCAGAAGGCCGGCAAGTTCCCGAGCAAGATGGCGGACGTCGAGGGCACCCCGGCGTCGTTCGGTTATGCGCTCATCCCGCTCTACACCTCGCTTTGGCCGCATCGTTACGAGGACGGCGGCACCGAGATCTTCCAGGAGCAGACGTTCGACTTCCAGCCGGACGCGGGCCGTCCGGGTGGCGGGACCAAGCTCACCGTGAAGTTCAACGACTCGGTGAAGGCGAGCGACACGAGCTACGGCAAGCCCATGTGGGCGTGGGGCTGGAACCCGTCGGTCGGCCCGTCGGGCGGCACGTACAACAAGGCCGGCATGCTCGCGCTGGATCCGGCGTGGTACTTCTGGAGCCGCTTCCACAGCTCGGGCACGGCCAACAGCCTGGTCGAGTACAACGCCGACACCGGCGCCGGTTTCGCGACGACCTACTGCTTCAACGGTTTCCTCTCGAGCGACGTGCGCGGGACCGACGCGAAGTGTGCGGCCCAGTGAGCTGAGGCGCTCGCGTCGATCGGTCGACGAAACAAGGGCCGCGCTCCCACCCGGGAACGCGGCCTTTCTGTTTCGTCATCATCGGGTTACGGGACTGGGCGCCGATCAGGGCGCGGTCACCGACACCGGCCCGAGGAACACCTGATCCTCCATGCACCAGGTCCCGCCGCCCGGGACCAGCGTCGACGCGCCGTCCACGATGGTGACCTCTTTGAGCTTCGCGTCGGTGATGACGGCGTCGAATGTCCCAGGCGCCGTCGGGTCGAACGCGGTAACCGTCAGGACCCCCTCGGTCGCGAAGTACAGCTTCGCGTTGTCGCACGACGTCTGGGTGCAGCCCGCGAGGACGAGCACGCACAGCGGACAGGTCTGCCAGTCGCCCCCGGGGATGTTGTAGGCGGCCTGGGCCTCGATCGGGTAGGCGCCCTGGCTGTTCTTCCAGACTTGCACGAGCAGGGCGTCGTAGGTTCCGGTGGTGGCGCTCATCGCCTGGTACTCGAAGTAGGTCGTATTGTCCGTTGCGGCCTCGTCGGCGGCCGTGAACCCGCTGTCGACGCACGCGTTCGCGTCGACGCATTGCCCGGGCCGCTGCACTGGGGCGTGCAGCAGGCGCCGCCCTGGCACACGTCGCTCGCTCCGCAGCAGACCCCGCCGCACGTCGCGTTGTCGCACGTGCACTGGCCGCTGGCGTTGCACGTCTTGTTGCCCTCGCAGGTCCCGCACTGCCCGCCGCAGCCGTTGTCCCCGCACTGCTTGCCGTCGCATTGCGGCGTACACGCGATGCACGCGCCGCCCGCCGAGCAGGTCTCGAACTCGCCGCACGTCCCGCATGTGCCACCGCAGCCGTCGTCGCCGCACTCCTGACCGTCCTCGCACTGAGGCACGCACACGCACTGGCCGGCCCCGCTGCACTCGGCGTTCACGTTGCACACGCCGCAGTCGAAACCGCAGCCGTCATCGCCGCACGCCTTGCCGCTGCACGCGGCCTTGCACGGGCACGAGGCCGTCGTCGAGCCGGTCGATTTCATCTCGCCGCTCACGCGGATTGTGGTCGCCGCCACGTTGAGCGTCTTGCCGCCGCCGTCCGCCAAGACCCCTTCGAGCTGCACGACGAAGTTCGTCGTGATGCACGACGAGGGCGCGTTCTTGTCCGTGATCTTCTCGATATCGGACACGACCGCCATCACCTTCATGCGGCTGAAGTCGACGTACTGACCCTCGCTTTCGTCAGGGAATCCGGGACATTGCGAGTCGGCGGCGAACGTGAGCTTCGTGATGCGCAGGCCCCCGCCGGGCGCCGTCGCGGTGCCGGCTTCGACATGCAGCGTGCACCCGAAGCCTTTGCCGAGCTCGATGACGACCGAGGTCAGACAGCCGTCCTCGAAGGCGTCGATGTCCATCTTGTGCTCGACGGTGATGGTCGCCTTGTCGAAGTCGATGCCGCCGCCGACCTGGAGCGTGCCGCCGGCCACGACCCCGCCTTGGCCGCACTCGCCCGCCACGCAGGCGCCCGCGACGCAGGTCGTGCCCTCGGCGTTGCAGCCCGGTCCGCAGAAGCCGCCGCAGCCGTTGGGGCCGCACATCTTGCCGGCGCAGTCGGGCGTGCAGGCGGTCGTTTCGCCGCTGGTCTCGGTGTCGCTGGTCGTCACGTCCGCCGGCGGGTGGGTCACGTTCACGCACGCGGGCGCGTTCGGGAACGCGACGCAATCGGCGGTCGGGCCGCCCGCGCCGTGGCCCGGGGTGCAGGCCGCCACGAGGACGGCGCCAAAGAGCGCGAGGGGGGCTGGACGCGGGCACGTGAGGCCCTTGGCAAGCAAGTTCATGGGGTTCCTTCAATGAAACGAGGACACGATGCGAGCGCACCGAAAGACCCCCGCGCGCACGCCCGTAAACCTCGGGAGGTGTGTGCGGAAGCGCCGAGGCGCCTGCGTCGGGTCGGAGGGAGAAAGAGCGTCGCCGACGCTACCGAAACGCCGCGAACCAACGCCAGGCGTTCGCGTGGAACGCGCTTACGCGTCGAGCGCCGCGCGGGTCTGCGACGACCCTGCTTTCTTTGTGCGCGAAGGACGCGCAGCGCCCACCCGCCTCCGAATCAGAGCAGCGCGAGCGCCTCGGGGGCCACCGAGAAATCCGTGTCGAGCGCGGTGACCCGGTATTCGACCACGCCGCCGATGGTCGCCAGCGCGCGAATGGTCACGGTCTGTTCGGCCGGCACCGGCGGGTGCGCCACCAGGAGGCGCGCGAGCTTGCCGCGCACGCTGAAGTCGAGCGTCGCGAACACGTAGGGATCCACACGCGCCGCGCGCGTCACGCGCACCTCGACCTGATCAAAGTCGCGTTCATCCCAGCGCATCTGAAAGGCGCCGCGGGTCGCCGTGTGGTTTCCGGTGACCACGAGCCGCAGCGCGCGATCCATGTAGAGCGTCGCGACGACCTCTTGGACGCCCATCGGGTCGATCACCGGGAACGCGAGGTGAGGCGCGCGCTCGTGCAGCGTCAGCGCGACCGTGCGCGCGAACTGCTCGTCGAAGCGCCCGACGCCGTCGCCAAGCCGCTCGATCAGCGCGGCGAGATGAATCGTCGCGTCGTCGCCCGGCGCCCCGTCGAGGAGCGCCAGCACGCGACACGTCTCGTCTCTTGGGTCGCTCACGCCCGGCGCGCTCACGCCGCTCAGGCCGAGTAGGCCTGGAAGCGTGCGATGGCGTTCTTGAGCGCGACCGCGTCGTAGGTCGCGGGGCACGCGATCTCGCGCGCCTTGAGCGCGCCACTGGCCGTCTTGAGGACGTAGATCGCGTCGACGATCCCCTTGGTGCCCTTGTCGTCGAGCACGACGACGGCCCCTGCGTTGCCGGCTTTGTCGGTCACGAGCTCTTCGACGGCCTTGAGGCGGAATTGTCCCTTCTCGCCCTCATCCGCCTGCCCGCGCTTCTCGTGCGCCATCTTGGCTTTCTTGCCAGTGCCGCCGCCACCGCCACCCTTGCCTTTCGGAGCTGCCATTGAATGCCTCGTTGGGATCGAATCGGACGCGGGAAGCTAGCAGCTCGCCCCCGATTATCAAGGAGAAAGATCGGCCGGATGCCGGGGCGATGACCGCCGCAGACGCGCGACGGCGGCCGCGTCGCGACCGCTTCCGACGGAATAAGGGCCTCCACCGCCCTCTTGTGCTCGCGTGCCATGGGGCGGCCGTCTTCTTCTAATGATGCGGACCAACCTTTGACACCGGGGGCGGCCTTGGGTACGTAGCCGCGCCCTCGGGGACTTGCACTCCATGCTCGTGGGCAGCCGCTCGGCGGCCCTCGCGAGCTCTCCAGAGGTCGACGCGATGCACCAGTTCCACCGCACTCCCAGCATGTTCGGCGCGCTCTCCCTGGCGCTGGTCGCGGCGTTGACGTGGCCGAGTGGGGCGGCCCGGGCCGGCGAGGGCGACGCGCTCGAGAAGGCCATCAAGGGCATCGAGACGTTCTACGGCAAGGTCACCGACTTCAAGGCCGACTTCCAACAGGAGGTCCGGCGCGCGCATCTGCCGCGTCCGCTCAAGAAGGCCGGCCACGTGTTCTTCCAGCGCGCCGGGAGCGATGCCCCGAAGATGCGCTGGGACTACACCGAGCCCGAGCGCGTCTACTACATCTCGAACGGCGAGGTTCTCTGGTCCTACGAGGTCGCGACCAAGCAGGCGATCAAGATGGGCGTCAAGGACTCGGATCTGTACGACTCGCTCAAGTTCCTCTTTGGCCAGGGCGACCTGCGCGCGAGCTTCGTCATCACCTCGGCCGGCGACAAAGACGGCCTGACGGGCCTGGTCTTGAAGCCCAAGGGCGGCCAGCAGAACTTCAAGACGCTGACCCTCTGGGCCAAGCCCGACACGCTCGAGATCAAGCGCTCCGAGCTCGTCGATCCGCTCGACAACGCGAGCCTGATCACCTTTGTGAACGCCGTTTACACTGAGACGCTCAAGCCCGAGGGCTTCGAGTTCAAGCCGCCCAAGGGCGCGACGGTGCAGGACCTGACGAAGGCCCAGCCCGGCGACGCGCCGCCCCCCAAGCCCGCGCCCCCGGATACCGTTCCCCAATGACCGTGATCTCCTCCGATTTGAAGCCGGCCAAGAAGCTCTATTTCGTGTCGCTCGGGTGCCCGAAGAACCGGGTCGATTCGGAGGTCATGCTGGGGCAGCTCGCGGCGCGCGATTACACCGTCGTCGACAACGCCGACGAGGCGGATCTGCTGGTCGTGAACACGTGCAGCTTCGTCGAGGAAGCGCGCGAGGAATCGGTCGACGCCATCCTCGAATTGGCCAAGGCCAAGACCGACGCAGGCAATCAGAAGCGCCTCGTCGTCGCGGGCTGTCTCGTGCAGCGACATGCACACGAACTGCGGACCGAGATCCCCGAGGTCGACCTCTTCATCGGCACCGGCGACGTCGGGCAGCTCGGCGCGCTCGTCGATGACATGGGTCCGCTCGGGACCAGCACGGCCGCGCGCAACCTCATCGCCGAGGCGCGCAGTGGCAGCGCTGACGGCGGCCTCGGAGGCGACGCCGCGGCCCAGGCGCCGCCCGCGCTGATCGTGCAAGGCAAGCCCGGCTACAACTACGACGCCTACACGCCGCGCGTCGTGACGACCCCGCCGTGGACGACCTACGTCAAGATCGCCGAGGGCTGCAGTCAGCAGTGCAGCTTCTGCATCATCCCGCGCCTGAAGGGCGGCAACAAGTCGCGCGCGTTGGCGGACGTCGTCCGCGAGGTGCGACAGCTGGCCGAGCGCGGCGTGCGCGAGTTCAATCTGATCGCGCAGGACCTGACGCATTACGGCGATGATCGCGACGACAGCGCGTCGCTCGCCGGGCTCTTGCGCGAGCTCGTCAAGATCGACGGCGTGCAGTGGCTGCGGCTCCTTTACTGCTATCCGCACAACTTCACCGACGAGCTGGTCGGGCTCATCGCGCGCGAGCCGAAGATCGCCAAGTACGTCGACATGCCGCTGCAGCACATCAGCGATCGGATGCTGGGGATCATGCGGCGGCGCTTCTCCGAGGCCGACACGCGGGCGCTGGTGACGCGCATGCGAGCGCAGATCCCGGGGCTGGTGTTCCGGACGACGTTCATCGTCGGGCATCCGGGCGAGACCGAGGCGGACTTCCAGACGCTCTTCGATTTTGTGCGCGAGATGCGCTTCGAGCGGCTCGGGGTCTTCAAGTACTCGACCGAGGAAGGGACGCACGCGGCGCGGCGCGACGACCATGTGCTGTCTCTCGTGAAGGAAGATCGCTACCACCGAATCATGACGCTGCAGCGCGGGATCTCGGCCGAGCTGCAGCAGGCGATGGTCGGGCAGACCGTGGACCTCCTGGTCGAGGGGCCGTCGGACGAAACGCCGCTGCTCTTGCAGGCCCGCTACTACGGTCAGGCGCCCGACATCGACGGCGTCACGTACATCAACGAAGGCCAGGCCGAGGCCGGTACGATCGTGCGCGCGCGCATCGTCGAGGCCGGCGATTACGACCTGGTGGCGCGCATCGTCACCGACGGCGCGGACGCGGACGATGACGACGAGGACCGCATCTGAACAGGGCGTGGCGTGCCCGACCTGATCGTCGGTGTGCAAACGATCGCGCGTTCAACGCGGGCAGGCGCTCGGCGCGCTCTTCGCGAGTTCAACGCGGGCAGGCGAGCGCCCACGCGTCGAGGTCGAGCGTCTTGATGAGCGTCGAGAAGCCGGCGCGCCGCGGGTCGGTGCAGACGGCGTCGCGGCGGGCGGGCCCGTCGGCGCGGGAGGCCACGTACTCGAGGTGGAAGACGGCCTTGCCGGCGGCGATGAAGGGCGCGTAGTCGTCGCACTCGCCGAAGTCGAGGCACTCTTCGCTGAGCTCCCAGTCGAAGTCGGGCTCGAGCTCGGCGGCCATATCTGGGCCGTTCTTGAGGCCGATGGCGAGGCCGCGCGCGTGCGCCTCGGAGGCGAGCCAGCGGTTGAACGCAAGGAGATCGGCGCGCGTGAGTCCAAAGCCCGTGTCGTTGTCGTGGCCATTGACGTTGTCGGGATCGACGCCATCGCAATGGCGCGTGACCGCGCGATCGAGGCGCCCGAGCAGGACGGTGCGCACGCCCGAATCACGGATGTCGAGCCAGCGCTCGCCCGGCCAACCGTCGAGCGGTTTGCCGATCGCGGCGGTCGGGAACTGGTCGGCGTCGGGGCGCCAGTCCTCGGTGGAGCCGGCCGAGAAGTAACAGACGATCCCTGCGCCACCCGCACGGAAGGCGGCGAAGACCGCATCGTCGGTGTCGAAGAGATCCAGGTTGGCCATCGCGACCGCGGGGCTTGTGTCGATGACGCCGCTGTACTGGATGGCCCAGGTCGTGCCAGCCGGTGCCGACCACGCGACCGCGGACTCGGTCTCGGTCTCGGACTCGGACTCGGTCTCGGTCTCGGTCTCGGACTCGGACTCGGACTCGGTCTCGGACTCGACCTCGACCTCGAACTCGACCTCGGACTCGCCGCCAGCACCGCAAGCCCCCGCGAGCACCCCCGCGGCGGCCCACAGCAGCCCCGCGCGCAGGCCCCGACCCCTCACTGGATGAGCTCCGGCGACAACGCGCGGAGCCCGTAGCGTCGACGCACGCCCTCGAGCGACTCCTCCCAGTGCGCCTCCCAATGCACCGGCAGGAGCGGCGCCGCGTTGCGTCCGAGGTCGTACGCTTCTCGCAGGCCCCGGCGCAGCACGCTCCAACGCCGCTCGAGCACCACGTGCTTGATCGTCCCGAAGAAGACCACCAGCGCGCTCACCGGCAGGCGCAGCTGTCCCCACGAAAACGCGTGAATGATGACCTCTTCGTGGGGCGCGATGTCGAGCCCGATGAGCGCGTGCCACACGTCGTGCGTCTGCCGGAAGCGTCGCATGAGGTAGGCCACGTCGGGGTCGTCGATGTGCGTCGTCGGCAGCGCCTGCAAATCGGCCGTGATGCCGTTGCGGTCGAGGTGCCCGACGTAGGCCGCGCCCAGCGTGCCCGCCGGAAGGCGTCGCAGCGCGTCGAAGTCGACCTGATCGGCACGCAGCTCGGGGCGCGCGTCGAGCAGCGCGCGACCTTCGGACGTTTGGCGGTAGGCGGTCGCCAGGCGCGCGTAGATCGCGCGGCCCGTGACCTCCTCGACCGTGTGGATGTCGGCGGTGCGGGTCGAGTCGCCGAGGACCCGAATCACCGAGCGGAGCGTGAGGACGACGTCGCGCGCGTGCATGTCTGTGAAATACCACACTCGTCCGCGTGCCGCGATGTGCGCTAGGTTCCGCGCCGTGAGCGCCTCTCTCGACGTCCTCCCGCCCCCCGGCTTTCCCGCGATCCTTCTCCTCGCCGTCGGCCTCGCCGCCGACGCCGTGGCCGTGTCGGCCGCTCGCGGTGCGGGTGCGCGCCGGGTCACGCCGCGCCAGATCCTGGCCGTCGCCGCGTTCTTCGGTGGCTTCCAGGCCGGCATGCCACTCATCGGCTACCTGCTCGGCGACGCGATCGGCGCATACGTCCAGGCCTGGGATCACTGGATCGCTTTCGCCGTTCTCGGCTTCTTCGGCGGCCGCATGATCTACGCCGCGCTGCGTGCGCGCGACGACGACCCGTCCGAGGGCGCCGCGAGCCCCGGATTCGGGCTTCGCGTCATGCTCGTCTTGGCCGTCGCGACGTCGCTCGACGCGTTTGCCGTCGGCGTGACGCTGCCCTTCGCCGCGTTCCCGCTCGCCTTGACCATCACCACCATCGGCGTCGTGACGGCGCTCGCCAGCGGGGTCGCCCTCGTGCTCGGCACGCGCGTCGGCGCCGCGCTCGGGGTGAAGGCGGAGATCCTCGGCGGCCTCGTGCTCATCGGCTTGGGCATCCAGATCCTGGCAAGCCACCTCGGCGCCTGACGCCCCGGCTCAGGGCGTCGCCGCCGCCTGCCGCACCTCGACCACAGCCGCCCCGATCCGCTCGAGGCGCCGCCGCTCGTCGCGGCGCGGAACCCAATCGTAGACCAGCGCTTCGAGCGGCCGCCACAGCATAACCCACGCGAGGATCGTGAACCCCTCGGGCACCACGTGGCCGACCGGCGAGGTGCGCAGGCCCGCAGTCAGCTGCGCCAACCCGAGGAGGACGCCGAGCGCGAGCACCCCGAGCAGCGTGAAGAAGCGGCTCTGGCGCGCCTGCCTGCGGGTCGTGCGTCGCAAGCGCAGAAGCGCATTCGTGAAATGGTTGCCGAACGCCGCCACCACGCGCTCGGCCGGGAGCGAGGCGGGAAGCGGATCCGCGGCCCAGACGACGATCTTGAAAGGACCCGCCGCGAGCGGGATTTCGTCCGCGGCGTCGACCAGATACTCCACCGCGTCGTCGTCCAGATCACGCTCGTGAAAAGGCGCTGGGTCGCGGTTGTCGAACAGCTGCTCGATGTTCTTCACGCGAATGTCGATGCAGGGCACGCGGCCCTCGAAACGATAGCGCTCGGTCCAATCGGGCATGAATCGAGGATGGGCCCGGCGCGCCCGCGGAGCAACTCCGTCAGAACCCGAAGTGAAGGCGAAGCGGGGCGTGCGGCGCGGCCTCGGGCTGAATGCCGCACGCGTGTCCCGCGCGCACGCAATCGAGGTTCGCCCAGCCGTTGACCTCGATCGCGCCGTCGGGCCCCGCGGCGGGGAGGGCCTGCCCGGTCGAGCGCTCATAGAGCACCCGAAAGTCGCCGGCGCGATCGATCGGCCGAAGGGTCGGCGCGTCCTCCGCGGTCGACCCGAACACGAGCTCGTAGACGCGCCCGTCGCGCAGATGCAGCTCGTAGCGCGGCGTGGCGAGAATGAGCGCGACGGGCCTCGCGGTCTCCTTCTCGCGGCCCGCAGGCGCTTGCGTCGCGCACGCGCCGATGCCCGCGCCGAGAACGACCGCGCCGAGGACACCGACCCACCTCGCCTGTCGCTGATGCCTGGACTTCATCGCGCGTCTCCTTGTCGTTGCGAGCGTATCCGTCACCCGTTACGGTGGAGCGTCCGGCGTGTGGGTCAAGGGCATCTTGGCGGAGGGCTGCGTGGGGCGTTCGCTCGCGAGGTGGATGGGGCTGTCGACCGTGCTCGGGGCCGCCATGGGTGCGGGTTGCGGCGGCGACGGGGGGCGCGTGGGCGAGACCACGGGGCTCGACGGGGCGGGCGAGGTCGCGCTCGACACGGTAGCGCCCGAGGCCGCGCCCGAGGCTGCGCCCGAGGTCGACGAGACCGAGGTCGCGACCGAGCTCCCCGCGATCGAAGTATCGACCTCGTGGGAGGACAATTTCGGGGTCGTCGAGCGCGACGGCGATCCGGTCTGCGACGGGACGGACGCGACGCACTGCCTTTTCCCTTTTCCATCCGACCACTTCCGGGTCGTCGCGGGCGGCGGTGCCCACCTGCGCCTGGCGGGTGCGATGCCGCGCGATGCCGACGGCGCGATGCTCGGGGCCGAAGGATGGGAGCGGCGCGACGGCTGGAGCGCGATGACCCCGATCTACTTCGCGTTTCCGGGGGTCGACATCCCGCGACCGACCCCGATTGCGGGGCAACCCTTCGACATCGCGCGCTCGCTCGGATCCGACAGCGAAGCGATCCTCGTGCGGGCCGATACCGGCGCGCGGATCCCGCACTGGCTCGAGCTCGACCACTTCAGTATCACCGGTGGACACCCGATTGTGGCGCTGCGGCCCGCCGTGCCCCTGCCGTTCGGGACGCGCATCGTCGTCGGCGTCCGAGGCCTCCGGGACGCATCACAGGCGCTCGTGCGGGCGCACCCCGGCTTTCAGGCGCTACGTGACCAGAGCGTGAGCCACGTTCTCGGCATCCACGCGCGGCGTGCTCATTTCGACGCAGACATCTTCCCGCTGCTGGCGGCGAACGGCTTCGCGCGCGGCGAGCTGCAGCTCGCCTGGGACTTCACGACCGCGAGCGAGGCCGACACCAACGGGCTCGCCTTGGCGATGCGCGACGCGCTCTACGCGGCGATCGGCGCCGACGGACCGACCTATGCCGTGACCGAGGTCGCTGAGCTCGACGACCCCGACATCGCGCGCATGATCACCTTGCGCGTCGATGTGCCGAGCTTTCTTCTGCCCGAGGTCGGCGGGTTTCGGCGCGTGCGGCGCGATGCGCTCGGCAAGCCCCTCGCCGAAGGGTTCGAGGCGGTCGTCTGCGAGATCCAGATCCCGCGCGCCGCCCTCGCGCACCCCGGCCAGGCGTCCGTCCTGCAATACGGCCACGGGCTCTTTTGGTCGCGCGAGGAAGCCCACAAGGACTGGCTCCGAAAGATCGCCAACCGCGAAAACATCGTGCTGGTCGCGTCCGATCTGCAAGGCATGAGCGGGAGTGACATCAGCACGTGGTCCGACGTTCTCTCGCACGATTTAGGGCAATTGCCCTGGCTCGCTGAATCACCGCTGCAGGGGGTGATGAATCACCTGGCCGTTCAGCGCCTCGTGCGGGGGCGCCTCGCGATCTCAAACGAAGCGGCTCTAACGGCTCTGCAGGAGGACCAGACGCGCGCGCTCCTCTACGATCCGAGTCGGCTCGGGTATTACGGAGTTTCGCAAGGTGGCACATTCGGAACTGTCATTATGGCACTTACCGACGATGTGCGCCGGGGGGTGCTCGGGGTGCCGGGGGCGGCGTGGTCGTTCCTCATGCAGCGCAGTGTGGCGTTCACGTCGTTCGCGGGGCTCCTGCAGTTGTATTTTCCCGATCCGGTCGAGTTCACCGCGCTGATGGGGCTCATCCAAACGGCCTACGATCCAATCGATCCGATCTCGTTTCGGGGACTCCTGGCCGGCTCGACCTCGCGCACCGTGCTCCTGCAGGTCGCGCGCGGCGACGCGACCGTCGAGAACGAGGTCTCGTTCCTCTTGGGGCGCGCGGTCGGCGCGAGCCTCTTGGAGCCGGCCGTGCGTCCGGTGTTCGGGCTGCCCGACGTGACGGCGCCCGCGAGCGGCAACACCGTGACCGAGTTCGACTTCGGCAAGCCGGTCGACTTCGATCCGTTCTTTCCGCTGCCGAGGGAGCACGACACGCACGAGGATCTGCGGCGGCTGCGCGTCGCGCAGGACCAGATCGTCCAGTTCCTCGCGACCGGCGTCGTGAGTCACCTCTGTACCGACACCTGCGATCCGGAGTGAGCCGAGTGCGGTTGTCAACGGGCGACGCTCGGGCATGATGCGGGCATGCGAAAGCGAATCGTTTGCCTCTCTCTCATGACCGTCGTCAGCGCTGCGTGTGGCTCGAAGTCGCCCTCGGCGCCCGATACGGCCCAACCCACGGCGGCCCCGTCGCTGCCGGCGACGACCGCGGCGACGACCACGTCTTTGGCCGCTCCTGATGCGGGTTCGGGGACGGATGCGGCGAGTGCCCTGGTCGACGATGCGGCGCCCGCTGTCGAGACGGCGGTCGCGGTGCCGCTGCCGGCGGATCTGCCCGTGGTGCCAGGGCTCGCACCCGAGGTCGTCGCGCGGGCGATCGGCGGGGCCCCGGGCTGCGTCGGGATCGCCAAGAGCGGGCGTGCGGTTCTCTCGATCATCGAGGCCGAGGTCGACGGCGTGAAGGCGCGCGAGCTGCGCTTCATCGACCTCGCGACGCCCGATCGGCAATACAAGGATCAGGGCCTCTGGCGCTTCCCGGGCTGCGAAGGCGGCGCGTGCGGCGCGAAGCTGCGGGAGATCCTCCAGGCCGAGGAGCTGGCCGAGCTTGTGAAGGCGCATCGGTTCTTGGCGTGTCACGACACGCTCGGGGCGGCGGACGTGAATGTCATCGCGAAGTCCGTGCCGATCACCATCGCGGGCAGCGATGATCTCTTGCAGGTCGCGATCGAGGGGAGCGCGCCGGTCGTCTTCGCCAAGAGTGGTGACCTCGCGGACGTCACGGTCGAGACCGCGTATTGGTCCGACGACGTCGGCGCGATCTTCGTGCGCGTCGCCGATCCCAACAGCGGTTTCGATGGCAGCCGCCTCATCGCGATCGGCGCGACCGAGCTCGGAGAGTCGCCGTGCGTGCCGCGCCCGAAGGGCCCCAAGGCCGCCGCGATCGAGCCGCCACTCGCGTTCGATCCGAAGCCCGCGAGTCCGTCCTGCGTGGCGATGACGCCCGATGGCAAGATGGCGGCGTTCAAGATCTTCAGGACCGGCGAGGGCGCGGCGCCGAACGAGGCGGTGTGGTTCGGGGCCGGGACGGCGCCCGAAATGGATCTCACGTGTCTTGTGCGTGGCTGCAAGCAACCCGAACGCGACGCGATGGCCGCGGCAGCTCTCCAAGCGGGTCTCGTCGGGTGCCCCGAGGCGCGCGGCACGGTGGCGATCGACGGCTGGGCGACGCCATGGATGTACCAAGGGAACGAGGTGAAGCTCAAGACCACGAGCGGCTGGCGGGTCGTCCATCGGCTCGCCATGTCGGCGCACGACGGCGGCGATCACGAGGAACTTTGGAAGGTGTTCCAGTTTTCGGGGGGCGGGCCGATCTTCCTCTACCTCGGCAATGCCGACACGGGCTTCTCGGAGTCGCGCGTGACCGTCCTCGACGACGGCAAGATGAACCTGTGCTCGGCGCCGCTCGAGCTCTTGCGCGCGGCCGAGGTCCACGCGAGCTCGGCGGCGAAGGACGGCGGCGGCTACAAGTTCGGGGCGCCGAATGTGGCCGACGGTGACCTTACGACGTCGTGGCAGCCGGTGGCCGGCAAGGCCGGCGATGCGCCGCCCTGGATCGAGCTCACGCTCGCCGAGGAAGCGGTCGTCGCGCAGGTCGCGATCGGCAACGGCTTCCAGCGGAAGGACGGCAACGGCGACCTGTTCGCGCTGAACGCGCGCGCCGCGGAGGTGACGCTCGCGTTCTCCGATGGCTCGACCGAGAAGGTCACGTTCGGCGCGGACGAGCGCGGACTGAAGCCGTTCGTCTTCACGCCGCGCAAGACCAAGAGCGTCAAGGTCACGATCACGGCGCTGCACGCCGGGTCGAAGTGGGCTGGCGACGTCGCGCTCTCGGAGGTGCGGCTCTTTCGGCCGCCGATGCAGTAGCCTTGCGCGCGTCCGTGGCGGGCGGTCAGCGCGCGGTCCCGGTGCGGGCCGCGTCGCCGCCCCAGGTGCTCCAGCCCGTCACCTTGGGATCGTGCGTGTCGATGCCGACGAGGCGTCCGTTTTCGGTGCCGACGTAGATCCAGCCGTCGGCCATGATCGGCTGCGAGCGCACGGGCGCCCCGACCGCATAGCGCGCGACGATGCGGCCGGTCGCCGCCTCCATGCGCAGGACCTCGCCGCCGAGCGTCGCGATGTAGATCTCGCCGCCGACCGAGGCCGGCGCCGTGACGAGCGCGCCGCCAGCGCCCGCCATGTCGCCGCTGGCCTTGTAGGACCAGCGTTTCTCGCCGGTCACCGGATCGTTGGACACGAGCTCGTCGCCCATCGCGGCGACGATCGAGGCGCCGACGACGAGCACGCGCGAGCCCTGGTGCGATTGCATCGTCTGGACGCTGCCCTTGCCGACGTTCTGGAGGGCCACGCCGGCGTTGGCGCTGCTCGGGGCGCCGCCCGCGAAGCCGTTCGCGGTGTCGAGCGCCTTGCCGCTGGCGGCGTATTTCGCTTGGGCCTGAATCGCGACGTCGAGGTAGATGGCAGTCTTCCTGGCGAGGACCTTGCTCTTGCCTGGCGCCTTCTCGGCGAGCAGCATGATTCCTTCTTCGGCGGCCTTGCCGGAGGCCTCGGTCCGCTGACTGAAGTGGACGTCGCCGCCGGTGATGGTCGGGGCCGAGGTGGCGCGGACGCGGCGTGCCGAGAGGATGTCGCCGGAGGCAGGATCCAAGCGGTAGAGCGAGCCGGCGAACGTCGCGGCGAAGACCTTGCCGTCCGAGACGACCGGCGAGGATTGGACGTCGCTGTCGATCCAGCGCTGCCAGAGGATCTTGCCGGTCGTGAGGTCGAACGCGGCGAGGACGTGCGAGGCATGCGCGTGGCCGCTGGCCGGGTACGAGGTGAAGACGCGGCCGCCCGCGATGGCCGGGGCGCTCGTGAGCGGATCGCCGAGCCAGGCGGACCAGAGCTGCTTGCCGGTCGCGGCGTCGACCGTGAAGATGGTGCACGACTCGGTGTTGAAGGCGCACTTGCCTTCGGCGCAGGCGGCGCTCGAGGGACCGTCGTCGTCGAGATCCAGACCCCAGACTGGCTTTCCGGTCTTCGCCTCGACGGCGTAGAATTCCTTCGAGTGAAAGCCGCCCGAGACGAAGATCTTGCCGTCGAACGCGGTCGGCGTGACGACCGGGGCGCCGCTGGGAAGGGTCAGCTCGAAGCCGCCCGCGACCGCCTTGAGAGCGCTCGCGGGGAGTCGGCGCGGGGTGACGTGGCCCTCGCGGAACTTCGTCGGTGGACTCGGGTGAGGTCGGGTTTGCCACGCCTTGGCCTCGGCGAGGAAGTCCTCGCCCGGCTCGGGTGCGGGCGCGGGCGCGGGTGCGGGCTCTGGTGCGGCGCGCGGCGGCGGGGTCGGGGCGCTGGGGCCGGCGCCCTGTGAG
>SXIE01000102.1 GCA_005772945.1 Pseudomonadota bacterium
GACGACGCTCACCGAGAAGCTCCTTCTCTATGGTGGCGCCATCCACCTGGCCGGCTCGGTGAAGGCCCGCCGCGCCGCACGGCATGCGACGTCGGACTGGATGGAGATCGAGAAACAGCGCGGGATCTCGGTCACGACCGCGGTCATGCAATTCGTCTATGGCGACTGGGTCGTGAACATCCTCGACACCCCCGGCCACCAGGATTTTTCGGAAGATACCTACCGCACGCTCGCCGCGGCCGACGCCGCCGTGATGCTCATCGACGCGGCCAAGGGCGTCGAGCCACAGACCGAAAAGCTCTTTCGTGTCTGCCAGTTGCGCAAGATCCCTGTCTTCACCTTCGTCAACAAGATGGACCGCCACGGGCGCGATCCGCTCGATCTCATGGCCGAGATCGAGAGCCACCTCGGCATGCGCACGTGCCCGATCAACTGGCCGATCTTCGACGGCGCGCACTTCGTCGGCGTCTTCGAGCGCGACAGCCAGATGGTCCACCTGTTCGAGTCCGACGCGAGCCACGGCGCGACCGCGATCGAATCGAAGAAGGCCAAGCTCGGCAGCCCCGAGGCCGATGCGGCGCTGACCGAGCGCGCCAAGGAGCGCCTCCTCCAAGACCTCGAGCTGCTGGATGTCGCCGGCGACCACTTCGACATCGACCGCGTTTTGGAGGGCGGGATCTCGCCGATGTTCTTAGGTTCGGCGCTCTCGAATTTCGGCGTCCAGCCGTTCCTCGAGGCCTTCTTGAAGATGGCGCCAGCGCCTGGCATGACCCTTGGCGCGGACCAGCCGATTGACGCCACGGCGAACGAACTCTCGGGCTTCGTCTTCAAGATCCAAGCGAACATGGACGCGGCCCACCGCGACCGGATCGCGTTCTTCCGCATCACGTCGGGGCGCTTCGTCAAGGGCATGGATGCTTGGCATCCACGCCTGAAGAAGAACATCCGCATGAAGAACCCGACCGCCTTCATGGCGAAAGAGCGCAGCCAGATCGACGAGGCCTACGCAGGCGACATCGTCGGCCTTTTCGACACCGGGATTTTTCGGATCGGCGACAGCCTCACGTCCGGGAAGAACTTGATCTTCAAGGGGATTCCGCACTTCTCGCCCGAGATGTTCCGGCGGATCCGCGTCGCCGATCCGCTCCGGCGCAAGAAGCTCCTCGACGGCCTCTCGCAGCTCGCCGAGGAGGGCGCGATCCAGATCTTCACCGAGTGGTTCCAGGAGCATCCCGACATCGTCGGCGCCGTCGGCACGCTGCAATTCGACGTGCTCGCGCACCGCCTCGAGCATGAGTACGGCTCGGCCCCGATCCTGACCACGCTGCCCTACACGCTCTGCCGCTGGGTCTCGGGGATCGCGCCCGGGACGTTCGATCCGCGCACTTTCAAGGTCGGCCAGGGCAGCATGATCGCGCGCGACCGCGACGGGCACCCGGTCGTCCTCTTCTCGAGTAACTGGGGCGTCAACTGGGCCAAGGATCAGAACAAGGGCGTGGAGCTCCTGCCCGTGTCGCCGATGGCCGAGCACGCCGGGTCCTTGAAGTAGCGCGTTGAAGTCGCGCCGCCAGTGGCCCATAGTGGCCGGCGGCCCATGGTGGCTGCCGGTCCATCGTGGCCGGGCGCGAAGCGGGGGGACGAGCATGGGCAAGAGTGACGAATCGACTGCGAGTCTCGGAACTTACACGCAGTGGGCCGAGGGCTTCACCCCCGCGAGCCTCGACCGCGCGCTTCGCGATCAGGTGGTCCTGAAGCACGGCGAGATGAACAACGGCAACGACGATTGCCGCTACACGCGCGCCCAGCAGACCAAGCAGGCGTGCGACACGCTGCGCTCCGAGCGCGACAACCTCGACTACCGCGAGTGGAACGCCGACAGCGGTTTCTCGGGCGTCACGCGCTGGCCGGCGGGCCCCGGCATGAGCGCCAACGGCGCCCAGACCGAGGGCCAAAAGCGCCGCCGCGCGCGCCGGGTCGAGCTCGACGACGGGTTCTGAGAGCCGCGGAGTCGGGCGTGGGAAATCGGTCGCAGAGCATCGTCGCGCGCTGCCCGGACTGCCGGATGCAGCCGGCGATGTGCGTGTGTCACCTCGTGCCGCGGCTGGTGCTCCGGACGCGCGTCGCGATCGTCATGCATCGACGCGAGCGCCTGAAGACGACGAACACCGGGCAGCTGGCGCTGCACGCCCTGACGAACAGCGCGCTCTTCATGTGGGGTGACGAGGGGACGACCATCGCGCCCGAGGCGCTCGTTCCCGACGGTCAGCACGCCTTTGTGTTGACCCCGGCGGGGTCGACGACCCTGACGCCCGAGGTCGTGCGCGAGCTCCAAGCGCGCGGGCGGGACCTGACGATGGTCGTGCCGGACGCGACCTGGCGCCAGGCGAACAAGATGGTGCGGCGCATCCCGGCGGTGGCCGCGCTGCCGCGCTACGGGCTGCCGCAAGGCGCGCCGAGCCGCTACCTCCTGCGCAGCGAGCCACGCGAGGACGGGCTCGCGACGATCGAGGCGATCGCTCGCGCGCTCGCGTTGCTCGAAGGCCCCGAGGTCGCCGAGGCGCTCGAGCGGCCGTTCCACGCGATGGTCAAAGGGACGCTGCGGACGCGCGGGTGCGTCCTACCCGAGGCCTGAGCGGCACGGTTCGGGCCGCGCACGCGAACGAAAGCGCGAACCACTGGCGCCCCGCGCCGACCCGGGCTAGCGTCCGCCGATTGCAGGGCTGAGGGCGATTGCCGATGACCAAGAGCCCCGAGACGTATCGGGTCGACGACCAAGAGCTCCTCTTGGGCTTCTACAAGAAGCTGCTGTGGGACCGCATCACGCCGCGCATTCCGGCCTCGGTCACGCCGAACGCTCTCACCGTGATCGGGCAGTCGCTCGCCGTGCTGTCGGCCGTTGCGTGTGCGGGCGCCGTGCCCTGGGGCAGCTCGCCGGGCTACCCGATCTTCTTCGTGGTGTCGGCCTTCTGCATGCTCGGGTACCTGACGCTCGACAACATCGATGGCGCGCACGCACGCCGGACGGGCCAGTGCAGCCCGCTCGGCGAATTCCTGGACCATGGTCTCGACGGGCTGGGCTCGAGCGCGATCCTCATCGTGACGGGGCTGGTCCTCAGCCTCGACGGCACCATGATGGCGCTCATCTGCACGCTCGGCGCGCTCGGCTTCGCGTCGATGTTCTGGGAGCAGTTCAGGACCGGAATCCTGGTCATTCCGAAGGTGAGCAGCACCGAGGGCATCACAGTCCTCGTGATCTACCAACTGCTGGTCGCCATCTTTGGCCAACCGGAGTGGCTGCGCTTCTCGCTCGAGCACATCACCGCCGGCACGGTCATCATCGGCCTGGTCGTCGTCGCCTACGCCTTCGCCACGGTGCCGCCCTTCGTGCGCGCGGCCAAGGCGGGCTTCAGCCCGCTCGAAATGACGCCGTTCTTGATCCTCGCCGCGATCCAAGTGGCCTTCGCGCCGCTGGGCGCCAACGGCCTCATCCCCGCCATGACGACCGGCCTCATGGCCGCGAGCCTCACCTGCCGCATGATCATCTTCCGGCACCGAACCGAGCCGGGGACGCTCGTGCCCATCGCGATGTACCTCGCCGCGGTGCCGTTCGCGCTCGCGCTCGCGCTCCCGAACCTCTGGACGTACAGCGGCTGGGCCGCCATTTCCGCCGCCATCGTCGCGGTCGACTACGCCCGCATCCTCTGGAGCGGGAGCCAGCTCCTCATGGCGCACGCGCGCGAGGCCGTCTCCTGAGACGGTAAGCAGCGCCTCAGCCCCGCGCCATCAGCTTGCGGAACATCGCGTCGTCGACCTCGACGAAGAGGCCGCGCGCGCTCGCGTAGAGGATGTTCTCGGGCCCGCGGATCGCGCCGTGGACGCGGATGCGACGCCCGTCGACCTCGGTCAGTTCGGCCCGCACGGCGGTGTCGGTTCCCAGCGGCACGGGCGCATGGAAGCGGATATCGAGGGACGCCGAGACGACCCGGTAGCCCGATTCCCAGACCGCGACGCCCATGACCTCGTCGAGCACCGCCGCGATCGCGCCGCCGTGGGCATGGCCCGGCGGGCCCTCCGCATCGGGCCCGAACCACGTGCGCGCCACGATCACGACGCCGCTCGCGCCCGCGTCCGCCGGGCGTTTCCAGAAGGCGAGCCGCAAGCGCCGCCCCGCGGGATCGGCGGACACGAAGCTGGCGATGCGATGGACCGGCTCGGGGTTCGGCACAGCCACGAAGCCCGGCTCGTCCGGGGGCTGGGGCTCCGGGGCGCGCGGGGCGATGGCGGCGTTCGAGGCAGGGTTCGCGTCCATGGTGCGCCGACGCTAGCACGTTCCGGCGCCCGCGCCTCGGCCTTCGCCCGCGCCTGCGCCGTCGAACGATTGACATCGCCCGCGTCCCGTCCCCATGGTCGCCGCGATGACGCTCGACTCCCGGCGGCGACGGCCGTTCGACCTGACCCACGCGCGCGTGCGCAAGCCCGGTTTCTGGGCGGGGGCGGGCGGGACCACCGTGACCGCGGCGGCCTCGGGCCTGGTCGTCGCGCTGCTCGTCGGCTGGGTCGTCATCTTCGCGAACGACGAGACGGGGCCCAGCGCCGTGTGGCTCACGCTGGGTCCGGTCGGGTTCTCGACGATCCTCCTGCTTCTCGGAACGTTGCACATGCGGCTGCGCGCCGCGCATCACCTCCACGTGACCGAGACGGCGTTCCTGACGGGCGCCTCCCACAACCTGCGGACGCCGCTGGCGGCCATTCGCGCGGCCGCACAAACCCTGGTCGCTGGGCGTGCGCGCCCCGAGGACCAACGCTTGCTTCTCGATGCAATCGTTCAGGAGACCGGGCGCCTCGAGCTGCGCATCGACACGCTCATCGAGACGGCGCGCCTCGATCTCGAGCGCCTGCCGTTCGACACGCAGCTCATCGATTTGGTCGGGCTCGTGCGTGAGGTCCTCGACGAGGCGCATTGGGCCTTCACCGCCCGCGGCGGCAGCTCGCGCGTCGAGGACACGCGCGCGCCCGGCAGCGACGGCACCTCGCGGGGCGACCCGATGTTCGTGAGCGGCGACCGCCGCGCGCTCAAGCTCCTGCTCGAAAACCTGGTCGACAACGCGCTCAAGCACAGCATCGGGGCGGTCGACGTTACCGTGGAGCTCGGCCGCTCGGACCACCACGCCATGGTGCGCCTCAGCGACACCGGCGTCGGCTTCGCGCTCGCCGACGCCGAGTCCCTCTGGTCGGGACGCCGGCGTGGCGACACCGCGCGACGCGGCGCCGGACTCGGCCTGCGGCTTGCGCGCGCCATCGCGCGAGGGCACGGCGGCGAGGTCACGCTCAGCTCCCGCGGTCCCGGGCATGGCGCGATCGCGGAGGTCTGGCTGCCCCTAGACAAGGACGGCGCCTGATGGCCCGCATCCTGGTCATCGAGGACGACACGACGCTCGCGCTTTCGCTGCGCGTCGCGCTGACGATCGCGCACCACGACGCCGCGGTCGCCTCGAGCCTCGCAGCCGCACGCGCCGAGCTTGCCAAGACCCCGCCCGCCCTCATCGTGCTCGATCTCGGCCTGCCCGATGGCGACGGGCAGATGCTCTTGCGCGAGCTCCGTCTGGCCCAGAACTTCGTGCCGATCCTCGCGCTGACCGCGCGCAGCACGCTCGAAGACCGCGTCGTCGGCCTGCGCCACGGCGCCGACGACTACGTCACCAAGCCCTTCGACATGGGCGAGCTGCTCGCGCGCATCGCGGCGCTCTTACGACGGCAGAGCTGGACGCCGCCCGCTCCCGAGACCCAGGACAAGGCGCGCGTCGGGCGCCTCGCGGTCGACTTCCGGACGCGCGAGGCGCGCTCGGACGATCAGCCGGTGACGCTCTCCGACCTCGAGCTGCGCTTCCTGCGCTACCTCCTTGCGCACGAGGGCTCGGTCGTGACGCGCGAGGAGCTCCTCGTGAAGGTTTGGGAGCTCGCACCCGGGAATCGCACGCGCTCGATCGACACGTTCGTCTACCGCCTGCGGCGCCTGATCGAGCCCGATCCCGCGCGGCCCGTGCACCTCAAGTCCTTGCGCGGCGCGGGCTACCGCCTCTGTGTCACGCCGCAGTCGGGACCGTAGGTCCGCCAACATTCGTTTGCACACCAACGATCGACGCGGACACCGAGCCCTTCAGGGGCAGGCGGCCACGCCCTCGTTCGCCCACACGCCGCCGACGAAGAGTCGCAGTCCGAGCTTGTCGTCGTAGCTGACGGCCATGCTGCAGAGGTCGTTCGGCTCGGTCTCGAGAACGAGCACGTCGCCGACGTTTTGCTCGGCGGTCGCCTCGGGCGTCCAGGGGATCGTGCCGCTCGGAGGATCGACCGGGATCTGGAACGAGATCCGGTTGTCCTTGGCGCCGCGATAGAACCCCGCGAAGCCGCCGTTCTGGTTGACCACGAGCGCGACCTCGCTGGCCGTCGCCACGGTCCACGCGCCGGCCGCGCGCTTCATCCATTGATAGGACAGGCTCTGGATGTAGCGACCTTCGCCGACATCCAAGCGGATGAACGGAACCAGCACCCCCTCGGCCGTGAGCGAGGCGTGCGTGCGCGTGATGAGGTTCGGGAAGGTCAAGGTATGCCCTGAGCCCCCGAGCGTGTAGGCGAGCGTGGCAGGGACGCCGTCCGAGCCAGGGAGCTCTTGGCCCTTCCAGTCGTAGTCGGGGCCAAAGCCGTTCCAATCGCCGTAGCCGAGACCGCTGTAGGAGATCGGCGTCGAGGCTGCGAGCGCTCCGTCCTCGGTCGCCGCAAACGTCGCACCGGCAATGAGCCCCCCGGGCCAGCCGCCTTGATTCACGTACGGCGTTGCGTCGTAACTTCTCGGAAACAAAGCATAGATCGACCCGAGATTGAAGTCGGCCACCGCATCGGTCGGGAGAAATTTGTCGGTCATGTCCGAGACGCGGAGTGGCTGACCGGCGGCGCTCAACATGTTCGAGCGCAGGTGGAAGTCGAGCAGGAACTCGTGACCCGGCTGGAGCATGTCGATGACCCCATCGGCGTCGTGGTCGGGGTTGGCGTAGCGCAGCGAGAGATCGTCGATCGCACCGAGGTACTCGGCATCGTCGGCGCTGAGGCCGAGCGCGTCGATGAGCGCCTCGAAGCTGATGCCGGGGGTCGCGACGCCCGCGTCGACGGTCATCGCGCCGAGGTCGACCGCGCCTTCCTCGGTCGGCTGGAGGCTGTCGAGGACGCCCTGTCGGAAGACGGCCACGGCCATGTCGGTCCCGATCCGGGTGTCATCGACGAAGACCAGCACGTAGTTGTGGCCCGGGATGACCTCGAGCGTGAAAGACCCGTCCGGCGCGACGCGGGAGAGGAAGCGCTCGGGCGCGGCGGTCTCGACGTTGACGGCCATCACGTGCGTGATGCGACGCACGGGGTCCTCGGCGGCGGCGAGCGCGACGTCGGGCTTGGTCATGAGGTGCCCGGAGAGCGCGACGTTGCGCGCGTCGTTGCCGTTGCAAGCGCCGAGTGCGCCGAGCGCGCCGCACGCGAGGAGCGCACGCAACGAGGTCGAAGACGAGCCAGTGACGATGGCCATAGAGTCCCCCTGATTACCATGCGAAGGTACCCGCAACGGCGGAGGATGGGCAAGAGAGGGGTCCGTCGGGCGCCAATTCCAGGGACGACGATGAAGACGATGAAGACGGTCGAACTGCTGGTCGCCCCAGACTGCCCGAACGTCCCGGCGGCGCGAACCGAGCTGCGACGCGCGATGCGGAAGGCGGGCCTGCGTCCGGCGTGGACGGAGTTCGACGTGACCTCCGCGGAGGCACCGGAACACGTGCTCGGATTTGGGTCGCCGACCATTCTGGTCGACGGCCGGGACGTGTCGGGCGCCGCACCGTCCCAAGGAACGGCGTCTTGTCGCGTGTACCTCGGTAGCGCGGTCCGCGGCGTGCCGGCGCTGGAGACCATCGTCCGCGCCCTGGCGGCCGGCGACGCGCGGCCTTCGCGGCGAAGAACGGTCGCGACGGCGCTGGCGGTCGTGCCCGGCGTGCTCCTGGCGACGTTGCCGGTGCTCGCGTGCCCGGCCTGCTGGCCGGCCTATGCCGGCTTGCTCTCGTCGCTCGGGCTCTCGTTCTTGATGGACGCGGCGTGGCTTTTGCCGCTGACGGGCATCGGCCTCGCGCTCGCGCTGTGGGCGCTCGGCTTCCGCGCGCGGCGGCGGCGCGGATTCGGACCGCTGGCGCTTGGGGTCCTTGCGTCCGCAGCCATCCTCCTGGGCCGATTCGCCGTCGACGTCGATGCGCTGGTCCTGCTCGGCGCCGCGGCGCTTGTCGGCGCCTCGATCTGGAACGTCTGGCCCGCTCGGCGGCAGCCTCAGCGCCGGGACACCTGCGGCTGCGACCACCCGCCCGGCGCGCCGGCCGGCGACGCGAGCCTCGCGCGCGTGCCGCTCCGCTGAAGGCCGAAGTTCACCCACCTCGCCCCGCACGCCGAACCCGTGCATGACGCGTCGTTACACGCGGCGCCCGTCGGACTCCCCAGCACCGCGGACACGCGCGGGACGTCGCGGCGTCCGTAACGCGCGGAGACACCGGAGCGCGCGACTGCCTCCCGGCGGACACGGCGCGCGCCCGTGAATCACCAGCAATAACGAGGTTCCACGCGACCGCGCGACATGGCACGGGCCTGGCTTTGTGTCCTCGACGAGAGGCAACCGGATGGGGGCATCCGGTCCACGTCACACGTCACTTCGTCTGAGGAGTCCACCATGCAACTTCGCTCGGCTTCGCCGCACCTGCGGCAACGCGCACGCACGCTCGCTTTCTTCGGAGGCACGGCGCTGGCCGCCTTCGCGTCCGGCTGCGACCAGTCCGGAACCACCACCACCAACAACGACCCGTCGAACGAACAGATCGTCGCCTATGCTGGGTTCGCCCTCAGCACGGATGACCAGAGCAACGACGGCTTCACCGACGGCGCGGACACCGACGGGCTCGACGACGCCGCCGGCACCGACGCGCATCCGAGCCGCCCGCCGCGCGACGGCGAGGCCGATCCCTCCGTAGTCCCTCCGGGCGAGCCCGACGGCCCGCGACCGGGGCGCGCGATCCTGGTCGCCTGGGGACAGCTCGGCGATCGCGACAACCAGAACCTCACGGCGACCGAATGGCGCGGCCAGATCCGCGTCGAGGGCGCCGCCGTGCACGTCGCGCGCGTCCTGCGCTTCGAGGACGCCACCGACAAGCTCATTCGCGACGAGGACCCGAGCGCCGTCTCGTTCGCGTCGGTGACCAAGGGTCACAACGACGGCCTGCTCCTGCGCATCACGCGCTTGCCGATTGCGGCCGACGCGGCCGGCGCTGCGGACGCAGCAGGCCCAGTCGACGCGGTCCCCGCGGGCGCCCTGGTCTTCGAGACCGAGCACTTCACCCAGCGCGTACCGCTCGCCGACGTCGTCGCCGGCAAGCACCTGACGTTCCAGGCGGACGCGCTCGGCAACGAGCTCCTGGTCGCCACGTCCCTGCCGCATCGCTGCGCGCACGGCCTGCTCCAGATGCGCTGGGAGCGTAAGGACGACCGCGGCGGCATCTTCGGCGGCAAGGTCTTCGACGACGACGGCAACGAGACGGGCAAGGTCCGCGGCCTCTGGGGCTCGCGCGACGGCAAGAACCGCTTCAAGGGCAGCTACACCGACGCGAGCGGCGCGTTCGCCGGGACCGTCGTCGGCTCGTACCGCATCTCGGAAGACCGCCCGGGTGGTGTCTTCCGTGGCCACTGGCGGACCGAGGACGGGACCGAGCGCGGCGTGCTCGGCGGCGTCATCACCTTCGACGAGGAAGGCGGCGGCGGCGCGGCCCACGGGTTCTGGCGCGCCCACTGCGGTGACGGCCCGAAGGCCTGCCAGATGGACCAGAGCCTGCCCGAGCCTGCCGCCCCGAGCTGCGCCTGCGAGCCCTCGGCGAGCGACGACGCGACGGACGTCTGCGCCTGCGAGGTCCCGCCGCCCGCGACGTGCGTGCCGCCCGAGCCGCCCGCGGACGGTGACGGCCTCGGCGAGCCGCCGGCGGGCATCCCGCCGCACGACGGTGGCAACGCGCCGCCCGCGCCACC
>SXIE01000103.1 GCA_005772945.1 Pseudomonadota bacterium
CGGGCCAGGTCTGCGTCGGCGGCACCTGCCAGCTGCTCGGCCAGCAGACCGAGTCGTACAACGCCAGCTGCGACGGCGACGACGGCGCCGACTGCGCCACCGGCCAGGTCTGCGTTGGCGGTACCTGCCAGCTGCTCGGCCAGCAGACCGAGTCGTACAACGGCAGCTGCGACGGCGACGACAACGCCGACTGCGCCACCGGCCAGGTCTGCGTCGGCGGCACCTGCCAGCTGCTCGGCCAGCAGACCGAGTCCTATCAGGGGCTGTGCGACGCCGATAACAACGCCGACTGCGCGGTCGATCATGTGTGCGCCGGAGGTACGTGCCAGCTGCTCAGCAGGCAGACCCAGTCGGAGAACGCGATCTGCGACGACACGACCGATTGCGCGACCGGCCACACGTGTTCGGCAGCGGGTCGGTGCGTGCGCTGACCGCGGCGTCCCGACGCGCGCGGGCCGACGACGCGCAGAGGTCACGGTTCAGCGTCGGCCGGCGTTCGTGATATGACCGCCCCATGGCAGCATGGGCACTCGATCTCGGCACCACGAACAGCGGATTGGCCACTTGGGATGCGGACGCCCGTCGGCCGCGCTTTGTCGAGCTCGCGCACCTCTGCCGCAACCCGGCGGGCGCGGACCCGATGGAGGCGCCGCGGCTCGTCCCCTCGGCGACGCACCTGCAGAAGCCCAGCGGCGTCCTCGGGCGCCTCGGCACCTGGGGCCTCTTTCGCAAGCGCCTCTGGGGGACCCACGGCCTCATCGGACGCCCCGCCCTCGAGCTGAACCTGGGCCAGACGCGCCGCGCGTTCGCGCCGACCTTCAAGGGCGCGCTCATGCGCTCGCCCTACAAGCTGCTCGCGCACCTCGGTGAGACGCCGTTCACGGCGCGCGACGTGGCGCGCGTCTACATCCGCGAGCTGGTGCGCGCCGCCACCGCCGCGACCGGCGAGCGCCCGCACGATCTGGTCGTCACGACGCCGGTCGACGCCTACGAGACCTACCGCGCCGAGCTCCTCGGCATCGCGCGCGACCTCGGCCTGGGCAAGCTGCGCTTCCTCGACGAGCCGGTCGCGGCGGCGATCGGCTACGGCCTCGGGGTCGGCGGCGGGCGCACCGTGCTGGTCATCGATATGGGCGGCGGCACGGCCCACGCCGCCGTCGTCCAGCTCGATCGCGCCGGGATGGAAAAGGGCACGTGCCGTGTCCTGGGCAAGGCCGGGCGCCAACTCGGCGGCAATCTGGTCGACCGCTGGCTCGCCGAGGAGTTCTGCAAGCGTCTCGACTACCCGCTGCGCCCCGATTCGCGGGCAGCCTCGCTGCGGGGTCCGAATCGGACCCCAAGCGAGGCCTTCGCGCATGACGCCGACGACGAGGCCACGCGCTTCTGGTGGCAGCTGCTCGTGGACGAAGCGCGCCGCGTGAAAGAGGCGGTATTCTTTGCGAAAAAGGACGCGTTCTACCTGACGCCGCCCGAGGACATGCGTGCTTTCGAGGCGCGGATTCGCGGCGACGCGAACCTGCTCGAGGTCACGCTCGACAACGTGCGCGAGGTCCTTACGGCGCGCGGCTACTACGACGACATCGCGCGCATGGTCGACGACGCGCTCGGGCAGGCCGCAAAGACCGACAGGGACCTCAGCGACGTCCTGCTCGTCGGCGGCTCGACCCTGCTCCCCGACGTCTACGGGCGCTTCGAAGCGCGCTTCGGACGCGACAAGGTGCGCGCCTGGCAACCGTTCGAGGCGATCGCCTTCGGCGCCGCCGTCTATGCGGCCGGCGAGCTCACGCAGTCGGACGTGATCGTCCACGACTACGCCTTCGTCACGCACGACCCCGCGACGAACGACCGCCGCCACACCGTCGTCATCCCGCGCGGCACGCGCGTCCCGACGGCCCCCGAGGTGTGGTGTCGCCAGCTCGTCCCGACCTGCGCGCTCGGCGAGCCCGAGCGCTTCTTCAAGCTCGTCATCTGCGAGATCGGGCAAGCCGAGCCGGCCGAGCGCCGCTTCGCCTGGGACGAGTCCGGCCAGCTCCACAAGCTCGGCGGCGCACGGCCCGCCGGCACGCCGCCCGATGGGCCCAATGGGCTCGAGCAGATCGTGGTCCCGCTCAACGAGAAGAGCCCGACGCTCGGGGAGCTCGAGCCCGCGCACCAGCCTGGCGACAAGACGCCGCGCCTCGAGGTCGCCTTCGCCGTGAGCGCCGAGCGCTGGCTCACCGCGACCGTGCGCGATCTCAAGACCCGCCGCGTCCTGATGGACGAAAAGCCGGTCGTGCGGCTCGTCTGACGCGCTGCTCGGCGCCGGCCGAGAACATCAAGGCGCCGCTTTGGCCTTGCACGCCTGCTCGACCCCGGCGGAGCACGCGCTGCCCAGCAGCTCCAGCGCCTTCGCGCGATCGGCGTCGCAGCCGACCCCGAGCGCGCGCATGACGGCCGCGTTGAAGCACGCGAGCGCCTCGCCTCCGTCGCACGCGACCTGGAACCTCGAGAGCGCCGCCGTGTCGTCCTTGTCGACGCCGGTGACGTTGTACAAATAGATGCCGTAATTGAGACAGCCGAGGCTGTCGGAGCCGTCGCACGCGGCCAAGAACAGGAGGCGCGCGCGGTCGTGGTCCTCCTTGCCGCCTTCGCCCCGAATCGACATGAAGCCGAGATTGACGCACGCCTCGTTGACGCCGGCCTGGCAACCCTGGTTGTAGAGGTCGCGTGCCTTGGCCGCGTCGCCGCCGACCGCATGCTCGATCATCGCGAGCTTGTGGCACCCCTTGCCGTCCTTGGCGGCGCACTTCTTGGCGAAGAAGTCCTTGGACGCCGCGAGCTTGTCGATCGCCATGCCGGGCGTATAGCGCTGGACGTCGGTCATCACGCAGCGCGCCGAGTCGAGCCCGCTCACGCACGGCCCGTTCGGCACCTCGCGCTTGCCGTTCGTCGTGCGCGTCTCCTTGACGCCGGGCTGCTGCGTCCCGCCGGTGCTCTCGCCGGGCTTGACGCCCTCGGGGCAGAAGCGCGGGCCGCCGATGTTGCACGCGATCCCGAAGAAGTGGGCGGCCAGGTCGGGGTTCTTCTCGCCGCCGATGCCGTCGCGATACATTGCACCAATCTGCAAGCAACAGCGCGGGTCCTGCGTCTCGCAGCCGATGGCAAACGCGTCGCGCGCCTTGGTCAGGTTGAGCTCGCCGCCCTGCCCGTCCTGCCACAACTTGCCGAGCTCGTAGCAGCTGTTGCCATCGCCGAGCTTGCACGCCTTGGCGAAGACGAGCCGGACGCGCATGAGATCCTGCGGCAGCTTCTTGCCATCCGTATAGAGGCGCGCGTTGGCCTTGCACGCATCCAGATATCCGGCGTCGCACGCGCCGCCGTACTGCTTGACGGCCGCCTTCACGTCGGCGGCCATGCCGACGCCGCTCTCGAGGCAGCGCGCGAGCTCGAAGCACCCCTGCGGCTCGCCGAGCTCGCAGGCGCGCTTGAAGAGCTGCCCCGCCTTCACCGGATCCTCAGGGCCGCGATCGCCGTTCGCCCACATCATGGCGAGATCGACGCACGCGGCCGCCTTGCCCGCGGTGCACGCCTTCTCGAGCTTGGCGCGCTCCGGGTCCCCGGCCGCATGCGCCGCGCCACCTGCGCCGAGCGCCGCCAGACATCCACCCAACGCGAGCACCCGCAGCCAGCCCATATGCACCTCCGGCGCAGCCGAACACGACCCCGGGGGCTGCCCTTCCGCGCGCCGCCAGAGTATGCCGGCCGCTCCCACCCCCGCAAGGTGAGCGGAAGGGTGATACGATAGGCGCGGGTATCCGAACCTGGACGGCGGGTGTACGAGCGTATGAGGAGAGAACAACGATGCGCGACTACTGGCTGATCGCGGCGCTTGCATTGGCGTCATGGCACTGTGGATCGGAGGCCGAACAAGCCGCGATCGACGACGTCGGCGCCTCGACCGATACGGCTTCCGAGGCAGGCGACAGCGCCGTCCCAGACCAGGCCGTCCAAGAGGTCGACGGCCCGGAGTTCGATGCGGAGCCGCTCGACGCTCCCGCGGACGCACACGGCGAGGTCGCGACCCCAGCCTGGGTCCCGACGGGCACCGGACCGTGGTTTGGCGCGCTCTTCGTCGCGATCTCGACGGACGGCCTGAACTTCGGCGCGGGCGAGCTGCTGCTGGAACGCGCGGGCGTCCCGAACACGCTGAAGACACCCGACGGGACGGTGATCCTCACGTACCAGTACTTCTCGTACGCGTCCGAGTCGGACTTCAATGTCATCGCGGCGTCGATCTCGACGGACGAAGGGGAGACCTGGCAGGGTCCGACCGTCATCACGATCGACGGGTTGCCGTCCGGGTCGCCCGCCGTGGATCCGAGCTTGGTTCGGCTCGCCAACGGGCGCCTGAGGCTCTACTTCACCTTCCACCCCCACGGCGCGCCGAACCCGGTTTGCGCGTCCGCGATCGGCGATTCCGTCGAGCAAGCCTTCCAATATGAGGGGACACGCATCACCCATGCGTCCGAGGCCCTGCTCGACCCCGCCGTCGTCGAGTTCAAGGGCCTTTGGCACTACTACACGTGGCGCACGGTCATGCCCGGCGGGCCGCTTTCCGACAACTACCACGCGGTATCGTCGGACGGTCTGTCGTTCGGCGCACTCGACACCATCTCGCTCGGCATGAGCTTCCTGGGCAACCCGATCGTCGTCGGGGACAGCTTGCGATTCTATGGCACCGGGCGGGGCGGGGTGCTCTCCGCCTCGAGCACCAACGGAGTGGCCTGGACCCTCGACGCCGGCGTGCGCATCGAAGGCATGGCCGCCGAGGGCGCCCCGATTCCGCTCGCGGACGGTCGCATGCGCCTCATCTACACCGCACGAATGCCTGGCGCTCCGGCACGGACGCCGCCGCGATGACCACTCGCCTGCGTGCCACGTCGACCCCTCCGTGTCCCGCGCCGACGACCAGCTCACCGGCTGGGTGGTTCTTGTCGAGGTAGGCGAGGTACAGGGCGCGATGGGCGTGCGCACTTTTCCGGGCGCGTGCCAGACCGTTCCGCCGAGCCCCGCGTCCACGCCCGCCGGTCGGTTCCTCGCAGCGAGGATCCCATGTTCGTTCCCCCCAGCACCAGCGGCGCCGCCCGCGGCCCGAAGGCGCCGCCCGCCGACACGACGCCCGCCCATGGCGCCGCCCACGCACTGAAGGCGATGGCGCGCGGCCTGTCCTTCGCCGCCGGCGAAGCGGCCCTCAGCCCCGCCGACCACAAAGCCGCCCGCACCGGGAAAAAAGGCCGCGTCGGCAAGCTTGTTTCCCCCGCATCTCTCGCCACCGAGCCCCAGCTCAACGCCTACGTCCGCAAGCAGCTCGCCCTGGTCGAGTTCGCCAAGGCAGGCTGGGCCGCTGCTGCCAAAGCCATCGGCGGCCGCGTCCGCGCCAACGTCCGCGTGCCAGGGCAGAAGCGCACCACCCGGGAAGTCTTCCCCGCCAGCATCCGCAAGCTCGCCAACCGCTACTCTAGCATCGGCAGCGCTGCCTACAGTATCAGCGGCAGCACCCACAGCCTCACCATCGCCACCCACGTCAAGCACGCCCAAGAAGCCACCAACCCCGGCATGATGGCCAGCGCCGAGAGCCGCGCCCAAGACAGCTTCACCCGCGCCATCGCCCAAAGCCTCCAGGCCATGCACCGCCGCCTCCGCCGCGCCGCCTGATCTCTTCCAATCGGAAATCTGCAATCTTCAATCGTCAATCTCCCACCATGTCAGACATCGATCAACTCCTCA
>SXIE01000104.1 GCA_005772945.1 Pseudomonadota bacterium
CGGCCCGCGCGGTGGTGGCGGAGGTCGTGGCGGCGGTGCCCGCGGGCGCGATCGCGGCGGCTACGGTGGCGACGACGATTGAGGGGCGACGTGACCTGTGAGGCCCGCGCTCTGAGCTGATCGCAAGCGACCAGAGACGCACGGTCCCGAGCGGCGATGTTCTCGAACGAGGGCGTCGCCGTTTTGTTTGAGGGTGCAAGCGGGAGGGCCGGCATGGAAGGCGAGTCGATCGAACGACCCGGGTATCGCGTGCGCCTGCGTGGGATCCGCGACGCCGATGTCGACGCGATCATGACGTGGATTAACGACCCCGACGTGACCAAGCACTTCGCGGCGTTCGATCGCGAGGTCACGCGCGCGGACGAGCTGCGCTTCGTCGTCGCGATGCGCGCGAGCCCAAGCGACTGCCTCTTTGCCATCGAGCACGCGCTGGATGGGGCGATGGTCGGGACCGTCGGGCTTCACCAGATCTACCGGCCCGCGCAGAACGCGCGACTCGGGATCATGTTGGGCGGAGCGGGTGCGCGCGGGGCGGGGCTCGGGCAGGAGGCGCTGCGCTTGGTCATCGCCTACGCCTTCGAGCGCCTCGGTCTGCACAAGGTGTGGATGGTTCACTACGCCTCGAACGAGCGCATGCGACACATCGCGCAGAAGCTCGGCTTTCACGCCGAAGGCTGCCTGCGCGACGAGTATTTTCATCGCGGGGCGTGGCACGACATGGTGCGGCAGGGGCTGCTGGCGACCGAATGGACGTGAGCCCGCGCGCGGCACGGCCCCGCGCCAGAACGATCCGGACGCACGGGCCGGACGCACGGGGCCGGATGCGCGCGGGCTGGATGCGCGCGGGGCCTCTTTCCAAGACGCGCGCGGCCGGTTAGGGTCGCCTCGCTCTCGCGCCTTGGAGGTTCGTCTTGCGACTCGCTGCCCTCTTTGCCTCTACCGTTTTCGCCCTCGTCTTGGGCACCGCCGGCGCCGGCCGCGCCAGCCCCGCGGACGATGACGCCGATCTCGTGGTCCTCGACGGCGGCTTCGCCCAGCTGACGTTGCTCGGCCTCGTCCAGGTCCAGGCGGCCCCGTGGCTCGGCGACGACGCGCTCATCGCGAACGGGGATCCGGCCGACACCGCCGGTTTCCGCCTGCGCCGCGCGCGCCTTGGAACGCGCGGTTACGCATGGGGAACCGTCGATTGGGAGCTGTCGCTGCAGGCCTCAGGCGAAGGCGTCAATCTCCACCGCGCGTACGTCGCGTATCGCGGCATCAACTTCCTCCACATCGTCGGCGGCGTGCACGACGTGCCGTTCTCACGCTTCGCGCTCTCGGGCGCGGGTCGCGGCGCACTCGCCGATCGGCCCTTCGGCACGCGCGGCATGGCGCCCTTCACCCAGCTCGGACTGAGCATCGAAGGGGAGGTCGGCGAGAGCCTGCTCAAGTACGCGGCCGGCGCCTACAACGGCTTCACGCGCGGCGCGAGCTTCTTCGAAGGTTATCGCGAGGAGCCGTCGCTCGATGGCAATCGCTTCACGAACCTCGCCTATGCCGCGCGCGTGGAAATCGCGCCGCTTGGCAAATTGGGCCAGGACTTGCCCGACTTCGATCGCAAAGGCATTCGCATCGGAGTCGGCGGCAGCTTCTATTTCGATCCCGGCAAGACGGTCGAGACGCTCGGCTGGGGCGTCGATTTGATCATGAAGTTCAAGGGTTTGCATCTCGCCGCCGAGCTGCTGATGGACAGCGCCTCGCCGACCCACAAGCCGACGACGGACGCCACGGTGCCGGGGAGCGTCGATCGCATGTCGCTCGTCACCGAGCTCGGCTACATGATCTTGGCAGATTGCCTCGGCGTCACGGCGCGCTTCGAACTGCTCGACGACAATACGGCCCAGGACAATGCCGGCGACGCTATCGTCGTGACGGGCGGCGTGCAGTACTACCTCCATCGGCAGCACCTCAAGGCGCAGCTCGAGTTCACGCATCGGGAGGAGCTGAAGGGCATCGCGCTCGACAACGACGCGCTGCTCCTCCAGCTGCAGTTCCAGCTATGAAATCCGCCATCGTCAGCGTCTTGGGCGCGCTCGGATTGGCCGCCGTGGGGCTCGGCGCGTGCAGCGAGCAGCCGCATTTCGCCAAGGCGTATCGCGCGACCTCACCGGATCAACTGATCGGTGGCGACGTGGCGATGGCGCGCCTCGGCGATTTCATCCTCGAGAATGACAAAGTCCGATTTGCCATTCTCGACAAGGACAGCTCGCCGGCTCCTGGGGTTTTCGGCGGGACGCTCGTCGACGCCGATCTCCAGCGGCCCGAAGCCCAGTTCCGCAACGGCAGCGGGCAGGACCAGCTGGCCGAGGTGATCCCGACCGCGAACCTGCTCTGGCCGCGGCCGGGAGCGGGTCAGGTGTCCATCATCGCCGATGGCTCGGACGGCGGTCCGGCGATCGTGCGCGTCATCGGGCAGGGCGGTGTCTTTCTCGAAGCGCTGTCGATCCTGACCGGCGATCTGGTCGCGACGTTCTTCCCGGGCGTGCGTTTCTCGCTGCGTATCGAGACCGACTACATCCTCGAGCCAGGCAAGTCCTATCTGCACTTGAAGAGCACAGCCTACCGGACCGATCCCGAGGCGCCGACGACCATCACCGAGTCGCTGCCGCTGCCGACCCTGACCGCGCCGCTACCGATCTTCACGACCATGCTCGGGGATCAGGCGACGGAGCTGCAACCAGGCGTCATGGCTGGTGATTTTCTGTTTTTCGGGGCGCGCAACGACATCTTCGCGCCGGGCATCGGTTTCGATGAGGAGAAGCCGATCTTCGATGCCCTCTTCGAAGGTCGTGACACGTTCACGCACCCGCTCGCGTTCGACTATATGGCGGCGGCCGGTGGCCCCGTGTCGTACGGGTACTTCAGCCTGCGCAATGCGGGCGGGCCCGATCCGAAGGTGCTCGTGCCGATCATCACGAGCTCGTCGACCGGGTTCATCACGGCCGCCAAGAACTGCTCGACGCTCGCCGATGACGACGAGACCTGCGACCGCTTCGCGGCGTTCACGTGGGACCGCTACTTGGCGGTCGGCAAGGGGGACATCGCCTCGATCGCCGACATCGTCTACGAGGCCCAGGGCATCGAGACCGGCGCCATCCGCGGCGTCGTTCGCAACGGCACGGGGGCGCCACTGCCGAACGGGCACGTCAACGTCATGCGCGATCCCGATCCGACCGCGCCGCTCACCGACACCTACGCGCTGGCCGAGGCGAACTACAAGGCCTTCGGGGATCCGGGGCTCATCGGCGTGGTCGATGCCGATGTCGGGCGTGATCCGATCGAGGACGGTGACTTCCGCGCGACGCTCAGGCCCGGGGACTACGTGGTCTTCGCGCAGAACGAGGACCGCACGATGACCGGTGGCATGCAGCGCATCCGCGTGGTCGCCGGCGAGACGATCGAACTCGCGCCGATGGTGCCGGCGCCCGCCAAGGTACGGCTCCACATCGTCGACGCGGGCGGGAGCGCGGTCGACGCGAAGGTGACGTTCGTGCCGATCCTGGCCGATGGCACCAAGGCGGATTTCGACGGCCTGCGACGTCCGTGGCTCGCCGAGGGGCGGCTCGGCAACGGCGCGCGCTATGTGGGTCCGGTCATCTCGGAGGACACGACCGTCGAGGTCGAGCCCGGGCGCTACGAGGTGACGGCGAGTCACGGGCCGACGTGGTCGACCGGCACGCAGATCATCGAGGTCACCAGCGGCCTCGAGGCGCGCGTGAACCTGACGGTGCAGCGCGAGGTCGATACGACCGGGTGGATCTCGGGCGACTTCCATTTGCACGCAGAAGCAAGTTTCGACTCGGGCATGAAGTTCGCCGAGCGACTGCGGCGCATTCTCATCGAGGGCATCGATCTCGCGGTTTCGACGGACCACGACATCGTCGCCGACTACGGCCCGGCGGTGCGCGCGCTCGGGGCCCAAAACCGCATCAAGACGGGGATCGGCGTCGAGATGTCGTCGCTCGAGCTCGGGCACTTCATCGCGTTCCCGCTGAGCTACGATCGGCTCAAGATCCCCGATCACGGCGCGCCCGACTGGACGTGCCTCGACGGGCCCGGGCTCCTTTCGCTGCTTCAGAGCCGCATCGCCGATCCCAAGGGCGGTGTCCGCATCATGGCGCACCCGCGCGACGGTTTCATCGGCCACATCTCGCAGATCGGTCTGAACGGAACCGCCACGGCGCGCGCGCTGTCGCTGCTCGAGAAGCAGACCGTGCTCGTGTCGCGCACCTCCTGCGAGATCGACGCGATGGAGGTCTTCAACGGCAAGCGCTTCGACCTCGTCCGCTCGCCGACCAACCGCGAGGTCATCCTCTACAACCGCTGCATGGGCCGGATCGACGCGGCGATCGACGCCTCCGAGCTCGATGTGGCGTGCCCCGAGCTGAGCGCGACGCCGCTGGCGACTTGCAAGAGCGACGAGCGCCTGAGCGAGTGCAAGCAGCACTATCGGCGCGAGCTCGCGTATCGCTCGGCGCGCGACATCCTGATTCGCACGCCCGAGGAGCAGGCGGCCAATTGGGCGCATGCACCGAGCGCCGCGGACGACGCGAACTGCGACCCGAAGCGCTTCACCGACGAGGTGCCGAGCGACGTCGCGGATCTGCCGTGCTCGTACCACATCGGCACCTACGACGACTGGATGCACTGGCTGGACCTCGGCCTGAACGTCACCATCACCGGCGCCTCCGACACCCACGGCGTGAGCCGCGAGCCCGGCACACCGCGGACCTGGGTGCGCTACGACGCCACGAGCCCTGCCGAGATCGACGTCGGGGTCGCGGCGCGGCGCGTCAACGACGGCCATGCGCTCGCGAGCTTCGGGCCGCTCGTCGACGCCGAGGTCTCGGGCCAAGGGCCGGGCGACGTCGCGAAGGTCAGTGGCGCCACATTCACCCTCGACTTGCGCGTCCAGACCGCGAGCTGGTTCGGCGTCGACCGCATCGAGATCTACGTCTCGGGCACCCTCGCCAAGGTCATCACGCTCGAGGGCGGCGCCGACGTGGTCGAGGACTTCAACGCTCCCGTCGAGCTTCCCGTGCCGGCGCGTGACGGCTTCGTATCGGTGATCACGATGGGGACGCGCAAGGACTTGCTGATGCGGCAGGTGCTCTTCGACGTGCCGTTCGGCGAGCTGCAATTGCCGCGCGTCGCGTCGCTGGCGTTCGCGTCGATCCCCGCGTTCGGGCTCGTCTTTTCGCCCACGCCGTCGGTGCCGGACTTCTTCCCGACCTTCCCGCTGGCGGCGACGAACGCGATCCTCTTGGATGTCGACGGGGACGGAAAGTGGACTCCACCGGGACCGCTGCCGTTCTTCTGCAAGCGCGGCTGCGACCCGAACGCGACGCAGAGCTCGTGCGTCGCCGACGAGGTCTGTCTCGACTCCGCGGAATGCGCGCTGCCCATCGACGCCGAGTGCCGCACCGGTCCGCCCGGCACCGAGGGCCGCACGCAACTCACGCATGACTGAGCGAACGAGGCAGCCACGATGACGCCTTGGGCGGTCATGGTCGTTCCTTGTTACAACGAGGAGCGGCGCCTCGACGAGGGGCTCGCGGCCGCATTGGTGGCGGATGCGCGCGTGTCGGCCCGGTTTGTCGACGACGGCTCCAGCGATGACACGCTGGCGGTGCTGGCGCGTTTTGCGGCCGCGTATCCTGGTCGGATTGTGGCGCACGCCCTCGCGACCAACAGCGGCAAGGCGGAGGCCGTGCGGCAGGGAATGCTGGCGGCGATCGCGGATGGGGCCACGGTCGTCGGCTTCGCGGATGCCGACTTTGCGACGCCGCCGAGCGAGCTGATTGCGCTGCTCGACGTGCTCGAGACGAGCGGGGTCGAGGTGTGCTCGGTTCGCGGATTGCGCGGCTCGGGGCGACGATCGAGCGCTCTATCCTCGCCCCGAGCCGCGCAATCCGCGAACCGAGCACACCTCGACCCCGCTCGTCTCGAGCACGTCGAGCAGCGCAATCAGCTCGCTCGGCGGCGTCGCAAAGTCGGCATCCGCGAAGCCGA
>SXIE01000105.1 GCA_005772945.1 Pseudomonadota bacterium
GCCGGGCTCGAGGCGGCGCGCCGGCACGCGCTATTCCCGGCGGCCGGGATGCGCTGAGGTCAGGATTGGGCGGGCGTAAGGTCGGACGCGACGGCGTCCCAAAAGGCCTGATCGGTCAGGTAGTAGGCCCACAGGCGCTCGACCGGCTCGATGCCTCGGCGCTCTTGAAAGAGGCTGAGATCGTCGAACTCGCCTTCGAACCATCCCCACAGAAACCGAACGCGAAACGGGTCGAGTCGCCGCGCCTCCGCGATCGCGACCATCTCCTCGACCTCAAGCTCCTCGAACTCGGTCACGTAGCCCTCGGCCTCGTCGATGAGCCGCCCGAGGTACTCGATCCCGGCGGGGGTGAGGCGATAGGTCTCCTCTTTGGCCTTGCCGCGCAGGGCGCCCAGCGCGCCGCGCGGCTTGGCGACGAGCGTGACGAGCTCCTTGAAGCGCAGCTCCTGGAGTATCGACTCCAGCAGATTCAACTCGTTGGGGAGCTCGCGGCCCAGCTCGATTCCGCCTTGCGCGGGCCCCAGGTCCAGGAGCTTGAGGACCACGAGCTCCGAGTAAGTCTGGCGCGCTTCATCACTGATGCTCATCGGCGTATCCACTGGTCGGCAGTCAATCCGAAACGCGTGTCGTCGCCGCTGCCTTCGGACCAGGCATCGACGTTGCCCGCCGCGTACCAGACGGCGGCCTCGGAGGCCAGTCCCGGCGGGCGTGCGAGGCGCTGTGATCGCGGATTACAGAGCGCCAGAACCCAATGCGGTGCCGCCGGCAGGCGCGGAATCCAGGCCGCCAGGAACGCGTCGAGGCCGACCACGAGCACCTCGGCATCGACGCGAAACTCGAGATCGACCTCGGCACCTTTGGCCGCCGCACCCTCGACCTCCGAATCATCCTCGCCGTCGCTCGAATGAAGCGCCAAGACGAGCGCATCGCGCAGGCGTCGCGTCGGCCCATCGCTGGCGGCCGCGGACGTCTCGAGCCACAGCTCGGGAACGCGTGCCCAACCAAAGCCCTCGAAGTCCTCGTCGATCGCGCCGCGCCCGCTGACGATCCCCAAGAGCTCGGCGACAGGCCGCTCGACAAAGGGCAGATCGCCGACCGAGCGAATCATCGCCAAGCGTCGAATCAGGCGTCGAGACGCCGCACGCCACCCTTACGCGTGGCCGCCTGGAGCCCGAAACGGCCACCGCCGGAGCGGGGTCGGCTGCTGCTGCCGCCGCCAAAGCTCTTGCCGCTGCCGTAGCTGCGACCCGACTGCGACGACTTCGAGAAGCGCGCCGGATTGGCCGAGCGATAGGAGCTGCGCGACGACGCCAGCTGCCCGCGCTGCGCAGGCGACGTCGTGTAGGGCGCCATCATGACGTAGCCGGGGCGCATGGGGCCCATGATCATCGAGCCGAGCATCATGCCGGTCATGATGCTCAACGCCGGGGAATGATAGCCCGCGTAAGCCCCGTAGCCCGACACCGCGTATTCGCCGGCCCCCTCGCCGGTGATCTTGCGCGTGAGCTCGAAGATCTTCTCGCCCTCGTCGATGGCACCGCTCTCGTTCGCGTCGAAGAAGCCGGTGATCACCTGGGTCTTGTCGTCCTTGTCGACGACCGCGACGCTGATGATCTCGTCACCCTCGTAGATCTCGTTGACGCGCTTCTCGAAGTCCGCGGGGCCGTCGGCCTCTTGGTACGCCTTGCCGACCGCGTCCCAATCGATGGCGACGTTCGTGTTGCTCGTGGTGACCCAGCGGTCGGTTCCGGAGCCTTGGCACGCGGGTGCACCGGCGACGGCGACGGACAGGAGGGCCGGGAGGATGAACGAACGATAGCGGAATCGAAGTTTCACGTGCCCCAAGCTAGGCGCTTGTTCGATTTCGTCAAGCACGAACGAAGCGACCCTCTCAGAGCGGCCCCCGCCAAGCCTCCCAGCGGGCCGTCGCGTAGCCTGACGATAGACCGTGTTCTTTACGATCTCGTGAACTCTGCACACCCGAATCGTGTGCGATGCGTAGCTTCCACCCGGCTCACCACGGCACTCGGAGGCCCCCATGCTGACCATCCTCATCACGCTCGCGAGTCTCGCGGGAGGCGCCTCGACCGCGCGCCCGGATCCCTCTTGGCCCCAAGCCCAGTGCCAGAGCGCCTACGGCAAGACCGCCTGCGGCTACCACTGCGTCGCCGCCTATGGGGAGGTGAAGTGCGCCAAGACCCCGCGCGGCGCCTGCAAGGCCGCCTACGGCGAGATCGTCTGCAGCGACGAGGGCGGCGACGTCCACCCGCCGCCGTCCTGGCGCAAGCCCCCCGCGCACGCAGCGTGGCCGCCCGCCAAGTGCCTGAGCGGCTACGGCCAAACCGCGTGCGGCTACCACTGCGTTGCCGGCTACGGCGAGGTCCGCTGCGCGCGAACTCCGGCGGGCAAGTGCCTGGCGGGCTACGGCAAGGTCGTCTGCGGGGACCCGGCGCGCTACGGGCCGGGCACGCCCCAGGTCAAGTGCCTGGCCGGCTATGGCGAGATCGCCTGTGGCTATGCATGTGTGGCCGGCTACGGCGAGGTCAGGTGCGCGCGCACGCCGGCGGGCGCCTGCCAGGCGGCCTACGGTCATGTGGTCTGCAGCGAATGAAGCGCTTCGCGCGCCTCGCGAATTGAGGTAGGACGGGCCACCCAGCGCCGGAGGCCCCATGCTCGAGACCGCGCCGCACGCCCCTGTCACGTACACTGCCCGCGAGGCGCGCAGCGTCGGCGAGATGTTCCGCCTGCGTGCACAGCGCAGCGCCGACATGCCGGCGCTCTGGGAGAAGGTGGGCGGTTCGTGGGTCAAGACGACCTGGCAGACCTTCTACGACGAGGCGCGGCGCGTGCTCGGCGGCATGCGCGAGATCGGGCTCGTGCGCGGCGACAAGGTCGCGGTCCTCGGCGACACGAAGAAGCCCTGGGCCGTGCTCGACATGGGTGGGCAGCTCGGCGGCTTCGTGATGTTCGGGATCTACCCGAAGCAGCAGATCGACCAGATCCGCTATCTGCTCGAGCACTCCGATTGCCGCGCGATCTTCGTCGACTCCGAGACGGAGCTGCAGAACGTCCTCGCCGCGGCCGAGTCGGGCGGCGGGCTGCGCACACTCGAGGCCATCGTGCCCTGGACCGAGGCGCTCTACCGCAAGTACGCCGATCGCACCCGCGTCGTGTCCCCTGCGCGCTTCGGCCTCACTCCGATCGCCCCCGGCGGTCCCGGCGGGCCCGGCGGCCCCGGCGGCCCCGGCGCCGCCTACCGCGAGCCGGCCAGCGAGGCCGCCGTCGACGCGGCGCTCAACGCCATCGACCCCAAGGATACGGCCGTCTACGTCTACACCTCGGGCACGACCGGACCGCCGAAAGCGGCGATGATCAGCCACGCCAACATCCTCAGATTGCTTGGTGCACAAAGCGATTTTCTCGACCTCTGGCAGGACGATATTTCGCTCTCGTTTCTGCCGATGGCGCACGTCGCCGAGCGCATTCTGGCGTTCTACGGACGCCTCTGTACGGGCCTCGCGACCGCCTATGCGACCTCGACGGCGACGGTCCTCGACGAGTTGAAAGAGGTGCAGCCGACGGTCTTCGGATCGGTCCCGCGCATCTTTGAGAAGGCGCACGCGAAGGTCGTCTCCGAGCTCGCCAAGAAGCCCAAGACGGTGCAGTCGCTCTTCGCGTGGGCGCTGAAGGTCAGCACGCAGAAGGTGACGCTCGAGCACGCGGGTAAGCCCGTGCCGCTGTCCCTGCGCCTTCGGCATCGCCTCGCCGATCGCCTGGTGTGGCGCCGGGTGCGCGCGGCGTTCGGCGGGCGCGTCCGGATCTTCGTCACCGGCGCGGCGCCGATCGCGCGCCAGATCCTCGACTTCTTCTGGGCCGCCGGCCTGCCGGTGTACGAAGCCTACGGCATGACCGAGGCCACGGTCGCGACGCACCTGAATCGTCCCGGCGCCGTACGGCTCGGCTCGGTCGGCAAGGTGATCAAGCCGATGGAATGCCGCATCGCCGAGGATGGCGAGATCCTCCTCCGCGGTCCCTGGATCTTCCAGGGCTACTACAAGAGCCCCGAGGCGACCCGCGACACGATCATCGATGGGTGGCTCCAGACGGGCGACATCGGGCGTATCGACGAGGACGGCTTCCTCTACATCACCGATCGGAAGAAGCACCTCATCATCACCGCGGGCGGGAAGAATCTGGCGCCCGCGAACATCGAGAAGGCGCTGCGCGAGGAGTCGCACTACATCTCGCAGGTCCACGCCCACGGCGACCGCCGCAACTTCATCGCGGCCATCATCGCGCCGAGTCCGCTCGAGACGCTGCAGTTCGGGGTCGACCAGGGCATCGTCGAGAAGGCCGAGCTCGACGCCCGGACCCGCGAGCTGATGGAGAACCCGACGGGCCGCTCGGCCGCACTCGAGGCGGCGATGCAACGCGTCGTCGGCCACGCGGAATTCCAAAAGTTGATGCGCGCGGCGGTCGCGCGTGGCAATGGGAAGCTCGCGCACGTCGAGCAGGTGCGGCGCTTCGTCCTGCTCGATCGCGACTTCAGCCAGGAGCGCGGCGAGCTCACGCCGACGATGAAGCTCCGGCGCAAGGAAATCGAGGTGGCGCACGCGCCGCTGCTCGATCGGCTCTATGGCGAGGATGGGTTCGGGCTCGAGCCCGGTTGAGGGCACGGCGCGCGATGATCCAATTCGCGAAGAGCGCGTCGCGCGCTTGCCCGCGAGCGACGAGAAAGGCAGAGAGGATGAGGACTCAGACGATGATGAAGACGCTGGCGATGGCCCTGGGTGCGATGGTGGTGACGGCCGCGGGGAGCGCGTCGCGGGCGGCGGATCCGACGCCGTCCTTCGACCACACCGCGCGGATTCTGGCCGGTCTCGATAAGGACGGCGTGGCGAACGAGAAGGGCGAGCAGAAGCTCGTCGACGGGTTCGCCAAGGTCGCCGTGAAGAAGTGGGCCGAGTACATGAAGCGGATCGGCACGCCGATGATGGCGTGGGGCAAGACCGAGCTGACGCAGGTGCAGGGCGAGACGATCTTCTACCCGTTCGCGGGGCCCGACTTTCCGACCGTCGCGCAGCTCTACCCGGATGCGGGGCGCTACGTCTTGGTCGCGCTGCAGACCGGCGGGCGTGTGCCCAAGCTCGAGAGCCTCGAGCTCAAGGCGCTGACCGAGTTCATCGCGGTCTTCAAGCGTGGCTGGACCGACTTCGCCAATCGCGGCTTCTTCCGCACCGACGATCTCAAGGCCGACACCGGCAAGGAGCGCACGCTCGAGGGGATTACGCCGGTGCTGATGGCGTTCGCGTCCGCCTCCGGTTTCAAGGTCACGAACGTCGAGCCGATCCGCATCAAGGCGGGCGGGGGCGACGTCGAGATCCACCCCGGCTCGCGCGACGCGGTCGCGACCTGGGACTCGGTCCGCCTCTCGCTCGAGCGCCCCGACGGCCGCAAGGTCACTCTCGATTACCTGTGGCTCGACCTCTCGGACGGCTACCTGAAGGCGCACGCGGACGCCAAGGCTTGGATCGCGGTGATGTCCAAGGAGCGCGTCTTCACGAAGGCCGCGTCGCACCTCATGCAGAAGTCCTTCTTCTCGATCGTGCGCGACACGATCCTGGCGTCGGCGCCGAGCGTGGTGCAGGACGAGACCGGGCTCGATTACGGCGACCTTCAGAAGGGCTTCAACGTGACGCTCTACGGCAAGTTCTCGGCGGCGCACCACCTCTTCCAGGCCGGCGTCCAGCGCGCTCTCGTGGCCGCCTACAAGAAGAAGGATGACGTCAAGCCGGTGAAGTTCCGCTTCGGCTACGACAAGGACGCCGGGTCCTGCATCCAGGTCGCCGTGCGCAAGTGAGGCCTCGGCCAGGCGCTCGGAAAGCGCTGCTGCGCCCGACCGCCCAAACCTAGGTTACGCCGCCTCCGCGCCGCGCGACGATGCACACGTTCACCCCCGACGCTCCCCCCCGATCCCACCACGCCCTCCCGGACCTGCCGGCGCTGGACGGGCTGCGCGCCCTCGCCGTCCTGGGCGTTCTCCTCTTCCACGATGGGCGTCTCGTCGGCGGCTACCTCGGGGTCGACCTCTTCTTCGTCCTCTCGGGCTTTCTCATCACCTCGCTGCTCGTCGGCGAGTGGCGCGCGGCCGGACGCATCGATCTCCGCGCCTTCTGGATCCGCCGCGCCCGCCGCCTCTTCCCCGCGCTCGCGTTGGTCCTCCTGGCCGTCATCGCCTACGCCGCCCTCGGCGCCGCCGCGACCGAGCTGCCGCGGATCGAGAGCGACGGCCTCGCCACCCTCGGCTACGTCGCCAACTGGCACGCCATCCTCGCCGGCGACGACTATTGGACGCTCTTCGGCGGCGCCCACTCGCCGCTCCAGCACGCGTGGAGCCTCAGCATCGAGGAGCAATTCTACCTCGTCTGGCCGCTCGTCACGGTGGCGGTCCTCCGCCTCGGCCGCGGGTCCCGGAGGGCGCTCTTCGTGGTCTCCCTGCTGCTCGCGGTCCTCTCGGCGCTCGCCATGCTCCTCCTCTACGCGCCCGAGAGCTCGGCCCGCGCCTACATGGGCACCGACACGCGCGCCACCGCGATCCTCCTTGGCGCCGCGCTCGCCACGATCCGCGCGAAGCTCGGCTGGATCCGCGGCCTCGACGCCCTCGGCCTGCTCGCTCTCGCAGGCCTTGGCGTCGCGTGGGCGCTCCTCGGCGGCCAGGACCCCTTCCTTTATAGGGGCGGCTTCTGGCTGACCCAGCTCGGCGTCGTCGTCCTCATCGCGTGCGCGGCGCACCCGGCTCAGAGCCGCATTGCGCGCGGGCTTGCGTGGCGTCCCCTCGTCGCCCTCGGCAAGATCAGCTACGGTGTCTACCTCTGGCACTGGCCGATCTTCGTCGTGCTCACACCGACGCGCATCGGGGTGGACGGGGCGCTGCTCACGACGCTTCGGTTCGCGCTCACGCTCGCCGTCGCGCTCGCATCCTACGTCCTGGTGGAGCGCCCCATCCGCACCCGCGGCCTGCGCATTCTCTCGCGAAGGCCCGGCGTGGGTCCGCCTGGGACCCTGGAGCCGGGCTGCCCGCGAATCCGCGGCCCGTGGCGCATCGGCGCGGTCGTCTCAGCCGCGGTCGGAGCCATCGTCACGGGCCTCGTCCTGGCCACACCCGCCACGCCCACGTTCGAGATCCCCGCCGACCAAGGCGGCCGCGTTCGCGTGCTGTTCGTCGGCGACTCGCTCTCGGTGGCGCTCTCGGATTGTGTGCGCGAAATCCGTTCCCCGACCCCCCTCAGCATCGTGGGCGGCCAGGGCGGCTGCAACATCCTGAGCGACCAATTCCCCCTCGACCCCAAGCAGGGCGGCGGCGACTGCGACACGACCTGGATCTCGATCAGCGCCGCCTTCCGCCCGCACGTCACGGCCATCGTCCTGGGCGGCGGGTTCTTCGCCGCGGCCAAGATCGACGGCCGGTGGCAGCGCCCTTGCGATGCGGGGTGGAAGCGCGAGTACCGGCGCGAGCTCATCCGCGAGATCACCGAGTTCCAGAAGACGAGCGACCATGTCGTCCTCGCGCTGGTTCCGTACTACGAGGGCACCAACTTGAAGCACCTGACGAACAAGACGCGCATGGACTGCTTCAACCAGACGCTCCGCGAGATCGCGCACGACGTCCCTGGCGTCACGCTGCTCGACTTCTTCACGAAGGTCTGTCCGAGCGGCGTGTGTATCCAGACGAGCCACGGGGCGCCCATCCGCGATGACGGCCTCCACTTCTCGCGCCCCGGATGTCACGAGGTCGCCGCGTGGGCGCTGGGTCGCCTGCTCGAGACCGTCGAGATCTCTCCGACGCCGTGAAGGCCACATCTTGCGGCACCACGGCGTCGGAGGCGCGCGCTCCGTCAGGGCGTGCGGCAGAACCCGTCGATGCAGTGGCCGTTGCGGCACCAGCTATCGACCTCGCACTCGTTCCCGTCGACGCGCTTTCGGAGGCAAGTGCCGACGACGTAGGACTGGCCGTGCTGCGTGCAGAAGTCGCCGGCGCAGCAGGCCGCGTCGTGCCAGCACTCGTCCCCGCGAGCGACGCAGGTCGGGGCCGCGCACTCAGCGTCGGCGCACGTGCCGCTGGCGCACATCGCGTCGTAGCTGCACCACGCTCCGGCCGGTTGCGGCGCCGTGCAGACAGCGGGCCCATAGGAATTGGTCGGGAAGAGGCACAGGCCGCTGCAGCACTCGGTGCTCTCGCAGGGCGTGCCGTTGGCGACGCAATGAGGGTTCACGCATTCCCCGTCGGCACACACGCCCGAGCTGCACCAGCGGTTGTCTTCGCAGTAGGCGTGCAGCGGCTGCTTGGTGATGCACTCGCCGAAGGCGTAGGGGCCGCCCGTGCACACAAGGCCGGCACAACACGCGCTCTGCATCATGCACCCGGTGCCTTCGTTCGCGCACTCCGGCAGTTGTCCGCAGAGGCCATCGATGCAGTGGCCGCTCACGCAGCCGTCATCGGCAAAGCAGGCGCCCCCATCGGCGGCGCGCGGCTGGCAGAGCGCCAGCGTGTAGTGATCGGGCTGCCAGATGCACGTGAGGCCCGCGCAGCAGGCGCTGCCGTTCGCGCATTCGGCGTTCGCCGCGAGGCACTGCGGCGTTGTGTCCGGCGGAACGTCGGTGTCCGGCGGACTCGTCGGCGTCGTGTCCGTCGAATGCGCCGTGGGGGTCGTGTCGGGTGGCGCCGTGGGAGTCGTGTCGGGCGGCGGAATTGTCTCGAGCGGTTGGCTCGTGGACTTGGCGTCGGCGCCCTGACCCCCGTGTTGGGCCTCCAGGCAGCCTGGCAGACCGGTCAGCGGGCCGACGATCAAAGAACATAGCAGGGCAATGCGTCGCATGGGCGCCTCGTGGAATGGGATGGGTGGTGATCGGAAAAGGGAAGGGGGAGTGAACCGACGCGCTCAGAAGAGCGTGTAAACGAAGGGTGCCGCGTACTCGATGATGCCGATGACGACGAGGAGCCCGGCGGCGACGAGGAAGATCGCGACCATCGGCATGAGCCACCAGCGGCCCGTGCCCGAGAAGTGGCGCGCCAGATCGCGGAGCGTCGAGAGGCGTGCGCGGGTCCTACGGAAGCCCCGCTTGGAGGCCTCTTTGCGGGTCAATTTGGGAGTGCGAGGCGGGGCCTCGAGAGTGGCTTGCATGGCGGTTCTCCGTCGGATCGGAAGGGTGAGGCTCAGGCCGCGTGTTTGGTGACGAGGCAGTGTTCGAGGACAAGGAAGTCGAGGCCCGAGCGCTCGAACATGCAGTAGGCTTCGGCGGCCGTGCGGCAGATCGGCTCGCCCTTCAGGTTCATGCTCGTGTTGAGGAGGACGCCGACGCCGGTCTCGCGTCGGAACGCCTCGAGAAGGGCCGTCAGGCGCGCTTGGGTCGGGCCTGCGCTGGGGTCGACCGTTTGCGCGCGCGCGGTGCCATCGACGTGGGTCACGGCCCCGAGTGTCTCGGCGCCGGCGGGGGTCACTGGCACGACCGAGAGCATGAAGGGACTCAGCTGGTCGTCGGCGACGCCGTCGAAGTACCGCGCTGCGTCCTCGGGGAGGGCGACCGGCGCGAAGGGACGGAACTGCTCGCGGAACTTGATCTTGGCGTTCACCCGATCGGCCATCGCGCGCGTGCGTGGATCCGCGATGATCGAGCGCGCGCCAAGGGCCCGCGGGCCCCATTCCATGCGGCCCTGAAAGAGTCCGCCGACCTGACCGCGGGCAAGCCTTCGGGCGACATCGGCGAGCAGAAGGTCGTCGTCGTCGAACGGCTCGTAGCGAATGCGTGTGTCGCTCAGGAAGTGCTCGACGCTCGCCGGCGTCTCGCGCGAGCCGAGAAAGGCCGAGCGCATCGGCGCCGTACGCGGCAGGCCGAGGCCAAGATGGGCCGCAACCTGGGCGGCTCCCAGGGCACCTCCCGCGTCGCCCGCGGCCGGCTGCACGAACATCGCGCGAAACGCACTCTCCGCCTGCAAGCGGTGAGTGGCGACCGAGTTCAGC
>SXIE01000106.1 GCA_005772945.1 Pseudomonadota bacterium
ATCGCGACGCGGCGCCCGGCGGCCCGCAGGCGCTTGACCAGAGCCGCCTTGTCGGCCGGCTGCAGCTCGGCGTGGACCTCGGTGATGCCGAGCGTGCGGGCGACGGAGTCGGCCACTTCGCGGCGGTCCCCGCTGGCCAGGACGATCTGGATGTCGTGCTGGCGGAGGGCCGCGATGGTCGGTGCGGCGTCCGGCGTGGCGTCGTCGCGCAGGCCGAGCACACCCCGCACGGCCGCGCCAATGGCCACGTACACAGGGGTGGCGCCCGAGAGCGCCAGCGTGCGTGCGTGCTCGGACCAGGCGGCGGGGTCGAGGCCGCGCTCGCGCATGAAGCGCTCCGAGCCGACCGTGACGACATCGGCGCCCACCGTGGCGACGACGCCGCCTGCGGGAAACGCTTCGAAGGCGCTTGCAATGGCGCGGCGGCGTGGCCCGCTCGATCCCTCGACCGGGGCCGGGGCCTCCGAAAGCGCGCCAAGCGGTTGCGCGAGCTCGCTCCGGGCCGCAGCCGCGGCGACGATGGCGCGGCCGAGTGGGTGTTCGCTGCCCGCCTCCGCGGCGCCCGCGAGGGCGAGCAACTCGGGGTGATCGCGGACGATCGCGACGAGCCCGGGGTTGCCGGTCGTGAGCGTGCCGGTCTTGTCGAGGACGACGGTGTCGATCATCGCGAGCGCCTCGAGAGCGGCGCCGCCGCGCACGAGGAAGCCAAGCTCGGCGGCGCGGGCGGAGGCCACGGCGACAGCGGCCGGGGTGGCGATGCCGAGCGCGCACGGGCAGGCGATGACCAGGACCGCGATCATGCGGCCGAGGCCGACATCGAGCGGCACGCCGAGGGCGAGATGCACGACCAAGGTGAGCGCGGCGATGCCGAGCACGATCGGCACGAAGACCGCGGCGATCCGATCGGCCATGCGCGCGATCGGCGCCTTGTCGGCGCGCGCCGCTTCGACTGCGTCCACGATGCGCCCGAGGGCGGTCGCTTCGCCGATCCCCTCGGTGCGCACGACCAGCGCGCCGGCGTCGGCGAGCCCGCCGGCGTGGACGCGGTCGCCGCTGCGGACATCGCGCGGCATGCTCTCGCCGGTGAGGATCTGTTCATTCACCGCGGCCGTGCCGTGCACGACCACGCCGTCGACCGGCACGCGCGCGCCGGGCCGAACGAGGACGAAGTCGCCGGGGGTGAGCGCGGCGACCGCGACCTCGCTCTCGCCGCTCGCCGGATCGGGGCCCGCGAGTCGCGTCGCGCGCTCGGGCACGAGGCCGAGGAGCCCGCGCAGAGCGTCCGAGAGCCGGCGGCGCGCGCGTCCTTCGAGGCGCTTGCCGATGAGCACGAACGCGATGATCGCGCCGGCCGCCTCGAAGTACATCGGCACGTCATGAAGGTGCCCGCGCGCGAGGGCAATTGTGAACGTCGTACACGAATAGCCCCACGCGGCCAGCACCCCGAGCGCGACCAGCGTGTTCATGTCGGCCGTGCGCGTGCGAAGCGCCTTCCAGGCGCCGACCAAGAAACGCCGCCCGGGCCCGAAGACGAGCACGGTCGCGAGCGCGGCTTGGGTTGCCATGAGCGCGACGTGCTCGGGCAGGAGCCCGTGCGACATGCCGAGGACGAGCAGCGGGACGCCGAGGATGATCGCCAGCAGCATGTCGCGCGCGAGCTGCCGATCGTGGGCCGCCTCGGACGCCTCGAGCAGCGCGGCGCGTTCGCGCGCGGAGTCCGGGCGTGGGGCCGTGCCCGCGGGGGCCACGCGCTCCGGGACCTCGTAGCCGGCCTCACGCACGGCGGCGCGCAGATCCTCGATCGAGGCGGTCCCGCGGACGCGCGCGGTCTGCGACACCAGATCGACGACGGCCTCGGTCACGCCCGGGACGCGCGCGAGCGCCTTCTCGACGCGCAGGACGCAGGCCGCGCAGGTCATTCCAGCAATCGGAATAACCGGAATGGCTGGATTGGCCGGATTGGCCGGGTTCGATGCGGTCTCGGGCGCTTGCGACATGCCGTGGCCTCCCTTACGGCACGGCGCCAACGAGGACCAGTGCTATTGCCGATCGTAGCGCAGGATCCGCGACGCGAACTTGAACTCGCCGACCCAGAGGGTCGAGCCGAACGCCGCCAGCGAGGCCGGCATGAAGAGGCCGTCCGCGGCATTGCTCGCGTCGCGCGTCCCGACCTCGGGTTGGCCAAGGACGGTGGCCTTCGTCATGTCGCCGGCGTCGTCGAGGTTCGGCCAGAGGTAGACCGCGTTGTAGCTGGTCGAGGCGACGGCGAAGGCACCGCCGAAGGTGATGGCGCTCACCGGAAGCTCGATCTCGCGCTGCGCGATCGTCTTGAACGGGGTCGCGTTGGCGGCGAGGTCGGCGACATGGAAGAGGAAGATAGCGGCCGGCCCTGACTGCGCGGTCGCCACGAGCACGCTGCCGTCGCTGTCGAGATGGCTGAGGGGGCTGGCGGTGACCTTCAACGTGAAGGCCGGCGCCACCGCGTCTGAGGCGGGGATCCCGTCCCACACGTGGATCGTCCCATCGGCCTCGCCGAGGTAGAGGTGCTCGGCGTCGAGCGCGACGCCCTTCAGCTCCTTGAAGGTGACGCCACCGATGCCAGGCGAGTAGACGCGGCTCGCGGCTTCGCCAGCGAGCGGCAGAGCATCCCAGATCCCGACCGCCTGCTTGCCGGCGAGTACGAGCTTGCCGCCGTGAAGTCCGTTGTCCCACGGAGCGAACGGCGGATTCTGCGACGCAAACGAGATGCGCACGTCGGGCGCCACGCCGCTGGTCGTGGGGATGGTCTTCCAGATCCACAGCGCGCGATCGAAGTCCGAGCTGGCCAAAAGCACCGTGCCGTCGGTCGCGACCACCGGGTTCTGCAGGTAGTTCAGCGTCGCGAGCGTGTTCGTCGTCGGCGACGGACTGCCGAGCGCGAACGCCGGTCGGGCCTGGGACGACGCGGGCATCGTGTCGTACACGAAGACGTCGTTGCCGTTGTAGTTGTTGATGTAGAGCCGGCCCCCGGCGAGCGCCACGTCGGGGCCGTCGCCGTTGAGGTAGGCGGGGTCGCGGATCTCGATGGCGGGCTTGTCGGAGGCGGACTTGGGGACGGTGTCCCAGACCGAGATCGTCATGAGACCCGCGGCGATGAAGCGCCCGTCGGGGAGCGTCGCGGCCTTGACCCAGTCGCCGAGGAGGAAGTCGTAGCGTTGGTTCGTGGTCGTCGGGAACGAGTTCCAGACGAAGCTGCCGTGATGGCGATCGGGCTCGGCGGGGATGCGCATGTTGTGATCGCCGACCACGAAATAGGTCGCGCCGTCGGTCGAGATGTTGCGTGGGGTGCCCATCTCGGGGAGCGCGACGACGTAGTCGGGAGGCTCGTCGTCGGCCGTCGGGAGCGTGTTCCAGAAGAGGATGGCGCTGCCGTGGGTGGCGACGGCGGCCAGGCGCGTGCCGTCGGTCCAGACGCCCCAGGGCCAGCCGAGGTTGTGTCCTTGCTGCGAGAGAGCCGGAAGGTCGATCGCGAGATCGGCGGCCTCGCCGGAGGTGGTCGGGAAGGTGGTCCATAGAAGGATGCGATCGTTCTCGGTGTCGGCGACCGCGAGGACGCCGCCGCCGAGCGACGCGTTGCCGGCCCAGTTCAGGTCGGCCTTGCCGGTGCCGGGCGTGTTCGCGTCGAAGTCGGGCTGCCCCAGAACCAGGTCCGGAGGGGTGTCCCAGGCGGCCGGCGGCTGGTTCCAGACGAGCAGGCGGTTGTTGAAGCGATCGCAGACGACCAGGTGGGTGCCGTCGGTGGCGACGCAGGTCGGGTGGTTGTAGAGGAGGGGCCCGCCTGACTGGTCGAAGTCGATGCCGGAGAGCATGAGCGCGGCCGGCTGATGGTTGGTGTACCAACCGTCTGTGGGTGTTGTGGTGTCGGCGGTCTCGGGGTCGATCGCGGTCTCGGACGCCGTTGCGTCGGTGGTCGAGTCGGCCGTCGCGTCGGCCGTCGTGTCGGTGGTCGACGTGTCGGCGGATGCCGCCGTGCCGTCGTCACGGCAGGCGGCGAGGGTGGCCACAAGGGCGGACAGAGCCAAGGTGCGGACCATGCGGACCTCCGGGAGCGCTGGCGTGTGCGGGCCGATCCCGCAGGTGGGACCGAACGCGCGCGACGTGTGAATGCCGTACACGTCACGCTAGCGAACGGCGAGCGAGAAGGCGCTCGCAACCACCGCGGCGCGCGATGATCTCGTTACGCGCTCGCGACGTGACGCTTACTCGACCAGGGCCAGAGCCTTGGTCAGGGTCGCGACGATCGTCGCGTGATCAGCCGGCTTGGGGAGCGTGCCGAGGCATCCGAGGGCCACCCCGCGCACGGCCTCGGTCAGGTCGTCGGCGCCCGTATGAAGCACGACGGCGATGTGCTGGCCGGCCGGATCCGCCTTGATGCGCGCGAGGACCTCGAGGCCGTCCGGGCCGCCCGGCATGTGGACATCGAGCACCATCAACGTCGGTCCGATCGGAGGTCGGCCGGCCCAGCGCCCGCCAGCAGCGAGATAGTCGAGGGCGTCGTGGCCGCTGTGGAGCATGACGAGCGTGCACGGGAGTCCGGCGCGCCGAATGATGCGCCTGAGGAGCTCGAGGTGTCCGGGGTCGTCGTCGACGAGCGCCAACGTGACCCGCGGCGAAGGCGTGACGGCGCGCTCTCCGCTCACGTCGGCAGCGTCAGGTGGAAGACCGAGCCGACGTCCTCTTCGCTGGTGGCCCACACGCGGCCGCCGTGGCGTTCGACGATGCGCTTGACGATGGCGAGGCCGATGCCCTCGCCCGGCGCTGCGTCGGGATGGAAGCGCTGGAAGACCTGGAAGACCTTGGGCTGGTCGCGCGTGGGGATGCCGCGTCCGTTGTCGCGGACCCAGACGTGGACCATGCCGGCGTCGCGGCCGTCGGGATCGTCGGCCGGCGAGGTGCCGACGTCGATCTGGCCGACGCGCGCGGGGTCGAGGTAGGCGAGCGCATTGCCGATCAAGTTGGTGAAGACGCGCTCGAGCGCGGTCGCGTCGCCTCGGACCGTCGGGAGCGTGCCGGCCGTGAGCGTCGCACCGCGCGCCGCGATCGAGGTGCGCAGGAGGTCGCGCGTCGCCTCGAACACCGCGTGCAGGTCGACAGGCTCTTTGGCAAGCGGCGTGCGCCCCTGACGCGAGAGCTGCGTCAGCGCATCCACGAGCCGCTGCAGGCGCCCGGCGCTCGTCATGACGAATTGGATGCTGGGCTCGACATCCTCGCGCACGATCGAACCGACGCGCAGGCTCGCCTCGGGCGGAAGTTTGGGGTCGCGCACGACCTCGCCGAGGCTGGCGCAGGCGAGCGCGAGCTCGTCACAGAAGCCACGTAGGTTGTGAAGCGGGGACCGCAGGTCGTGCGATACGTTGTGTACAAACGATTCGAGCTCCTCGTTCTTTTCGCCTATCGCCTGCGAGCTGGCGCGCAGCTCGGCGTTCGCGTGGACGAGCTCGCGCGTGCGCTCCTCGACGCGCACCTCGAGCGTGCGGTGGGCGGCCTGCAGCTCGCGCTCGGCGCGCCGCCGCTGGCACATGCCGGCCGTCACGGCGAGCGCGGTCGGCGCGATGACCCCGACGAAGAGCTCGACCAACGTCACGTGGCGCGCGAGCGTACCGGTCGCGAAGAGACCTTCGCCGTGCAGGGCGCCCGCGAGGGCTTGGGTCGTGATGACGAGCATCGTCAGCGAGGTCTCGCGCGGACCGAAGCGGAGGGCGGCCCAGATGATGAGCGGCACGACCACGCGCTGAGTCTGGTAGGTGACCGGATCCGGCACC
>SXIE01000107.1 GCA_005772945.1 Pseudomonadota bacterium
ATGAAGATGGAGAACGAGGTCAAGGCCAGGAGGGCGGGCGTCGTTCAGGTCGTGCATGTCAAAGAGGGCGACTCGGTCGAGGGCGGGAAGATCCTGCTCGAGATCGGGGACTGAGCAGACGAGCCACCAGCTCATCTCACACGGATCCGCGCCCGCCCGCTCGTTCCTCGGCGGGCGATAGCTCGGCGTCAATGCGACCCTGGTCAGCGCCTCGTCCGATGCGACTTCGTACAAAATCACAACGACGAATGCGTTGTAACTTCGGATGGTTGCCGGGCTGTACGGACGTACGTACAGCCTGTACGGACGTCCGTACAGCCCCATTCCGGAGCCCCCGCGCTCGGTCGTGAAGCCACCGCGGTGCGCCGAGCCGGCGCGACGCGTGAACGCTCAGGGCGTCACGCGCGCGAGCGCAACCCACATCGTCACACCGTCGCGTCTGCTCGAGGCCGCGTAACCGACGTCGACCAGGCGCTGGAGCGTAGTCTCGAGCTCTTGCGGAGCAAGTTGGGTATCGGCAGCCAGGACCTCGAACGTGCACTCGCCGACCGACGCCAGCCGCCGGGCGACCAGCGCTTCACGCGCAACGAGCCCATGGTGTTCGGGGCGCCGGCGCGGCTCGTAGAGCGGGACGCCCGTGATGATGCCGCGGTAGTCGGACAGCGCTTCCCCGATCTGGATGCCGCCATGGCCGATCTCGAAGAGCCGCATCTCCCGGCTGTGGCGCCCGCCGCGCATCTTCACGATGGCGACCACGCGCCGATAGGTACCCTCGATCTCGATGTAGCGGTTGAGGATGATGTCGTCACACATGAACGACACGCCATAGACCGTGAAACGTTGCTCGCTGTAGGTCTCGGCGACCTCGTTGGTCAGCATCACGGTGACGCCGATCGACGTGATGACACGCACCAGCCGATGCAGTGACTCGCGGAAGTCCTGGCGGAACGTCGGCGCCAGCGCGACCTCGAAGCCCGCGAGCGAGTCGATGATCACCCGCGTCGCCTGGAGCGACTCGACGGTGTCGCGCAGCTCCTGCATCGTCTCGTCGACCGAGAGGTCGAGCGAGCGCAGGTAGACGACCTTGAAGCGACCCTCGCTCACCGCGCGCCTGAAGTCGTCGCCGCCCAGCGCTTCCGCCTTCGCGAAGTACTCGCGCGGATACTCCTCGAACCCGGCGACGACCACCGACTCGCCCCGCTTGAGGCCCTCGAGCGCGAACTGCATGGCGAACGTCGTCTTACCGGAGCCTGTCGGCCCGGCCACCAGCACGACGTCGCCGACGGGGATGCCGCCCTCGGTCATCTCGTCGAGCCCCGGGATCCCGGTCGACAGACGCTGCCCAACGGGGCGCGGCGTCGAGAGCAGCGGCTCCTGCCTCATCCGCGGGAAGACGTGCAGGCCGTTGGATGAGATGCGGAACGTGTGGAGCCCCGGCATCGACGCCTGCCCACGGACCTTGATCACCTGCAGCTTGCGCACGACCGAGTTGCGGTCCACCGCCTGCGACAGCCAGATGATCCCGTCCGCCACTGTGAAGACGGGGTTATTCCACTCGCCGTCCCCGTGCTCCCCGACGAGGAACGAGGTCACCTCCCAGGTGGTCAGGTGCATGGCGAGCCGCTGGACGAACTGCTCGATGTGCGGCACGCCGCTCGCGAGGGCCGCGCGCACCATGGAGCGGAAGCTGTCGACGACGACGAACCGTGGTTTGATCCGCGCAACCTCGTCGACGATGCGCGTGAGCACGGCCTCGAGATCGCCGGACTCGAGCTCGGCCCCGAGGTGGACGAAGTGGAGGTCGCGGCCGATGCACTTCGGGTCGAAGAACGGGAACTGCTGCTGGTGCCGCAGGAGCTTGAGCGTGGGCTCGCCGAGCACGGTGAAGAACAGCGCGGGGCTCTCCGGGGAGACATTCGCGAACAGGAACTGGAGCACGAGCGTGGTCTTGCCAGCGCCAGGACTGCCAGCGACGAGATTGAAGGAAAATTCGGGCAGCCCGCCGCCCAGCACGTCATCCAGCCCCGGAACGCCGGTTGGCAACTTGCGGAATTCTCGCTCGCGAGGACCTCGCGTGGGATCGGACCCCGTAGCGAGGTTGCCCGCGAATTCCGCAGAAGGCCGGGCTTCTGCCCCGCTGCCCGCGGCGTTCAATTCGGGATCGCGAGCCTCAGCCATGGTGTCCTCCTTCCGGGGTCTCGTCCGGATCTCTACAGGCCTGGTCGAGGATCTGCATGGCGAGGGTGGGTCCGACGAGCCGCCCGAGGATCTCGGCGACGGCGACCAGGGGCCGCAGATCATCGTCGGCCTCGGTTTCGCGCGAGGCCGCCGAAGGTGCGCGCGTCGTCGCGGTCTTGGAGGTCTCGCGCCGCACGCGCAGAAGGAGCGCGTTCCAGCCGTCTGGGCCCGTGAGTCGCGTGAGGGTCAGGCCGATCCGCGCATGCAGAGTCTCGAGCGCGCTAGCGGCGCTCGCTCCCGCGCGCTCTGCTGCCAGCGCGCGCGACAGGAGTCGCGTCGCTTGCGCCGAGAAGTCCTGGTGTGACACGCACAACCTCGAAGCTGCGGATCGGGGAAAGCCGCGTTGGTCTACCACCTTTCGTCGCGGACATGGGGCCGATTCGCCGAGGCCATCGCCGAATCGCGTCGTTGCGATGGCACGAATCCGCGACGGTGGTGCCCAGGTCGGGTCGGCGTCTCACTCCCACTCGAGCTTCTCGGGGGCGGCCATCGGGCGCGCGGCGTAGAGGCGCGTGCCGGCTGCAACGCGGTAGCTCTTGCCGCGCCAGGCGACGCGTCCGAGGAACGGGGCGAGGGCCCAGACGCCGAGCATCGCGAGCTCTTTGATGGGCCCGAGCGGGAGCGCCGCGAGGAGGCCCTTCTTGCCGCGGAGGGCGACCCACTGGATGGCGTCGCGCACGAGCGTGAGGGCGGTCGCGTAGATGAGCGCGGTGCCGCTGCCGGTCGCGAGCGCGAGGACGGCGAGGAACATCGGGTTGATGAGCGGCTCGAACGGGTAAAGCTGCGGGGTGAGGCGGCTGCGCAGGAGGCCCCAGCGGGTGTGGCGCCTGAAGAACGTGCTCACTTGCGTGTGCGTGCAAACGTTCTCGACGGTGACGGCGGCGAGGCGGACGCGATAGCCGGCCTCGGCGAACATGCGGCCCATCACGTAGTCCTCGGCGAGGAAGCTGCCGATGCTCTCGAAGCCGCCGAGTGACTCGAAGGTGGTGCGGCGGAACATCATCGACTTGCCGACGGCGGCGGTGCTCTCGCCGAACTCGTTCGTCGCGGCGATGCTGCCGGCGACCGGTCCGGCCAGGTGGAGGTTCTCGAGCGTCGCGCCGAGCGACTCCTCGCCGGTGCCGACGAAGAGGTTCGTGAGGAGGCCGTTGTCGGGGTGGCTCGCGAACTCGCTCACCATGCGGGCGAGCCAGTCGGGACGGACGGCGACGTTCGAGTCCGAGATGACGACGAGGTCGTGCGAGCCCCAGGCGAGCATCGCCGAGAGGTTCGAGACCTTCGGGTTGAGGGCGCGTTTGCCGTCATGGATGACGAGGCGGACGCGCACGTCGGGGTAGCGGGCGCGCAGGCGGCGCACGACGGCGATGGCGGGATCGGCCTCGCCCTCGACGCCGAAGACGAGCTCGAAGCGCGGGTGGGTCTGGCGAAAGAAGGTCTCGAGGTTGCGCTCGAGCGCGTCGTCGGCGCCGCAGAGCGGCTTGAGGATCGTGACCGAGGGGGCGTCGCTGGAGGGCGCCGGCAGCGCGCGTTGGCGGCGCGCGAAGCGGACGACCGCGATGATGCTGAGGAGGGTGGTGAGGCTGACGATGAAGCCGATGAGCGGGATCCACATGGTTGGTACTCCGAGTGTTTGATGCGAGCGCGAGGCCCGTTCGCGACGGACCGACGTGGCCCGTCGGGGCCTTTTGGCGGGCTGCCAGGGAGGGTGACGTTTCAGCGCGATGCGCTGGCTCGGCGGGTTCAGCCCGGGCGGAAGATCCGGCCCCAAAGCGGGTAGCTGAAGCCGAAGTAGACGCCGCTGGTGGCGAGGGCGCGGGCGAGGATCCAGGGGAGCCCGAGGATGGGCGAGAGGAGGTGGAAGAGGGCGGCGTTCAGGAGGAAGGCGCCGGTCTCGACGGCGAGGAAGAGCGAGCCCTGGCGCAGGAGCTGGGGCGAGCGGTCACGGAAGGCGTAGTGCTTGTTGCCGATGAACTGGATGAGGAGGCCGAAGGTGAGGGCTGGGAGGTTGGCCCAGGCGGGGCTCATCTGGAGGCCGTCGATGAGGAGCGCGAGCAGGCCGAGGTCGGCGAGCGAGGCGAGGATGCCGACGATCGCGCTGCGCTTGAGGACGCCGGAGGGCGTGCGGTTGCGGCTCAGGTCGAGAGAGGTGTTCGTTGCGGTGTCCAAGGGGTGTCCTTCGTGGGGCTCGTTGCGCTGACATTCCAAAGCGCGTGCCAAGCGAATCACGTCTTGCAAGGTCCTTGAGTTGTTCGTGTTTCGTGCTCGGCCCGAGCGGTCGCTCGGCATTTTCTTGCGCGCTTCGGGCGCGCAGGGCGGGCGTCGCGTGCGCAGCTGTCATCGCGGGCCCTACGATCCCTGCGATCATGATGGAGGATGGAGGGCACGCGGGTATCGGCGGGCGTCTGCGGGTCGCGCGCGTGAATTGACGAACCGGGCAGCCTGCCGCACGGTGAAGGCGACGTTTCATTCGGGCGCGCGCGGGTCGTCTCTCGGAGCGATCCGGCGTCGCCTCCGGCTGGCGTTTTCTCGGGCGGGGTGGGTTTCTGGTCGTGTCGGTTGCCCTCGAAAACGTCTTCGTCCGCCCGCTCGACGGGGCGCGGCGCGTGTTCTGGCGCTGGTCCGCCAAGACGCGCTTCGGGCGCGCGTGCATGCGCGATCGCGGGTTGCGCATGGCGGTCCTCGCGCTCGGCCACATGTCGGTCGGGCTGACGCTGACGCTGACGGTGCCGATGTGGCTGCTCCTCCTCGGGCCGCTCGTACTCGGCGTGCCGCACGTCGCGGGGGATATCCGCTATCTGCTCGTCAAGCCGCCGCTGCCGCTCGGGCGCCTCGGGCTCGTGCTCCTTCTCGCTCCGCTCGCGCTCATGACCGGACTCCGGCTGGCGCCGGCCGAGTGGGGACTGTGGCACGCGGAGATCGAGGTGCTGCTCGGGGCCCTGGCCATCGCGGGCGGGCTCATCGTGGCGCGCACGTCCCTCGATCGGCGCGTGGTGGCGTTCGCGTGTTTGGCCGGCGTCGCCGCGCTCGGCGCGCACTTCGCGTACGCTGCGATCCTCGTCATGGCGCACCTGCACAACTTCGTCGCGTTCGGCGCGTGGCTCTGGCTCTATCGCAGCGAGGCGAGCTGGTCGCGCGTGGCGGTCGTCGGGGCCGCGTATCTGGCCATCTGCAGCCTGTTCGTCGCGGGCGCCTTCGACGGCATCCTGCTGACGAGCACCTACGGCGTGACCGCCGCCGGGCTCGACATGGATCACTTTGCCCCGACCCTGGCCCCCGGCGTCGAGCCGGTCATGGCCATGCGCATCGTCGCGCTTTACGCCTTCGCGCAGTCCTTTCATTACGCCGTGTGGGTGCGGCTGGTCCCTCAGCAGATGGACCCGCGTCCGGCGCCGCCGACGTTTACGCGCACCGTCGGTCGCCTGCGTCAGGACCTCGGGGTGGTCGGATTCTGGGCCGTCGTGGTGTCGGCGGTCGGCCTGCCGATCGCGGCGCTGCTCACGAACCCCCAGGAGGTCCGCTATGTGTACCTGGTCGCCGTCATCTTCCACGGCTGGCTCGAGCTCGCCGTCTTCGGCGCCCTCGCGCTCCATCGCGCGGGTGGTCGTCGCAGCGGCTGGGGGCGCGCATGAGCGGGCCGGAGCTCGGCGTGTGGCCGCCGGAGTTCTTCGCGGCGTGGCTGTCGGCGTTCGTCGTGACCTGCCTCGTCGAGACGCCGTACTACGTCGGGTTCGCGCTGGGGTTCCGGCGCCTCACGTGGCCTCGTGCCATCGTGGCGTCGCTGGCGCTCCAGATGATGACCCACCCGGTGCTCTGGCTCGTGTGGCCGTTCGTCGAGCCCGACGCGTACGGCAACCCGGTGTCCTACGCGGTGCTGGTCGTCATCGCCGAGACGCTGGTCGTGCTGGCCGAGGGGACGCTGCTCGCGCTCATGTGGCGCGGGGCCTGGGGGCGCGCGTATCTCGCGGCGCTCATCGCGAACGCGGCCTCGACGTTGGTCGGCATCTTGGCCCACTGACCCTGGCCCTATTGGCGCTGAGGTCAGGGCGCAGCGGGCGCGGTTCCCGCGATCCAACCAAAGAGCGTGATGAGCCCGTGGTCGTCGAGCTCGGCCGTCACCGCGAGGCCGTGGCGGTCGCGGCGCACGCTGACGCCGCGGATCTCGGGCGCGAGGTTGACGAGCACCGGGAAGGTGTCGGGCACCTCGAGCGGCGCGAGCGCGGCGATCGTCGCGGCGATCGCGTCGAGCTTCGTGCGCGTCGCCGGGCTCACGGTGGGGCCGAGCTCGACGATGACGTCGCGCACGGCCTTGGACAGGCGCGTGGTCTTGTCGTCGCTGCCGCGCGCGATGGCGACGGCGCGCGCCGCCTCGATGCGGGTCTCGACGCGGTCCGAGGCGCTCACGCCGGCGCCGTGGTTCGCCATCGGGAGATCGAAGACGAGGCGCCGGCGCTGGTCGAGGGCGAGCGATGCGCCGACGGCGCCGAGGTCCGTCGCGTTCTCGGTGCCGACGACGGCGGCGCGTGCCGGGCTCTTCGGGCCGAGCCAGACCCAGACGGCGCCCGCGGTGCTGAGGCGGTCGAGCAGGCGCTCGTCGTTGTCCTCGAGCGCGAGGGCGACGGGGCCGCGGGCGACGATCGCGTCGGCGAGGGCGGGGGCGCCGATGACGAGCACGTCGTCGTTGGCAGCGCGCGCTACGGGGGCGGTCGGGGTCGTCGCGGCGGCTGGGTCCGCAAGCGCCTGGTTGACGGCATCCGCGCGCAGCCCGGCTTCGTCGCCGCGCAAGATCACGACGCGTTCTCCGGCGGCCGTGATGACGACGAGGCCTTCGGTGATCGGTTCCCACGTCATGCCCGCGCCCTGAAGCGCATCGAGCACGCGCCCGGCCGTTGGCGAGGTTCGGATGATGCCCGTGAGCGCCTTGTCGGACGCGATGACGCGCGGGTTCAGCCCGACGACGAGCGCGCCGTCGGCCGGTGCCCACGCGATGAGGGGCGGCGCGCGAATGACGCCGATGAGGAGCGCGAAGCCGAGCGAAACGACCATGAGAAGGAGCAGCGAGGTGGCCAGCGCACGCAGGGCGCGTCCCGAGACGTTCGCAGCCTCGCGCGCGCGCGCACGGCTCACCGTGAAGGCGATCAGGACGCCGAAGCCGTAGAGGAAGTTGAGCGGGACCGCGAGAAGGCTCTGCGAGAGCGGGTCCGGCGGCGTGATGACGCCGGCAATGAGGAACGAGATGACGATGAAGTAGCGCCAGAACTTGAGGAGGCCCTTGCCGCTGACGACGCCCCAGAGGGCCAAGAAGAAGAGGACCAGCGGGAGCTCGAAGACGAGCCCGGCCATCAACAAGAAGAACCACGAGAACGAGTAGGTGCTCGAGAGGGTCAGCGCGACGTCGACGTTGCCACCCTCGAGCGTCAGGCCGATCATCCAACTCGTCATGACCGGGATGATGACGAAGTAGGCGAAGAAGGCGCCGAGCAGGAAGAAGATGAGCGAGAAGCCCGTCATCGGGAGGATGAAGCGCTTCTCGCGCTTATAGAGCCCGGGTGAGATGAAGCTCCAGAGCTCGTAGAAGATGTAGGGCGCGAGGAAGAAGAAGCACGCGATGAGCGTGACCTTCATGTAGACGATGACGCTCTCGGTGATCCCGATCGCCTGGTACGAGTAGATGCCGTGCGCCGCGAGGCTCTTGGTCACCGGGGCCGACATGAAGTCGAAGACGTCGTGTCGGTACTCCCAGGCGAAGATGGTGCCGACGACGAGCGCGGCCGCGATGCGGACAATGCGGCGGCGCAGCTCGCGGATGTGCTCGCGGAAGGTCATCGTCTTGCCGGCGAGGTTCTCGTCGGTGGCGGCTGTCACGAACGCTCCGGAGGTGGGGTGCCGGCGGTGGCGGGAGGGGGCGTCGGGGGCGGCGCGGGCTCGTGCGCGGGAGGCGCCATCGACGCGGTCGGCGGCCGCCCGGGTAGCACGGTCGCCACGCGCCCCTCGACCGGCGCCTTGCCGATCTTGCTCCAGTCACGGGCGTTGATCGATGTCTTGGCGGCCAGGCTCCCGAGGTCGCGCGTCGCGAGCTCGGGGACGACGGCTGCTTCTACGACCGGCTCCTCTGCGGGCGCCGGGAGCGCCACCACCGGCGTGCCGTCGGCGTTCGCGGCGATCGGGCCGTCGAGGCCGCTGGGTTTGCCGTCTTCCGTGTCGTTGTCTTTCTGTTTCTCTTTCTCTTTCTCTTTCTCTTCTTCGTCCTCGGCGAGGCGCGCCGCCTCGGCCTGGAAGTCGCGCACGGTCCTGCGCACCTCGTCGTCGACCTTGCTCATGGCGCCGCGCACCTGGCGCAGGCCCTTGCCCAATTTGTTGGCCATCTTCGGGAGCTCGTCCGGCCCGATGAAGAGCAAGGCGAGCACGAGGATGATCAGGATTTCCCAGGTGGAGAGCCCGAACATGAGGGCGGCATGGTAGGCATCATGTGAGCCGCCTCGCAAGCGCGAAGGTGGCCTTCGCGCACGTTAGAAGTCGGTCGCCGTCGGAGCCACGTCGGTCGGCTCGGTGCCCTTGCGATGCGGGATGACGAGGCCACCTTCCATGTCGGGCGGCATGAGCAGTCCGCTCGCGGGTTCGATGCGAACCTCGACCACGTCGGGCGGGACCTCGGGGGTGAGGCCGGGGCGCTTCTCGCCGCGCGGGACCGGGTCGACGCGCCGCATGTAGGACACCCACGCCGGCAGCGCGGCGGTCGCGCCGTACACGCGGTTGTCGCTGGTGGATGGCCCCAGCGGGCGCTCGTGGCGGTCAGAGCCGAGCCACGCGACGGCCGCGCGGACGCCCGTGAAGCCGACGAACCAAACATCGTAATCGTTGGTGCCGGTCTTGCCGCCGGCCTCGCGTCCGACCTTCTTGGCCTCGGTCGCGGTGCCCTCGGCGACGACCGCCGCGAGGTTGCGGGTGATGAGGTAGGCGGTCGTCGCCGAGATGGCGGCGGCGGGCGGGTGGAGGGCCTGATTCCAGGCGGCGACCCAGGTGTCGTCGGCCCCCGCGTGCGGGTCGATCGGGGTCCAATGGCGCTCGAGGATGACGCCCTCGCGGGTCGAGACCTCGCGAACCAGCGTGGGCGCTGCGGCCCGTCCCTGGCGTGCGAACGTCGCGAAGGCGGCGAGCATCCCGCGCGGGGTCTCCTCGGCGCCGCGCACGTCCGAGGCGTAGCCGCCGAGCTCGAACGGTAGGCCGAGCGCGCGTCCCCAGGCGCGATACGCGGCGAGCCGGGTTTCGCGAGTCGTGGCGTTGCCGCTCGGATCGCGCGCGCCCAGGACCAGATGCAGGACGCTCGCGCTCGCGTCGTTGTCGGACTTCATGAGGCCGCGCCAGATCGGGATGAGGTCCTTGCCCGACGTGCTCATGTTGACGAGCTCCGAGGGCGGGACCCCGAGGTCGTAGGCCTTCGCGTAGATGATCGGTTTGATGCTCGACGCGGTCGGTCGGCGCGCGTCGAGGCGGTTGACCTCGCTGCGATCGAAGTCCCAGCCGCCGACCATGGCCTCGAGCCCATCGGCGGCGAGGCTGGTCGACGCGAGCGCACCCTCGACCAGCGGCACCGACACCAGCGCGAACTCGAGCGCGGGCGGTCCGCTCGGCGCCGGGAGCGCGTCCTTCCTGGGCTTCTTGCCGGTCGTCGCCTTCGGCGGGGGCGGCGGCGGAAGGACCTCGACCAGGACGACGTCGCCCGGCGCGAGCGCCTTCGAGAGGTCCTTCAGGACCCCGCCGAAGCTGACGCGCGCCGTCTGGACGCGGCGGCCCTTGTCGTCGACGGGGAGCTCGCTGTAGGGCGCCGCCCAGCGCGCGTTCGCGAGCGCGAGCGTGCCCTGCATGCCGACCCCTACCTCGAGCGTCGCCGCGTCCGCATTCACGCTCGCGACGCGCGCGAGCACGCGCCGGCCGACCTCGGTCGTGACCCAGCGCGCGTTGCGCGCGAAGAACGCGTCGCGCTCCATGCGCCCGAGTGGGCCCGGGAAGCCCTGCTTCTTCTGGAGGTCCTCGAGCGCCGTCGCCAGGGCCGCCGCGGCGGCGCGCTGCGCCCCGGGCTCGACGGCCATCCGGATCGTGAGGCCGCGCTCCAGCCAATCGTCGCCCCACGGCGCGGGGCGCGGCTCGCACTCCTCGTGACGCGCGGCCGCGGCGGTCCGCTCGGCCGCGTTGCATTCCGGCGCCGCCATTCGCCGCACCGCCTCGGCGTACTCGGGGGTGCCCTCGTTCCAGCGATCGCGCAGCGGGTAGACCGTGACCTCTTCGCCGCGCGCGCGGTCGGCGTCGGCGCGGGTCGCCCAGCCCAGGCTCACCATGTTGTCGAGGATGTGGTTCATGCGCCGCCGCGTCGCCGCCAGATCGGTCGCCGGGTTCGCGCGGCTCGGCGACTGCGGGACGCCTGCGAGCATCGCCATCTCGGCCAGCGACAGGTCCCAGACGTTCTTGCGGAAGTAGTTCTGCGCGGCCGCCTGCACCCCGTAGCTGTTGTGGCCGAGGTAGATGAGGTTCATGTACCAGGCGAGGATCTGTTCCTTGGTGTACAAATCTTCCATGCGGCGCGCGAGGATGGCTTCCTTGACCTTGCGCGCCCACGAGCGCTCGCTGCCGACGAGCGTCTTGGCGAGCTGCTGCGTGATGGTCGAGGCGCCTTCCTTGGTGCCGCCCGCGAAGAGGTTCGTCACCATCGCGCGTAGGATCCCGCGGAAGTCGAGACCGGCGTGATCGAAGAAGCGTTCGTCCTCGGCCGCGAGGAAGGCCAGGACGAGCGGGCGCGGGAAGTCCTCCCAGCGCAGCGCGAGGCGTCGCTCGTGGTAGCGCTCGCCGACGAGGCTGCCGTCCGCGGCCTCGAAGCGCGTGACCCCGCGCGCCGCCAGCGAGTCGAAGCTGTCGAGCGCGGGCAGATCGGTCGCGAGCGCCGTGTACAACGAGAGCGCCCCCACGGCGGCCGACGTCACGAGGACGAGCGCGCCCGCGACGGCCAAGCGGGCCAGCCAGAAGGGCCAGCCCGCGCGGCGGCGGTTTGCGATCGTGAAGGTCGGGGTCGGCATGGTCGTGGTCGTCCGCGCGGGACGTTAGCGCTTCGCGCGCGTGGGCCGCAACGGGCGCGGTGCCGCTTCCGATCCATATTCGCTCGCGAAGAGCGCGAAGCGCTTGCCCGCGAATTGGTGGTGGGCCTGCTTGACAGCGATCGGAACGCGGATAGATTGCACCGCGGTCCCTTCCCGCGCCGAAAAGCAGCGCGCTCCACGGCCCGGCGCGTGTGGCGCTTCGACGGAGGCAACCATGAGACAGTGGCAGACGTTATTGGTGTGTGCGCTTGGCGCTTGCAGCGTCGGCGCGGCGTGGCTCGGCGGCGGCAACGTCGCGCGCGCGGCCGACCCGGCGGACGCGGACATCGACAAGTCCGTCCCCGCGCGCTTCATCATGGGGATCAAGTTCGGTGCCGGTGGCACCCTCTGGGACTCGCCCGACGAGAGCGTCCTGTCGGCCACGCCGACCGATGACAAGTGGGACATCCCGCTCTTCAACGAGACGCGCGCCGGCTACACGATCTCGAGCGGCTTCTACGTCGAAGGTCTCTTCTTCGACCACCTCGGACTCGAAGTCGGGTTCAACTTCGTGCAGCACAACCTGCTCGAAGAGGTGAAGTGGAGCTTCACCGAGCAGATCACCATCGGTGGCGATACGACGATCTCGACGTTCCACGCCAAGTCCGAGGAGAAGCTCTCGTGGACCGCGTTCCACCTGCCGATCCTCGTGAAGGCGGTCGTCCCGACGAGCCCGACGACGCGCATCTCGCTCGGGGTCGGTCCCGAGTTCGCGTTCACGTCGTGGGGCAAGACCAAGTTCAAAGTCACCGAGAGCGACACCACCAATCCCGACGGAAGCCTGCGGTTGCCCGCGTCGCGCGGACAGCTCCAGCGGCTCGGCGCGAAGCTCGAGGACAGCATCTATTTGAAGGTCGTCCTCGGCATCCAGATCACCGCCGGCGACTTCCTCATCCCGATCGATATCCACTGGGGCTACAACTTCAGCCAAGAGAAGAAGTACCTCGAGCGGGTCATCGTCGATCCGAACACGATCCCGGATATGGACAACCCTGATCGGCACCCGGCGGAGGTGACGCTCAAGACCAGGGACACCATGTACGGTGGCATCAACGTCGGCATCGGCTACCAGTTCTGAGGACGGCGGAGGGACGACGATGAAACGCAGCATGCAATCCGCTCGTGTTCTGGGGGCCTTGGCCGTCGCGGGTCTGGTGTTCGTCGCGCCCGGGGCGCAGGCGGCCGATCCGAAGGAGTGGTCGCTCCAGAAGTTCCGTCCGGCCGTCCACTCGCTCGGCGGGTTCACGACCGAGTCGGGGCGAGTGAGCCACGGGTTCACCATCAACGCGTACCTTCTGACGAACGTCGCGGGAGCCGTTCTGCAGGACGGCGCGGGCGACGACGTGGTGGACATCTTCGGGTCCAGCGACATCGTCGCGAGCATCGGGTTCCTCGACCACTTCTCGTTCGGCTTCGACGTGCCGTTCCACTTTGGATCCGGCAAGTTCCTGGACGGGGACAACCTCGCGGACTTCACGGTCGGCGACATCCGCCTCTCGCTGAAGGCCGCGGCCGTGAAGCCGTACCGCATCGGCGGAGGCATCGCGCTCGGGCTCGACGTGAGCGTGCCGAGCGGCAGCCGGGGCGGGTTCGGCAAGGAAGAGGGCGCGGTCATCACGCCGAAGGTGATGCTCGATGCCATCACGCGGCATGTGCACCTCATGACGAACATCTGGGCGTCGTTCCGGTCCGGCGGCGAGTTCGAGCCGGACACGACGTCGCTTCCGCTGGGCGCGAATCTGGCGATCGGAAACGAGGCCGGCATTCAGGCGGCGCTCGCGATCTTCCTGGGGTCGACCGACTTCCGCATGCTGGTCGAGGCGCGCCTCGAGTCGCGCGTCGCGCGCTTCTTCGAGCCCCAGAATACGCAGATGGAGTTCACCTGGGGCCTGCACTGGAAGCATAACTCGGGCTTCGCGGTGGGCGGCGGCGCCAGCTTCGGCGCGCTCCCGGGGTACGGCGACCCGGACTGGCGCGGGTTCCTGACGGTCGGCTATCAGCCCAACGCGCTCATCCCGATGGAGGAGCCGAACAAGGACAGCGACGGCGACGGGATCGTCGATCGACTCGACAAGTGCCCGAAGGACCCCGAGGACAAGGATGGCTTCGAGGACGAGGACGGCTGCCCCGACGCGGACAACGACAAGGATGGGATCCTCGACGGCAGCGACAAATGCCCGAACGATGCCGAGGACAAGGACGGCGACCGCGACGACGACGGGTGCCCGGATCTCGACCAGGATGGCGACGGCATCGCGGACGACCTCGACAAGTGTCCGACCAAGCCCGAGGACAAGGACGGGTTCGAGGACGAGGACGGCTGTCCCGATCTAGACAACGACAAGGACGGGATCCCCGACACCGAGGACAAGTGCCCGGACAAGGCCGAGGACTTCGACGGCGACCGCGACACCGACGGTTGCCCCGATGGCGACGGCGACAAGGACGGGATCCCGGACGACATGGACAAGTGCCCGGCCCAGAAGGAGGACATCGACGCCTTCGAGGACGAGGACGGTTGCCCGGACCCGGACAACGACAAGGACGGCATCCTCGATGCGAGCGACAAGTGCCCCAACGACCCCGAGGACAAGGACGGATTCAAGGACGACGACGGGTGCCCCGAGCCGGACAACGACAGCGACGGCATCCTCGACGTGAACGACAAGTGCCCCGACAAGGCCGAGGACAAGGACGGCTGCCAGGACGAGGACGGCTGCCCCGAGGAGGGCAAGGTCTGCGTGACCAAGGAGAAGTTCGTCATCTCGGAGAAGATATTCTTCAAGACCGGCAAGGCGGACATTTTGCCGAAGAGCTACGCGCTCTTGGCCGAGCTCGCCAAGGCGATGAACGACAACCCGCACGTGCTGCTCGTCGAGATCCAGGGTCACACCGATGACCAGGGACCGGATGCGTTCAACAAGACGCTGTCGGAGGCGCGCGCCGAGTCGGTGATGAGCCACCTCGTGACGATCGGCAACGTGGGCGCGGCGCGGCTCTCGGCCAAGGGTTACGGCGAGGACTTGCCCATCGCGAGCAACAAGAACGCGAAGGGCCGCGAGATGAACCGGCGCGTCGAGTTCATGATCCTGAAGCAGGACCCGGCACCGTGACGCCCTAGGGGCGGGGCTGGTTTCGGCCGGCCGTGTGTGCAAGCGAGCTCGACGGCGACGTCGGGCTCGTTGCGTTTGGTCGAGGTGCTGCGCGCGCCTAGCGGGGCGGTCCGACGCGCTTGCCGTAGAAGACCTTGTCGGCGCCGACGCGGTAGAAGTCCGGGAGGCGCCCGAGCTCCGCGTAGCCTGCGGCCAGGTAGAAGGCGCGCGTCGGGGCGTAGGTCGGGCTGCCCTCGGTCTCGGCGACGAGCGAGCGCCCCGTGCGGCTGGCGACGTCCGTTTCGACGTGCGCGAGGAGGCGGCGGCCGACGCCGCGCCCCTGGGCGGCGGGATCGACGACGATCCAATAGAGGTCGTAGACGGCGTCGCTCTGGCCCGCCAGTCCCCAGCAGGCGAAGCCCACGGCGCGGTCGCTGTCGTCGTCGGCCACGACGAAGTGATAGCCGTCCGTGTTGGCGCCGAGGGCGTGATGGGCGAGCTCGGCGACGATGCCGACCTCCTCGTCCGTGAAGAAGCCGGTGGCGCGGGTGAGGTTCGGGAGGGCGACGAGGTCGCTGTCGGCGAGCGCGCGGAGTTCCATCGCGCCTAGGGTAGCGCGGACTGGACGATCGCGTCGACGACCGACGCGTAGCTGCGTCCGGCGCGCTCGGCGGCAAGCTGGAATCCGGCGCCCAGCGACAGGTCCGGGTTCGGGTTCACGTCGATGACGAAGGGCCCGCGGGCGTCGACGCGCAGGTCGATGCGTCCGTAGCCGCGGAGCCCGAGGTGCGCGAAGACGCGGCGCGCGATGGCTTCGGCCTCCGGCTCGGGTGAGGCGACGCGGCGCGAGACCGATTGTTGGTACTCCAATGAATCGGGATCCCACTTCGCGGCGTAGGTCAGGATGCGCGGGGCGTCGGCGGGCCAGCGCTCGAACGCGATTTCGGCGGGCGGGAGCACCACGAGCGTGCCGTCGCCGGCGTCCTCGAGGACGCTGACGTTGAGCTCGCGGCCGTCGATGTAGGCCTCGACCAGGACCGGGCCCAGGCCGCGCTCGAAGAGGTGGCGTGCGCGGGTGCGGGCGCTGCTTGCGTCTGCGCAGACGCTCGCGAAGGCGATGCCGTGGCTGGCATCCTGAGCGGCGGGCTTGAGGATGCATGGCCACGGCAAGGGCGGCAGCGGCGCGTCCGCGTGCGTGATGAGCGCGGCCGCCGGAACGGGCACCACGCCGCCGAGCGCGGCCCGCGTCGCGCCCTTGTCGAGACAGGTGCCGAGGACGTCGGGCGGCGACCCGGTGAGCGGTACGCCGGTGGCCGCGAGGCGCGTCGCGATCTCGGCCTCGCGCGCCGCCTGGCCGCCGTACGACTCGGCCAGGTTGAAGATGACGTCGCACTCGAGCGCCGCCAGCGTGCGCGCGAGCGCC
>SXIE01000108.1 GCA_005772945.1 Pseudomonadota bacterium
CATGCGCTACGGCTCGCCGTCGATCCCCACCGCGCTGGACGGCCTCCTGGGCGGCCCCGAGCCGGTCTCCGACCTGCTCGTCCTGCCCCTCTATCCCCAATATGCCTCGTCGTCCTCGGGCTCGACGATGGCCAAGGTCATGACCTCGCTCGCGGACCGCACGGTCGTGCCGGACATGGCCTTCATCCGCGACTTTCACCTTCACGCGGGCTTCCTCGACGCCGTCGTCACGGTCGCCAAACCCGCTCTGCAAGCCTTCGCGCCCGATCACGTGCTGCTCTCCTTCCACGGCCTGCCCGAGCACCACATGCGCGCCAGCGACGTCAGCGGCCAACACTGCCTCGCCAGTGCGACCTGCTGCGACGTGCGCGTCCCCGCCAACGACCCTTGCTACCGCGCGCAATCGTTTCGCACGGCGCGCGCCCTGGCGGAGCGCCTTGGCCTCGCCGCGGGCGCCTGGTCGATCGGGTTCCAGTCGCGCCTCGGGCGCCGCCCGTGGGTCAGGCCCTACACCGACCAGATCCTGAAGTCGCTGCCCGCTCAGGGCGTGAAGCGCGTCGCGGTGTTGACACCATCGTTTGCGGCCGATTGCCTGGAGACGCTCGAGGAGATCGCCATCCGCGGTCGGCGCGACTTCATCGCCGCGGGCGGCGAGGACCTGACGCTGGTGCCGTGCGTGAACGCCGAGCCGTCCTGGGCCGAGGCCGTCGCGGCGATGGCGCGCGGACGAAGCGACGGGGCTCACGCGTTCGGCGCGCCATGAAACAGCACGGCCTGGTCATCAGAGGGGTGGCGTGCGCGCTCGCGGGCGTCGCGCCCTTCGCAGCGGGCGGCCAGGTTGACAGCGTCTCTGCGGCACCGCCCCCGCCGCCCGCGGTGGTCTGCGACGGCACGACCGAATGGCGCGTCGGGCCGCCCGACGGCACACCGCCGGAGCTGCGCACGCTCGACGCCTGGCTCGCGCGGACGCCGGCTCTGGACGAGGCGCTGCTCTCGTCCGACGACATCGCGCTGCTCGTCGCCCGCAATCAGGGCGTCCCCGGTGCCTGGCGCGAGTTCCTCGGTGACGACCCGCCCACGGCTGAGGGCGTGGCCGGCGAGATCGGCGAGCGCGTCGGCGAGATCGGCGCGAGGCTCGCGGTGGGCGAGCTCGTCGAGGGCGAGCCCGGGCGCTTCGACGAGGCGCGCCGCATCGTCGCGAGCGCCGAGCCGGTCGACGAGCTGCGCGCCGTCGCCGCGCCGATCGATCTCCACTGCCTGCCCGTGGTGGGCGGCTACTTCCGCCCGCCGATCGACCGCCTCTTCGGCCGGAACCAATGCTCGCGCCTCCACCCCGGCGAGCTCGTGCGCGTCTTGCGTGCGACCCGCGACGGGCGCTGGCGCTACGTGTGGGCCGGTCACGGCGTCGGTTGGCTCGCCGACAGCGACCAGGCCGGCGCCCTCTCGCGCCCGATGGCGCCGAGCGTGGCCCGCGATCGCCGCGACGAGGAGCCGCGCCTGCGCGTGCTCGGCGATCTGGTGCCGGCCTGGACGGCCGAGGGCCGGCTCGTCTTCCTGCGCCTCGGGACCTCGTTCCGGGCGGTCGGCATGTTGACGCTGTCTACATCGACAGGGGCGCAACCCGAGCGGCTCTGGCAGATCCTCGTGCCATCGCCCGAGACACCGAGCGGCACCACGGACGCCTTTGTCGCCGACACGCCGGAGGTGCATCTCGGGCCGCTGCCGCTCACGCGTCGCGCCGTGCTCTCGCTTGCCTTCGCGCGCCTCGGCGACCCGTATGGCTGGGGCGGGACCCTCGGCTTTCGCGACTGCTCCGGTCTCCTCCAGGATGTGATGGCGACCTTCGACTTCTGGCTCGGGCGCCACTCGAGCGTGCAGGCGGAGTCGGGTGCCGTGGTCCTCGACGTGACCGGGCGCGGCGACGACGACAAGCGCCAGACCATCGCGGCGGCGGCCCGCCGGGGCATCGTGTTTTTGTACATGCCCGGCCACATCATGTTGTATCTGGGTGAGGACGGTGGCCGACCTTACGCGCTCTCGGCCATCAGCGAGTACGTCGTGCCCTGCCCGGATGGCGGCAAGAAGACCATCCGGCTCGACCGCGTCGAGGTCACCGATCTCGAGCGCGGCCGCGGCACGGAGCGCACCGCCTTCATCGAGCGCATCGCGAAGGTCGCGATCTTCGGCCGATGACATTCATCCTCTCGTTCCTTCTCCAGGTCGCTCACGCGCTGCCGTTCACGGCGCCGCGGGGCGCCGCCGAGCCGCCTCCGGCGACCGATCTGCGCGCGCTCGCGACATGCGAGGATTCGCTCGACCTCTCGATCTTCAATACGCCGCGTCGCCCGTACGCGCGCGCGCCGATGCGCGTGCTCGTGACGAGCGAGACCGATCTCGGACCGAACGCGCGCATCGTCGTGCGCCCGCCGAAGTCCGACGCCGACGAGATATTGACAGCGGAAACCTTCGGCGGCCCACCGTGGGGCTGGGTCGCGACGGTCGAGCAGCCCGTCAAGGGGGACTGGCGCGTGGGGGTCGCGGTGAACGGGCGCATCGTGGCTTGCCAGGCGGTCGAGGTGCGCGGCGGGCCGAGCGGTCCGGGCGAGCTCGAGGTCGGGAGCGACCCGTGGTGGGAGACGCGCATCAAGTGGGAGCGCGACACCGAGAACCTCTACAGCCTGTGGATCGAGCGCCTCTTCTTGGCGCCGCTCGGCGAGGACATCAGCTGGAAGCCGCTGGCGCTGGCGCTCAAAGACCCGTCGCGCAACCTGCTGTATGGCTACATGGGGCTCGACGAGGACAAAGACGGCCTGCGCGCGAACCCGGATTGCGCCGACTTCCCCTATACGTTGCGCGCCTACTTCGCGTGGAAGCTGGGGCTGCCGATGGCCTTGCGCGGGTGTCGACGGGGCAACGCGGCGCGCGCGCCGACCTGCGGCACCGAGCTCCATACGAGCGAGGAGCCGACGACCGAGGGGAACCGCGTCCAGGCCTTCAAGGCCTTCATGCGCAAGCTGCAGGCGACCATTCACAGCTCGAGCCTGCGCGGCGCGCCGGGCGACGAGAAGTCCGATCTGTACCCGGTGAAGCTGAACCGGCACGGCCTCCGACCCGGAGCGATCTACGCAGATCCCTACGGCCACACGATGATGGTCGGGCGCTGGTTCCCGCAGACCGAGACCGAGCCCGGCGTCCTCATGGCCATCGACGCGCAGCCCGACGGCACCGTCGGACGCCGCGTTTTCTGGCGCGGCGCGTTCCTCTTTCCCCAGGACGACGCGGTCGCGGGCGCCGGCTGGAAGCGGTTCCGGCCGGTCCGCCGCGGCGAGGGCGGCCTGGTCGAGCTCGACAACGACGCCATCGCCGCGAGCATCGACTACGGCGACTACTCGGTCGAGCAGTGGTCCTTCGGTCAGGAGGGCTTCTACGAGAAGATGGACGAGGTGATCAACCCGATGCCGATGACGCCCGAGCTGGCCTTGAAGGGGCTCATCGACGCGCTCGAGCAGCAGACCTTGAGGCGCCTCGAGTCGATCGACAGCGTCGAGGACTGGAAGCGCAAGCTGCCGAACAAGGTCATCCCGATGCCGCCCGGGGTCGAGATCTTCCTGACCGCAGGCCCGTGGGAGGACTTCTCGACACCTGCGCGCGACATGCGGCTCCTCATCGCCATCGACACCGTGCAACAGTTTCCCGCACGCGTCGCCAAGTACCCGAAGCGCTTCGTGCTGACGGCCGGAGAGGCCCCGGCGGCGCTCCAGACGCGGCTCGCCAAGCAGGTCCAGGACGAGCTGGCGCGACGCGCGTTCAGCTACAAGCGCAGCGACGGGACCCCGTGGAAGCTGACGCTCGCGAGCCTCTTCGAACGCACGGCGGCCTTCGAGATCAGCTGGAACCCGAACGACTGCCCGGAGTTTCGCTGGGGCGCAGCCGAGGGCAGCGACGAGATGACGCCGTGCGCGCGGCGGGCGCCCGCGGACCAGCAGACCCGGATGGAAACGGCGCGGGCCTGGTTCCACAAGCGCGAGCGGCCGCTGCAGCACTCACGTTGACGGCGGTCGTCGCGGTCGTAGTGGGCGTCACGGGCGCGACGCGACTTGCATCCGCGCCGCGCTCGGGGCATGCCTGGGCCATGTCCAAGCTCGAAGATCTGCACGCCTTGACCCTGTCGGTCGCACGCCTGGGCCGCGGCCTCGTCGCGTTCCAGCCCGCGCCGCGCGAGCCCGCCGCGCTGCTCGAACTCTTCGACTTCGAGGGCTGCCCCTACTGTCGCAAGGTCCGCGAGACCCTCTCCGAGCTCGACCTCGACTACCTCGCCCGTAGCTCCGCGCGCGGCGCGTCGTCGCGGGTCGCGGGGATCGCGCTCGGCGGCAAGCGCCAGTTCCCGATCCTGCACGACGCGAACTCGTTCGCGAAGAGCGCACCGAGCGAAGCTCGGGGCAGCGAGCGGGGATGGGGCCCCGCGGAGAAGGCGCAGCCTTTGGAGCGCTTGCCCGCGACGAGCAGCGGCGCCGTGCTCTACGAATCGGAAGCGATCATCGACTACCTGCACACGACCTACGGCGCGGGGCGATCGCGATGGCAGACCCTGCTCGCGCCCCTCGACACCGCGGGGAGCACGCTCACGAGCGCGCTCCGCCGCCGCGGGAAACGCGTGCGCGATGGCCTCGCAGGCCGACCGCAGCCGGCCCAGCTGCTCGAACTCTGGAGCTTCGAGGCCTCGCCCTATTGCCGCAAGGTGCGCGAGGAGCTCGCCGAGCTCGGGCTCGACTACATCGTTCACAACGTCGCCAAGCGCGGGCGCCGACGGCCAGTGCTGGTGGCGCTCGGCGGCAAGATGCAGGTGCCCTACCTGAGCGACCCGAACACCGGCACCGCGCTCTACGAGTCGGACGACATCGTGGCCTATCTCCGAACAGCCTACGGCACGCCGTGACCTGAACGACGGCCGTGCCGACGACACTGGCTCCCCTACTTCGGGAGCGGCCCTCGCGCGATGGTCTCGGGACCGCTTGCGGGGATCGTGATGGTGAGGACCTCGCCGGAGTTGCTCGGCATCCAGCGCTGCACCGTCTCGATCACCAGGCGCCCGTCCTTCGCCTTCACCGAGGGCCTGATCGGTGCGTCATCGAAGATCGCGACGCCGTCGAAGAGCAGCGTGTTTGCGAAGCGCACGAGCTGCGTCGTCTCGGGCGGGGTCTGGAGCCAATGGCGCTCGCGCGCGAAGTCCGCCAACGAGCGCTCGCCGCGGACCCCGTACGCGACGCCCGTCTTGCGATCGATCGCGACGCGCGCGACCCCGGTGCCCGGGTAGGCCTTGGGATAGACGGCGACGGCGACGACGGTATCGAAGGTGCCGTCCTCCTGGCGCAGCTCGATGTCGGCAGCGGGAAATTCCTGCGACAGCGCATCACGCAGGCGCTTCTGGGCCGCTTGGATGGCCGATGCTAGCGGGTCCATCGCAGCCAACGGTGCCGGACCCGCGGCCAGGCCCCGAGCGGCTGCGGCAACGAGCATGAGCGTCACGAGCGAAGAAACAATGGGCCGCGAAGCGAGGTGCATGCATCGATCTGTACGCGGCCTGCGCACCGTTGGCAACGGGCCGGCTGACGGCCTGACGGCCCGGACAGCATGCCGGCCGTATCAGGGCGCGGGCGCGGCCTTGCGCTGAAGGAGCGTCGCGTCGACCCACGCGTCGAGCTCCTCCCAGCGCGCCCACAGCCACTCGATGAGCGCCTCGCGCGTGACCGGGACCTCGCGGCGCGGAATCCGCCAATAGCGCATGCGCACGACGCGCCCGACCAGATCCCCCGAGAGCACCGATCCGACCGACGAGAGCCCCTCGAAGCCGACGTGCCCGACGAGCACGATGTCCGCCTCGCGCGCGGTCTCGAGGATGGTCAGCGCGCCACCCAAGCGCGGCGGCAGGACGCGCCGGAGTCGCTCGGCGCGCGCCACGAAAGCGGGCGCGCTCTTGGCCAAGCGCGCCAAGGCGCGTAGGCGCTTGTCCGCCGTGAAGCGCGTGCCCTCCGGATAGATGAGGACGCCTTCGTCGGGCGCCAGATCGGTCGCGAGCGTGCGCAGCCCGTCCATCGATCGCTCGGTCTCGGATCCGTCGCGACTCACGAAGAGGTTGTGGAGACGCGTGCCGCCGATATCGAGCGCCGGGTCCTTCAGCAGCTCCTGCTTGAGGACCCAACGCAGCTTGAGCCCGCGCCGCGTCGTCAGAAGGCTGGTCGGAAGCATCGTGTCGACCAGGCTCGTGTGCTGCATCAGCACGACCGCCGGCCCACCGGGCGTGGGACCGAGGACCTCCTCGTTCTCGAGCTCGAGCCGAACCCCGTAGAGGCGCTTGACGGCCCCGAGGAGCAGCCCGACCCAGGCGGCCTGCACGACGTAGGTGCCGCGCATCATGCGCGCATGCCGTGAGCGTCCGAAGCCCGCGAAGAGCCAGAACAGGAACATCGCGTTCACGGCGAGGATCTCGGCGGCCAGGTAGACCGCGCCAAAGAGAATGAGGCGCGTGACCGCGAACGGTGTCCGGCGGCGCACCCAGCGATAGCTGTCGACCAGCGCCGCGAGGAGAGTCCAGACCGGCAGGCCACCGATGATCAGCGCGGCGAACAGGAACATGACGGGGATCGTGACCAGGCGACGGCGCAGAGCGTCCAGCGGGAACCTCCAAGACGGGCGAGCTTACGACTCGCCCGCCGATCGGGCAATCGCGTTCTGGGGCGGGCGGGCGCTCGCCGGCCACCCGAGTCGCGTGAACCAGAGAACGCCGATCGCACGGAGGATTTCGTTTCGTGCGGAGTGCGTGCTATCGCCCGCAGCGCCTACCGGGGGACGATTGCATGATCGAGCATGGATTCGGGCGCGCGGACATCTCCTGCTTCGAGTCGGACATGACGATGATGGGCTGGGGCGTGCGCACGCAGAAGGTCGCCGGCGTGGCCGAGCCGCTGCACGCGCGCGCGGTCGTCATGCGCGACCCGGCGAACGACACGCGCGTGGCCTTCGTCGCGGTCGACACGTTGCTCGTGACGCAAGGCCTGTGGTTCGGGGTCCTCGATCGGCTCGCGGAGCACCCCGAGCTCGGGCTCGGGGCCGCGAACGTCATCTTGGTGGCCACCCACACCCACAGCGGCCCGAGCGGTTACGGCCATCATTTCTGGACGAACCTGAACGCGCCCGGCTTCTCGGAGCCGGTCTATGCCGGCCTGCGCGACGGCATCGTGACGGCCATCCGAGCCGCATGGAAAGCTCGTCAGTCGGGGTCCGTCGCGGTCGCGCAGACGGTCGTCCCGCTCGCCGACGGGACCGCCTTCAATCGCTCGTGGTTCGCCTACAACCGCAACGCGGACGTCACGCCGGTCAGCGAAGCGCGCCGCGACGAGGCCACGGATCGCGCGCTGACGGTGCTCTGCTTTCGCGACGCCCAGGGGAAGCTGAGCGGCCTGGTGCAATGGTTCGCGCTCCACGGCACGATGGTCCACGCCGACAACCGCATGCTCCATCCCGACCACAAAGGCCTCGCCGCGCTCGCGCTGGAGGCGGACGGGCTCGGCGTCGTCTTCGCGCAGGAATGCTGCGGCGACGTGTCGCCGAACTATCGGTGGGACAAGAAGCGCAAGCACACGATCGGGCGCCACGACGACGACTTCGCGAGCGCCGCCTACGTGGCCGAGAGCCAGGTCAGCCACACGCGCCGCGCGCTGGCGGGGCCCGAGACGCCGCTCGTGGGCCCGCTCGAGGTCGCCGTGCGCTTCGTCGATTTCAGCTGCGCGGTGTCCGCGGCGGAGTTCAACCGCGATGGTCGCGAGGCGACGACGCGCCCGGCGATGCTCGGGCTGGCGATGGCCGAGGGCACCGCCGAGGGGCCGGGCCCCTTGCGCAACGTGCGCGCGCTCGCCCGAACCCTGAGCCGCGTGCGCGGCGCGCTGCGCGGGGATCCGAAGGTGCCGTTCATCGATCTCGGGCGCGGCAACGACGGTCGCTTTGGCGGCGTCCTGCCGATGGGGAGGCTGCCGCGCTTCGATCCGGTCCTGCGCTGGGTGGGCGATGCGGTGCGCGCGGGCGGGGTGCACGGGGGCGCGTGGGTGCCGCACGTGGTGCCGCTCTATCTCGTGCGGCTCGGGTCGTTCGCGCTGTGCGCGGTGCCGTTCGAGATGACGACGGTCGCGGGCCGGCGCCTGCGCGCGACGCTGCGCGAGGCGCTGCCGGGCGTGACGGACGTCGTCATCAGCACGTACGCGAGCGCCTACGTCGGGTATCTGACGACCTTCGAGGAGTACCAGGTGCAGCACTACGAAGCGGGCTACACGCTGTTCGGGGCGCATTCCCTCGGGGCGCTGCGTAGCGCGTGTGCGAGCTTGGCCGGGCAGCTCGGCCGGGCGCCGGCGGCCGGTCCGGAGCCGGCGCGCGTCGACACGGCGCCGCTCGCCAGGCTACGGTTTGCGCGCCCGTGGGCGGGCTAGCACGCGCCTCGCAGCGCGCTGCGCAAACCATGCGGGCCACGAGACCCGCCTGACCTGGGAGGCTCCATGCGTCCGTCACGATCGGCCGGCGCGCGCGGCGCGATCTTCATCACCGGTGCTGCGAGCGGGATAGGGCGTTGCGCGGTCGGCGTCTGGGCAGCCCGCGGCGAGCGCGTGGTCGCGACCGACATCGACGTGGAGCGGCTGGAGGCGGCTGCTGCGTCCGATCGCTGGCCGCGCGCGCAGGTTCTCTAGCTGGCGCTCGACGTCGCGGACTCGACGGCGTGGACGCGGGCGTGGGATCGCGCCGAGGCCGAGCTCGGTCCGATCGATCGGCTCGTGAACAACGCCGGGCTCCTCATCCCCGATTGGATCGGCGCTGTGCGCGACGAGGACGTCGACCGCCTCTTCGACGTGAACGCCAAGGGCGTCGTCTACGGCACGCGCGAGGCGGCGCGCCGCTTCGTGCAGCGCGGCGGTGGTCACATCGTCAACGTCGGATCGCTGGCGGGGCTGGCGCCGATCCCGGGGCTTTCGCTGTACGTGGCGTCGAAGTTCGCGGTGCGCGGCTTCACGTTGGCGGTCGGCACCGAGCTCGCCAAGCAGGGCGTCGCGGTGACGCTGGTCATGCCCGATGCGGTCCAGACACCGATGATCACGCGGCAGCTCGACCGCGACGAGCTGGCGGTGACGCTCTCGGGTGCAGGGAAACGCAAGCTCGCGGCCTATCGTCGCGAGCCTGCGGAGTAGCGCTTCGCGGTGTCCAAACGGGGGGCGTCAACGGCCGTCAGCAGGCGTCGCGGGCGACTGGAGCGACGCTTTGCGGGCGCTCCAGATCATCCATGCGCGCCCGGCGTGGTGGCAGGCGAGGTGGGCGAAGCCGGCCTCGCCGAGGCGGCGCTGGAACTCGGCTTCGGTCCACGACGCGATGCCCGAGCGGGCCGCGAGGCGGGCAGCCAGGCCGGCGCCGGCGCCTTGGCCGTCGGGCTTGCGCGCCACGGCCGCGACGAAGCGACCGTCAGGGGCGAGCACGCGCTGGATCTCGGCGAGGGCGCGGGTGGGATCTGGGAAGAGATGCAGCGCGCCGCAGCAATTGACGGCGTCGACGCTCGCGTCCGCGAGCGGCAGGTGCATGGCGTCGCCGTGAACCCAGGTGACGTTCGCGAGGCGCTCGCGCCGCGCTTTCGCGATCGCGTAGGCGAGCATTGGCGGCGAGAGATCGAGGGCGACGACGTGGCCGTCGGGGATCCGCTGCGCGATGGCGCGCGAGTAGAGGCCGGAGCCGCATGCGAGGTCGAGGACGCGCATCGTGCCCCGAGGTTCGAGCGCGGCGAGGACGCACTCGGCCTCGCGATCGAAGGAGATACCGAGGAGCCATGCGGCGCCCGGACTCCGGCGCCAGAAGCGGCTCTCGTAGATAGCGACGACCGGCGGCCACTCCATGAGCGCCTGCCCGAGGGTGCGGCGCGCCGCGAAGTCGGGCACGAGCTCGACCATGCCACCGTCGGTGCTCACCGCGGTCGGGCAAGCGTCGCAGCGAAGCATGCCTCCCTCGCCGCGCGACGCGCGCAGCGTGCCGGCGCGACAGAGGCCACAGCGTAGCGGGAGCGCCGTGGGTTCCGGGAGGCCATCCATGGGTCGCCGTTACTCCACGCCGCCGATGAACGCAACGACGCCTGCGGCATAGGCCAGTTTCTAGATCTCCGGCTGACGGCCGCAAGATGCCGCTCCGCCTTTGAAGGACCTGGCAGCAGTGGGCGCGGTTGAGTGAAGGCCCTGACCTCGCGGAGCCGCGAGAATGGCGGGTCCGGAGCTGGACCCGCTTTTGGCGGTTTGAGCCGGCACATGGCCCGCGCACCCGCCAAGATAGGGGCTCTCAGGGTGGAGCCGGTCTTCTTCGATGTGGCTGGCGGCGGCGCGGGCCACGGCTACACTGCCGAGTTCTTCACGGAGTGGCGGCTCCACCCGCGAGGCCAATCCGACCAGTTTGGAGCGCTATCTGGCCCGCGCGACGGCCGGAATTGCGGGTATGGCAGTGCGACCGGTTGAGTTCGATCTTCCGTCCCCCGTCGGGTCGCTCGCCGCTGGCCTTCCCGGTTCGGCGTCCCCGCGATGGCCTTGCGGGTCGAGGCGCCCCAGGACGCAAAGCGCTCGACGGACGAACCGGCGCGCTACCGTTACTTCGGTATCCGCGCCGCCATGAATGAAGTCGACCCGATGGGGCTGATCGCATCATCGCGGGGAGTAGCGTGGGGCGTGTCGTCGGCGTTTCCCAAGTCCGACCATCGAACGGCGGTGTCCTGGTACATCCGATACGCGAAGTCGGTGCCGACACAGAAAAGGCCGCAGAGAATGCGATCGGTGTAGACGAACACGGCCCTGCGACCCCGCCGCGTGCGGTCCCAGCGGTCCGACCACTTCGGCCAGATCGCGCGAACGTTTCGCGAGCAGGACGCCCGGATGGCTTCGAGAAGGCCATCGACGAAAGCGACGTCTGCCCGTGAGGTCGTGCGATCGGCGGTCCCATCCTCGCTGACCGTGATCAGCCATTCGTTGACGGCGTCGTCTTCGATGTCAGTGGAGCCGCGGCGGGATCGTCCGGGCGGCAAGCGGTAGAACTCCCCATCGGCGATCGTGCGGCTGAGCTTTTCGTGTGCTTCGTCGATCGCGTCCGGGTTGCTTTGGACGAGCGCTTTGGCGAGCTCGCAGGCGAAGGGACGGATCTGAATCTCGGCCATCTCGGGGATATGCGAGAGCATCATGACGTCGATCCATTCACCGCTGGCCTTATCCAGGCGCCCAGCGAGGCAGAACCCATGCAGGTGCATCCGTTGAAGGAAGTCGTCCGTCAGGGGAAACCCGGCGGCGTCGCCTAGCTAGGACTGCATCGATGCCGCATCGCGGGCAGAGCGGCGTGGTTCCGCGGTTGACCCACTCCACGACCTCGCCCGGCGGGTACGTCGCGAGGCAGTAGAAGCAACCGCACAACTTGCTCGCCTCGAGCTCGTCGCGGTTCCCTCGGCAATGCTTGTGCGCGGCGATTAGCTCAGGGTCGGCGCTGGGATCGGGCGGTAGACTCAACGCGCGGTCACTTCGCGGGTTGCGAACGGCTTGATCTTCGCGACTTCCTTTGCGGCGCAATCTCGCTGAACCTCGAGGTCGTAATGCGACTGCAGGTTCATCCAGAACTCGGCGCTCGTGCCGAAGAATCGGGCGAGTCGCATTGCCGTGTCCGCGGTGATCCCGCGCTCGCCGCGCGTGATCGCGGAGATCCGCGGCTGAGGCACGTTCAAGCTCTTTGCGAGCCGGTATTGCGTGATCTCCAGCGGCTCGATGAACTCGGTGAGCAGGATCTCGCCGGGATGAATCGGTGGCATCTTGGAAGGCATGGCGGTCTCCTCAGTGGTAGTCGACGATCTCGACGTCGTGGGCGTTGCTCCCGTCCCATCGAAAGCAGACGCGGAACTGGTCGTTGACGCGGATGCTATGCTGGCCGGCCCGGTTCCCCGTGAGGGCTTCGAGCCCGTTGCCGGGCGGGACACGTAGATCCACGAGGCTCGTGGCAGCATGTAAGATCAGCAGCTTCTTCAGGCCCGTCTTGCGGACATCGGGCCCGAACGCTTTCGCGTGCTGACGCTTGAAGAGCTTCTCGGTGTCGGCGCTTGCGAAGTGAACGATGGCCACGAAGATATGCTAACGATATGCGTTAGTGTCGTCAATCGTTAGGGTCGATGGCGCGCACGAAGACGATCGCCGGGTAACGGTCTGTCACGCCTTGGCCTTGCGCTTCGGGGCGGCCTTCGTGGGCTCTGCGGCGGGCGCGCGGCGTTTCTTCGGGGCGGGCCCGGGGGCTTCTGCCAATGCATCGAGCCCTGTGCGGATGATCTGCCGTAACGCCTCCGAGCGCCTCACATCAGGCGTCGCGACCAAGCCCACTCATCAACCTCGGCAAGTTCCGACGGTGAGAGCATGACCTGGGCGACGGCGGTGCGCTTCTCGGGCTCATCGGCGGTAGGGGCCGGCTTCGACATGCGCGGAACCCAATAGACCATTAGCTTGTACCCGTTCAGGGGTGGGCTTGAGCCGGTAATCGCGCCGTGCGACCTCGGTCCGCATGACAACGACAACCATCGAGCAACTCGAAAAGCACATCGAACACATGATCCGCGCGCACATCGCGGAGTGCCGGCGACGGGCGG
>SXIE01000012.1 GCA_005772945.1 Pseudomonadota bacterium
CTCGCGCTTGCTCAGCGGCGGTGGCGGCATCCAAACGGAGAGACGTGATGGCTGATTTGAGTTGGACATGGACGGACTCGATCAGAGTATCCGTCGTCTGTCGATCCCCCGCCGATAGGAATCCTGATCGGTGTTCTAGCGGTGCGGCGCCCAGGGGGACGTCACTTGGGCTGACAGTAGCCCGCGTCTTTGTACGTGTTGCACTGGGCCGTGTCGCCGCAGGGGGCGGGCGTCGTCACCTTCGGATCGCAGATCGTGTGGCATGCATCGTTGATGCAGATGTCGCCCTTTTTGCACGCGTCGGCCGTGGTGCACGCGCCGCCGGTCTCGGTCGTTCCGGGCGGCAGGCAGATGCCGGTCTCGTGATCCTTGATCGAGAAGCAGGCTTTCCCGTCGGTGCAGTCCTGCGCGAGCAGGCTGCAGCTCTGGTAGATGCCGTCGATCTCGCAGAGCTTGTAGGGCGCGTTCGTGAGCTCGAGGCACATCTTGCCGCCGCAGTCGGTGCTCGCCGTGCAGAACTGGTAGCAGAGCTCGGCGGTGGCGTTGAGCGACAAGCACACGCCGCGCTTGCAGCGGTTGTCCGAGTCGCAGGCCTCGCCCGCGGCGATCACGCCTTCCTCGACGCAGCGCGGGCTGTGGTCGGCCGAGAGGTAGGTGCAGTTCTCGGTGGCCTTGCAGCCGGTCTGCGCGACGGGATCGCAGACGGCGGTCGTCTCGGGCGTGGTCTCGGCGTCGGCGTCGCCGGTGCTGTCGGCGCTGACCTCGGCGGCGTCGGCGCTCGTCGCGGTGTCGGCGGTCGAGGCCTTGTCGTCGCCGCAGGCGGCGAGAGCGGCGAGCGCGAGCGTGCCTGAAAAAATGCTTGGTGTGCGTAGCATGTGGGGACCTCTCGGAAAGCCAGAGCCGCGTGGGTGGTGGAGCCGATGATGTCGGGGACGGCGCGCCGGCGCAAGCGTCTCGGTGTGCCGGCGGGCGTGGGCGTTAGGGACCTTCCCAGCGACACACGGAGCCGGGCGCGAGGGCCGCGCTGTCGCTAGGGGCGTCGATGCGCTCGTAGAGGACGATCGGGAAGGTGCCGCGGTAGCTGAGGCCGTCGTCGTCGAAGGTCTGCGCCTTGCGGAACCAGCGGCGCGCGGTCGCGAGCGTCTCCATGCGTTGGGTCGTGAAGTAGCTGCGCGGGGCCGAGACGATGAAGCGGATCTGGTCCTTGCAGAGGCTCGTCCAATAGGCGGCTTCGTCGAGCGCGTAGGCGGGGCCCTTAGGGGTCGCGCGACGGTCGGTGGCGTCCGGTGTGGCGGCGTTGGAGGCGCTCTCGGCGTCGCGCCGCCCGATCTTGAAGCGCTTGTTGTTCGTGTCGATCTCGTCGGCGGCGATGCGGCGATCCGCCTCGAGCGCGATGAGCGGGGCGAGGGTCGAGGCGCCGGCGATCGTCTCGGTCGGGGAGCTGTGCGCCTTCACGTAGGCGCCGATGGCGCCGAGCGTCTCGAAGGCGCGCTTCTTGGTCCAGAGGTAGTGGCGGAAGCCGGCCTCGACGTCGCCGCGCAGGCGGTAGTCCTCCCAGAAGAGGTTGCGCACGAGGTCGGAGAGGGCGGGGCCGACGGGGCCCGCTTGCCATACGTAGTCGTTGCGCGCGCCGAGCTGCTCGAGCTCGTCGTCGAAGACGACCTGGCGACTGGCGGCGAGGCGGTCACTCCAGGCGGGGATGGCGACGAGGCCGAGCGCGAGGGCGGCGATCCAGCGGCGCCGATCGGCGAGCGCGGTGGCGAGGAGGTGCGTGATGCGAACGAGGACGTAGGCGAGCGCGACGGCGAGCAAAGGATAGATGAGCGCGAAGTAGAACGAGTAGAGCTCGCGGAACATCGCGAACTGGACGAAGAGCGCGAGCGCGACGAGCCAGACGGTGGCGGCGGCCCCGTCGGCGCCGTCGCGGTGGAGGCGGGTCGGCGCGAAGAAGCGAAGGAAGCTCGTTGGCGAAGGCCCGGCTTGGCGCGCGCACCACGCGAGGCCGGCGACCGCGGGCAGGGCGAGGCCGGCGAGCCAGAGATGCGGGTGGTAGAAGAGCTCCTTCTGGAAGGCCTGGCCCGAGACGAGGGCGCCGAGGTTGTGGAAGAGCGAGCCGGGGAAGCTGATCGGGCCCTTGAAGAGCTCGACCATGTTCGGGTCCTGGAAGAACTTGGCGGTGTGATAGCTGTAGACGCCCTCGAGGAAACGGTCGCCCGCGAGCGCGTAGAAGAGCAGGTTCAAGATCCCGAAAACCATCATGAATCCGGCGATCTGCCAGAGGCCGAAGCGCAGGCGCTGGGACCAGCGGGTGGCGTTCGGCGTACCGGGATCGGGCCAGCGGAAGAGCCCGAGCGCGATGAGCGCACACACGGCGGCGATGGCGTAGAAGCCGGTCGCGGCGGCGGCGCCGAGCGCGAGCCCGGCGCGCAGCGGGCGTCCGGCGAGGTGTTGGGTCACGCCAACGACGATGAAGAGCGTCGTCAGGTTCACGCCGGTCAGGTTCGAGGAAGCCTTCAAGACCTCGGCGGCAAAGAGGAAGAAGACGAGCGCGAGGGGGGCCGCGAGACGGCCCAGATGGCGTCGCGCAAGGGCCCAGAGCGAGAGGCCGGTGAGGCCGCAGGCGACGAGCGGGACGAGCTTGGCGAGCGTCAGCGAGTAGCCGAAGAGCGCGAACAGGGTGCCCGGAATGAGGACGTGCAGGGGAGGGTGGGCGAAGAAGTAGTCGACGTAGGGCAGCTTGCCGTCGCCGAGCAGCTTGGCCATGTAGAAGTAGATGTTCTCGTCGGTGTTCGAGGCGATGAGGGCCTGGCTCTTGAGGAGGAACCAGACGGCGAGGATGCCGGCGAGGATCGCGAGGTCGAGGGCGCGAACGGTGCGAGGGGTAGGGACGGCCTCGGGTCGCCGGTCCGCGAGCAGGTGGTCGGTGGCGGTGCCGATGAGAGCCACGAGGGCCGCGGCCAGGGCGGCGACCAGCGGTGCGTCGGCCGTGGTGAGGCCGACCAGGAGCAGCGTCGCTGCGAAGCCGAGGGTGCCGTGGCGAAGGATGGGGTCGAGGAATTGCGGCGGAGGCTGCCCGCGAATCGTGTGTACTGCAACGATTCCGCCGGCCGCGACGAGGACTAGGAACGCGAGAAGCGACGGCGCGCCGAGCGTTGCGAGGCCTGCGAGGGCCCAGGGGGTGCGGACGGCGAGCGAGGCCTCGGGGAAGGCGAGGGCGGCGAGGGCCCAGACGGCGCCGATCGCGAGGAGCACGCGACCCGCGGGGCGATCGCGATGGCGCGCGCCCAGGAGGACGAGCAGCGCGGCGAGCTCGGTCGGCATTCCGAGGAAGGCCGCGTGCGCGTCGGGGAAGGCGCGAAAGGCGTAGGGGTGGCGGCCGATCAGCGCGCCGAGCGCGAGCGTGGCGGCGACGAGGCCGGCGACGATGAACGGCGTCTTCCAGCGGCTGAGGCGGGGGTGGTGGGGCGCCGCGAGGAGGACGGCACCGAGGGCGGCGCGTACGCGCGCGGCCTCGATGAGCGCGGGGACGCGGTGGGTCGCGGGCGCTGGTAGGACGAGCGCGATGAGCGCGACGAGCGCGGCAAGGGCGAGCGGCACGCGGGGGCCCGCATAGGCGGGTGGCGGCGCGGCGACGACGGGCGGAGCCGCCTCTGGTGGGGTCGCGCTGGGCGTCGGC
>SXIE01000109.1 GCA_005772945.1 Pseudomonadota bacterium
CCCGGATGATGATGATGGGCCAGTATTGCATGGGCGACGTGCCGTTCCGGACGGTCTATCTGCATCCGATGGTGCGCGACGAGCGCGGCCAGAAGATGTCCAAGACCAAGAACAACGTCATTGATCCATTGGATCTCACGGCGACGCACGGGGCCGACGCGCTGCGCTTCACGCTGGCGGCGCTGGCCACCCAGGGGCACGACCTCAACTTCGCGCCGGCGCGGCTCGACGGGTATCGCGCCGTCGCCAACAAGATCTGGAACGCCACGCGCTTCGTCTTCATGAACATCGAGGACGGGCAGACCTTCGGGCCCCCGACCCGCGCGGATCGCGCGGCGATGGGCGTCGCGGACCGCTGGATCCTCCATACGCTCGATGTCGCGATCCAGACGACGACCGAGGCGCTCGCGCGCTTCGAGTTCCAGCTCGCGGCCAATACGATCTACCAGTTCTTCTGGTCGGGGCTCTGCGACTGGTACATCGAGTTCTCGAAGTCGGCGCTGCGCGAGGGTGGGGCGGCGAAGGCGCGCGCGCAGCAGGTGCTCGTCTATTGCCTCGATCAGGCGCTGCGCCTTCTTCACCCGTATATGCCCTATATTACAGAGGATCTGTGGATGCGGCTGCCGCTGGCCGAGCGCGACGCGCCGAGCCTGTGCGTCGCGGCGTGGCCCAAGTCCGATCCGGCGTGGCACGACGAGGCGGCAGCGACGCAGGCGCAGATCGAGATCGACATGATCACCGGGCTGCGCGCGATCCGCGGCGAGAACAAGATCGCCGCGGCCGACAAGCCGAGTGTCTACATCCAGACGGTGAACACGCAGCTCATCGCCGCGGTTCAGGCGGCCCAGAACAATATCCAGTTCATGACCGGGACGACGATCGCGGGGCTTGGACCGGAGATTCCGGTGCTCGGACCGAGCGCGGTCGCGAGCGGTCCCGACTACAAGATTTTCCTGCCGCTGCCCGAGCACATCGTCGCCTCCGAGGTCACGCGCCTCGAGAAGGCCGTCGTCAAACTCGATAAGGATATCGAGAAGTTCCAGGCCAAGCTCGCGAACGCGACGTTCGTGGCGAACGCGCCGCCCGAGGTCGTCGCCGAGCAGCGTCAGCGCCTGGCGGAGGCCGAGGGGACGCGGGCTACGTACGTCGAGCAGGTGGCGCGCCTGCGCGCTTGACGGTGCACCGCGACGCGTGACGGACCGTTACGCGACGCGACACGAACGCGCATGAGTCCGCCGGTGCCGGGTGTCATTCTCGTGCATCGGGACACGACGGAGGACGGCATGGCGCCGGTCTCCGCCGCGGCTCATCACGAAAGGATGACGGGTATGTTTCGGCGCGGCGGTTCGATGGCAGCGTTGGTGGCGGCGGCGATCGGCTTGGGCTCGACCGGAGCGCACGCAGCGATCGAAGACGAGTCGGTCGACGTGCTCTGGACCACCGATGTGTCGCCGGTGCTGAACCTGTCGATGGGCCAGGCGGTCGACTTCGCGTTCGCTTTCGAGGTGGACGGATCGGAGGCCGACCTCGCCAACTCCAGCCTCGTGCTCGAGACCTGCGAGAACGGCGCGTGCTACCGCCAGCTCCTGCCGGCGGACTCGGGCTTGGTGCCTTATGGCATCGACGCCTCGCAGTACCACCGCGGTCTCAACAACTTCAAGCTGACGCTCACGCTGCATGACTGGGCGCACAACGTGGTGGTCAGCGACGTGCTCGATTTCGTCGTGCGCGTTCGCTGAAGGGGCTCGCGCCGAGCGGGAGATGCGCTCGGGGGCGAGCGGTGCGGAGTGAAGCCCGCCGCGGCTGGGGGGCTGCGGCGGGCTTCGTGGTACTTCGGGGCGGCCAACGTCAGGCGAGAAGCGGCTCGAGGAGCTTCGGATCCTGATTGAGGACGTGGTCGTACGAGAGCCCCGCGGCGTGGCACACGGTCGCGTGCACGTCGGCCGGCCGAATCGAGACGCCGTCCTCGGATGTGGCGCCGGTCTTCGGATCGACGATGAGGCCTGCCATCGTCGCGTCGTCGGTGCCGCCGATGACGGTGTTGCCGCGCAGCGAGGGGAGTCCGCTGGCGATGAGCGCGGTCGACGCCAGATGGTGATCGCGTCCGCCGCGGCTGTTGAGGGTCGGCGTGCGCGCGAAATCCGAGCCGACCACGACGATGGTGCGGTCCCAGTAGGACTTGCCGGTACCGGGAAGCTCGACCGCCTGGAGGTGGCCGATCAGGGCGTCGAGCGCGTCGAAGCCGTTGCGCAGAGCGGTCGAGTGAAGGCTCGCCCAATCGTCGTCGTGGTGGTCGATGTTGCTCGCGAGTCGGATCGAGACGGCCTGGCTCACGCCCTGCGTGATGGCTTGCGCGGCGATCATCGCCTGGCCCTTGGGGCCCGCCAGGGTCTGTGAAAGACCCTGGTTCGGGGTCACGCTGAAGGCCTCGTAGAGGGCTTGGATCTCGGCGCTGGCGCCCGTGCTCTTGAAGTTGAAGTGCTGGGCGAGCGTGCCTTCCGAGAAGACCTTCGCGCGCTCGTAGCTGTCGAGATACGCCGTGACGTGGCCGCTGCCGTCGAGGCGGGTGTCGGCGCATTTCTGGGCCCAGACGTAGCTGTCGATCGCCGCGGTGCTGGTTCCGGGGAGCGCCGTGCCGATGCGCGAGAGGACCGTCAGGACGTCGGTGCTGCTGTTCACCACGAGCCCCGACGCGAAGGGATCGAGCCCTTCGTTGTAGCTCTCGGTGCCGACGACGAGGTTCGGAATGGGCGTGCGGTCGCCGCTCTGGGCGACGGCCCAGGTCGCGAGCGAGCTCCCCGAGGCCTGGAGACCGCGCGGGAACTTGCCGGTCAGGAAGTAGCGCTTGCCGACCTCGTGGGTCAGCGTTCCCATGAAGACGCCGCGAACGACCGAGAGATCGGCGAAGCGGTTCGCGAGCTTGCCGACGGCGGGGCCGAACGTGATGTTCGAGCCGGTGGGCGTGACGAGGCCCGTGCCGCCTGTGTCCGCCAGGACCTGGGCCAGCGTGGGATCCGATAGGGCGGCGACGTCGTAGGCGGGATGGAGCTTGGCCGGATCCGTGAAGCGCGTGTTGTCGCGTGGATCGAACGCGAGCAGCTGATCCCAGCCGCCGTCGAACGTGCAGAAGACCAGGAAGACCGGCTCGGTCGCGTCGTCGGCGTTTGTGCCGTCGGCCGCGCCGGCCGCACGTGCCTGGCGTTGGAACATGCGGGGCACTGCGATGGCGGCCCCGCCGAGTCCGAGAAGCCCGAGAAAGCCGCGCCGTGACGTTATCAATCCTGGCTTCATTCGGTCGTTCCTTTCATGAATTCTGGCGTATCGAACCCGGACGTTTCGCGCGGTGGTCTCAGTAGATGTGGAAGGCGGGGCTCGTGAGGAGGCCGACGCACACGGCGGTCCAGCCGGCCTTGCCATCCGCGCCGCCCGCGGCCGCCTGAAAGAGCGCGAGCAGCGGGGCGACGGTGTCCTCGTCGCTGTCGGCGACCTTCTGGCCGAGGAAGCGGAGGCTGAGGTAGCGGAGATTGGCGCCGATCGCGGTGAGATCGGTCGCATCGGTGAGGCTGGCAAAGCGCGTCAGCGTGCGGGTGCCGTTCTCGCCGGCTGCGGCGTCGGCGGCGACCATCTTGGCGCAGACATCGCGCGCCATGTCGTCCATGAACTTCGCGTAGAGCGGCGTCGGGAGCGCGGGCTCCTCGGTGGTCTGCGCGTAGTCCGGGCGCCCGAGTGTCCTGCCGAGGGCGCTGTCGCCAAGGGCGGCGATCTGCGTATTGCCGCCGCCCTTGATCGTCCAAGTGATCGGGGCGCCGGCCCCGTCGACGCCGGCGATCACCGGCAGCGAGGCTTCGAGCATGTCGACCGTGAGGCGCTTGGTCCCGCGGCTCTCGGGCGGGAGCTCGAGCGGCGGGTGGTCGACCGGGAGCCCGGGGCCCTCGTTCGTGGTCGTCGCCGTGGGAAGCGCGTCGGGCGCCGCGCCGGCGTTGGCCGCGTACTCGTCGCAGCCGCCGATCCCGAGTGGTCCGAGTGGCCCGAGTGGCGCAAGTGGCGCGAGTGTCGCGAGAAGGGCGAGGGTGGCTGCGCGGGTGTTCATCGAACCCTCCGATATTGCGGCAGCGCGACGATCGCGCGGGTCAACTGGCGGATGTCGTCGCTGGCGCGGAACTCGGTCGTCAGGCTCTCGAGGAGCCCGATCTCGTTCGCGTCGTCCCCCGGATCGAGGACGACCTCGCGCCCCATGAAGAAGCGGAAGACGTGCTGGACGACCGCCGAGTGGACGAGCCCCTTGTCGATCGCATCTTGGGCGACGCCGACGGGCCCCGCCGCGAGGTTCGTCGCGATCTGGGCGTGGACCGGGTCGTCGATGTCCGCGTATTGATAGGGGATCAGGGTGCCCGGGTTGCGGGCGGCCGGGTCCGACACCCAGAAGCGCTGGCACGCGGCGCTCATCGTCTTGCCCTGGTTCTGGGTCGTCGTCGGGTCGCAGGTCTTATTGTAGGTCGGAAAGAGCGGCGAGCCGGCGATGACCGCACTGCCGGCCTCGGCAACCCCACCGAAGGCAGCCGCGAGGGGCTCGAGCACCTGGTGGCACGAGCGACAGAGGCAGCGCTGCGTGAGGTCGGCCGCGGTCGGATCGCAGTCCGTGTCGGTGGTCGTGGCCGGCGGGATGAACGACTGGTGCGTGAAGACGGTGCGGAAACGGTTCGCGCGTCCGCGGTTCGTCTGGAAGCGCAGCGTGTAGCCTGGCAGCGTCAGAATGCCGCTGTGCGCGCCGGTGCGCGTGGCCTCGGTCCAGGTGGTGTCGACGAAGGACGGGTTCGCGACGGCCGGCTCGTCGACGGGCATGCGCTCGTTGTAGGTCTTGGTGAGGTTGGCCATCTGCGCGAGGTTCTGTTTCCAGAAGGCGAGCGCGCCATTGGTGAAGGTCGTGGGCGTCGTGAGGAGCTCCGAGTAGGGGCGGCCGCCGACGGTGTGGCGATCGACGAGGCGCCCGAGCTGCTCGCGCATGAGGCCCAGGATGGTCGCCGAGGTGGCCGGGCCGTAACACCACCGGAGATCCGGACCGCAGCCGCAGCCCTGAGCCGTGGCGCTGCGGGTCGTCGCGCAGTCGACCGTCTGACCGTTCGCGAGCGTGGCCGTCGCGGCCGGTTGCGCGTCGAAGGCGCAGACCTTGATCGCGCTGGTCGGGTCCCAATACGGGTGGACCAGGACGTAGCCGTCTTCTTGGTAGGTGACGTTGCCGGTCGTGACGGGTCTCGTCACCGGTTTCCCGTCGGCGGCGAAGTCGGTCTGGAGCCAGTCGCCGCAGGTCTCGTTGCCGGTGCCCTGGCGGTGGAGCTTGCGGCGCGCGGCCGCGACCGACACGTAGCGATCGGAGAGCTGGCCGTTCACGCGCAAGGTCGCGATGACGCGGGAGACGTCGGTGAGCTGCGTCGTCGTCACGTTGGGCCAGAGGAGGGCCTCGTGAAAGCGGCGCATCACCAGACGGAAGGCGTCCGAGGCGAGCATATCGTCGATGAGTCCGTCGGGGATCTCGGTCGTCGCGTCGAGCGCCGCGTACTCCTCGTAGGCGGGCAGCGCGTGGCGCAAGTCGAGAGAGAGTCGCCGGAGCAGCTGGAAGCGATCGAGCTCTTGCGAGCCCGCGCATTCGGCGCGCTCTGTCGGGGGGAGGTCCGCGCGTGCGGCGGGCGTGGAGGCCGGCAGGACCAGTAACGTCGCGAGCGCGAGGCCAGGGAGGCGGGTGAGCGGGCGTCTCATGGTTTTTCCTCGAGAGCGGAGGGCAAGATCAGGGCGCGCGATCACCGGCGTACCAGCGCACGAGAAGGTCGTATTCCGCCGCCGTGAGCGCGGGCTCGGGCTTCGGCGGCATGAGGCCGGTGCTGACGCGCGTGAAGATCGCGTCCGCCATCGCGAACGCGAGATCGTAGTTCTCGAAGTCGCGCCAGGGCGCGCTCGCGCCGTCGCCGTGGCACGACGCGCAGTGGGCCTCGAGGATCGGGGCGATGTCAGTCGCGAAGCTGACGAAGCGCCCGGTCCCCAGGCGGACGAGCTCGCTGCCCTGGGCCAGCCAGGTGTGGCCATCGCGGTCGAGCGCGAGGCCGACGCTGGCCGCACTTCCGGTCGGTGCCGGGGCCATGCCCGTCGGGCCGCTCGGGTCGACGCGAACGACCCCGCCGGGTCCCTGGGCATAGACGATCCCGGCGCCGTCCAGCGCGAGCGCGGTGACCCCGCCCAGGTCGTTATACCGCCGGTAATACCCGTCGCGGTCGCGCACGAGGAGCCCGTCCGCTCCCGCCGCGACCAGCTGCCCGGTCGCGTCCGATCCGAGCATCGTGTCGACCACGCCGATCGCCGCCGGGACCTCGCGGTACGTCCAACCTGCCGTCCCCAGCTCGAAGAGCGCCGCGCCGTAGGCGACGAGAAGGACCTCGCCCGTGGCCGCGGCGTGCGTGGCCGGGCCGGCCGCGCCGGGGATCGCGATACGCTCACGCACGTCGGCGGTCACGCGCAGGAGAGCACCGTCGACGATCGCAACGACCGCCTCGCCGTCGTCCGAACCACCGTCGGGCGCGACCGCGAGGGAGGTCGCGGTGGCGAGGGCGTCGGTGAGCGGCGAGAGCACGAGACGCCCATGGAAGCTGTGGAAGATCCCGTTTGCGGCCGACACCAGGACGCTTCCGTCGAGGCGCCGCGCGACCGCGAGAATCGCGCCGGTCGTGACCGGCTCTGTGTCGGCCGCGGCGAACACGTCCACGCGTACGACCTCGGTCCCGGCGATCGTCACGAGCCCGGTCGGCAGCGCGCCGAGCGGGGCGCCCAAGTCGTCGGTTACGGCGCCGAGGGTTGCGCCGGTTTCGTAGCGCGATTCGTCGGGTGCCGCCGGGTAGGTGACGCCGGCCATCACCGCGCTCACGACGATCGACGCGCCGTGGTCGTTCGTCGCCGCGATGTCGCCGGGCTCGCTGCACGCCGCGGCGCACAGCCAAGCGATGGACGCGCGCGCGCCGATCGTGATGCGTGGGTGGACCGATCGCATGCTCCCTCCTGGGTCGACGCCCGTCGCGACGCGGCCGGGGCGGCCGGGGCGAGCACGACGCACGCGCCGAGGCGCTCAGAGCAAGCGTTGTACCACGGTGTGCGCCTACGCCCACTCAAGCTGAGCCCCGTCCACGTGTCTCGCCGAGGAGACGTCGCGGTCCGCGGTCGTCTCCGTGCGGAATCAGGTCGCGACGAAACCCTGGACAGGGGGAGCGCCCGTCTGCAGCACCTCGATCGTCGGGCCGGTCTCGACGACCAGCGGCCCCTCGCAGCGGTAGAGATCGCCGTCGACCATGTACTCGATCACGCCGCCGGGGGCAGTCAGGACCGCGCGCCGCGCGACGTAGCTGGTGCCATTCTTGGGCGCGATGCCGAGGCCGAGCCACACGCGCGGGAGGTCGAAGACGACCGAGCTCGGCACGCCCGTGACGGTGACGAGTTGGAACACGCCGCGGTACGTGTCGGCCAAGTGGAAGGCCTTGAAGCCGAGCCCCACCTCGCTGACCGTTCCGGCTGTCACCGTGAGATAGGGGCGCGTCTTGATCACCTCGCCGTCGACCTCGACGCCCAGGTCCACGAGCGCGCCGATACGCTTGATGAACGACCCGCCCACGAGCGCGCTCGCAGCCGCGTGGCCGATCGTCTGCGCCGCCGTGACGATGCTCGGGTCGTCGTGGCCCTTCTGGTAATACGCGGACAAGAACGTCTGAAAGACGCCGGTGCCGAACAGGAACCCGATGCGCCCGTCGGCGATCAGCGTCGAGCGCGTGAGCGAGGGCGGCATCGCGCCGCTCGCCGTCTGCGCGATGAGGCGCGCGAGGTTCTTCTCGGGGCGCCCGCGCGGCAGTCCCAGCGCGTTCGAGACCGTGTTCATCGTGCCGCCGCGCATGAACGCGATCGGCGGGAGCGGCCGCGGGGAGATCTCGTTGGTGGGTGGATCGTTCAGGCCCCAGACCTCGCGAAACGCCGCGATGGTGATACCGGCGGTGCCGTCGCCGCCGACGACCGCGAGGATGTCGATCGCCGCGTGGCGGAAGTCCTCGGCGGCCCGGCGCACGCTCGCGTGGTCATGGCACTCGGCCACGAGGCCGCGCGCGCCCACGAGGTCGCGAATCGCTCCGATCGCGGCGGGGCGATGGCGCAGGTAGCGCGAGCGCGGGTTGAGGACGACGCCGATGGTCGGAGCCGACGCGCGCGCGCGTGGGGCGGTGGGGTTGGTGCTCACGGCATTACTTTGAGTACAAAGGATTGGGAAGTGCCCGGGCCCGACGCGGTGGCGTTCAGAGGTCCGTGCCCTGGCTCGCGCCGACCAGCAGGTCCTCGCGCGGGACGTCCATGATGCCGCGCTGGCGGTGATCGCGAATGCGCAGGAGGATGGCGGCGGTCTCTTCGATCGCGCGCTCGGACACGTCGATGACCGGCCACAGCGGGTGCCCGGCGAAGATGTCGCGCGCGTACTGCAGCTCGGCCACGATGTGGTCGCGGCGTGCATAGTCCGTGTCGTCGGGCATGTTGAGGGCCCGCAGGCGCGCGCGGCGGATCCGAATGAGGGCGCCCGCGTTGATGGTGAGCCCGAAGATCTTGGCTTGCTCGACGTGTTCGATCTCGCGAGGCAGCGGCAGCCCGAGAACGATGGGGACGTTCGCGACCTTCAAGCCGCGCTGCGCGAGATACGTCGAGAGCGGCGTCTTCGACGTGCGCGAAAGGCCGCACAGCACCATGTCGGCCGCGTGTAAGCCATTGGCGGACTGCCCGTCGTCGTGCTTGACCGCGAACTCGACCGCCTCGATGCGATCGAAATACGCCTGATTGAGGACGCCCACGCCCGGCCGCCCGACCGGCACCGAGTTCAGAAACTCACCGAGGCGTCCCATCAGGTGGCCGATCAGATCGACCGTCGCGAGCTGGAACACCTTCGCGCGTTGCTCGAGCCGATCGCGCTGCTCGGGGTTCACGATCGTATAGACGATGAGCGCGCGGTCGACCGCCGCCTGCCGCACCGCCTCCTCGATCTGCTCGTCCTTGCGCAAGAGGCTGAAGATGCGCATCTGCGGGCGCACGTCGCGGAACTGGATGAGCGCCGCGCGCAAGACCCGCTCGGCCGTCTCCGCCGTCGCGTCCGACAGCACATAGATGATGCTGCTCGCCTCGTCGCGCGCCGGCGTCTCGGCCGTAGCGCCGCTCACGTTCGGATCCGCCGCGAGAACCAGTCGATGAAGTCGATTTTCGTCAGGATCCCGACGATGCGCCCGTGCTCCTCGACCACCACCACGCGGTTCTGACTGAACATCTGCGCCAGGATCGTAGTGCGGTTGTGCGTCTCGACGAGCGCGTATTGCCCGTTGAGGAATCCGGCGATCGGCGTCTTCAAGTTCGCGCGCTGCTCGATGAGCGCGCTCAGCATGTCGACCTCGGTGATGAGGCCGATGAGCTTGCCCTCGGACAGGACCGGCAGCTGCGAGATCCCGCCTTCCTTCATGCGGCGCACGACCGACTCGAAGGTGTCGCTCGGGTCCGCCATCACGACCTCGCGGCTATGCAGCGCGATGAGGTCCCCGATGGTGTCGCCCGCGACATCCTCGGCGTCGAAGAACCCGCCCTCCTTGAGCCACGTGTCGTTGAAGATCTTCGACAGATAGCGCACCGCCGAGTCCGGCAGAATGCACACGATGTGCTCGTCGCGGCGCGCGCGCTCGGCGTACTTCACGGCCGCGCAGACCGTGCCGCCCGCGGACCCGCCCGTGTAGAGCCCCTCCTCGCGCACCACGCGGCGCGTCCATTGGAAGCACTCCTTGTCCGACACGCGAATGACCTCGTCGACGACCGAGAAATCCATCGTCGATGGCAGGAAATCCTCGCCGAATCCCTCGACCCGATACGTCGACGGCGCCGGCATTTTCCCGGTGCGCCAGTAGTCGTGATAGACGCTGCCGATCGGATCGACGCCGATCACTTTGATCGACGGCTTCTGCTCCTTGAGGAACTTGCCCGTTCCCGAGAGCGTCCCGCCCGTCCCCATCGGCACGACCAAGACGTCGATCTCGCCGCCCGTCTGCTCCCAGATCTCCGGCCCCGTCGACGCGTAGTGCGCCGCCGGATTGGCCGGATTGTGGTATTGATTCGCGAGGATCGCGTTCGGCGTCTCGGTCGCGATCCGCCGCGCGACCGCGTAGTAGCTGCGCGGATCCTCGGGCTCGACGTTGGTCGGGCACACGACGACCTTCGAGCCGAACGCGCGCAACGCCGCCATCTTCTCTTCGGACATCTTGTCCGGCATGACGAAGACGGTCTTGTAGCCGCGCACCGCCGAGTCCGGCAGAATGCACACGATGTGCTCGTCGCGGCGCGCGCGCTCGG
>SXIE01000110.1 GCA_005772945.1 Pseudomonadota bacterium
GAGGGCCGCCCCGCGACGCGCACCGAGGCGCTGGCCGCCGGCGAGGCGCTCGTCACGATGCAGGGCGACTTCATCGTCCCCGGCGACACGAACCACGATGGCGTCGTCAGCGCGATCTCGTTCGACTACACCGGCTTCGACACGGGCAACATGCTGAAAGCGAACCAGCTCTGGGGCACCTCGAAGGACGTCTGGGATTTCCTCGACGCCATGCGCTACGTGACGACCTACTCGCAGAACATGGTGGCCGCCGACAAGAACGGCAACGTCCTCTACACCGGCTACCAATCGGTCCCCTGCCGCGGATACTTGCCGCGCGATGCAAATGGCAAATGGCTCGACGCCGCCGACCCGCGGCTCCTCCTCGACGGCAACGCCTACCCCGGGTTCACGGTGCCCATCACGGCCGACGGTGCGGTCGACGAGGCCCCCGGCAAGACCGATCCGAGCCGCTGCGTCGTGCCGTTCGATCGCTACCCGCAATCACTCTCGCCGGCCCAAGGCTACGTCGTCTCGGCCAATAACGACATCGGCGCGATCATCACCAACGGCGAGATGTACTCGGACGAATACTACCTCGGCGGGCCCTGGGACGTCGGCTATCGCGCGAGCTCGATCGCGCGCGGCCTCGAGCGGGCGATCGCGGACGGGAACGCCGATGTCGCCAAGATGGCCGAGATCCAGGCGGACCACACCACGCGCCTCGCCGAGGACTTCCTCGACTTGCTCGTGCCGACCATCGACCGCGCGGCCACGGGCGCCGATCCTTTGTACACCAACAACAAGGCACGCATCGACGAGGCCCGCGCGCGCCTCGAAGCCTGGAAGGCCCGCGGGCTTCAGGCCGAGTCCGGCGTCGAGACCTTCTACCACCAGGTCGGCACGCACGAGCGCGAGGACGCGGTCGCGACGTCCATCTTCTGGGCGTGGTTCGCGCGCGTCGTGAACGCGACCTTCGACGACGAACCGATCCCGGGCGGCCTCTGGCAGGACGGCTCGGGCGCCGGACGCGTGCGGCTCCTGCGCCGCATGCTGCGCGGGCGCGGGCCCGACAACAGCGAGCACCTCGCGTCGTGGGTCGCGGCCACCCAGGAGTCGGCCTACTTCGACACGCTCCCGACCCAACGCCTCGAGACCAGCGACATCCTCGTGCTCGAGGCCCTGGTGGCCGCGCTGGACTTCCTCGCCGGCCCCGGCGGCGGCGACGCGGGCGGCTTCGAGACCGCCGACATGAGTCGCTGGCTCTGGGGTCTTCGGCATCAGGTGCGTTTCGGGTCGCTGCTCGCGAATCAGATCGGCTCGAATCCGCTGTTCGAAGCGGTCCTCGGCGACTTCCAGATCACGACCGATCGCTTGCCGCTCGCTCCGTCGCTGGCCGAGGGCGACCCGCGGCGCGGCCTCACCTGGTTCCCGCGGCCTGGCGACATGTGGAACGTGGACGCGGCGAACGCGGGCTTCGGCGGCACGAAGTTCAGCTACGGCGCGGGCCCGGTCATGCGCATGGTCGTCGGATTCACGCCCGACGGGCGCGTCACGGGTCAGAACATCATCCCGGGTGGCCAGTCGGGCGACCCCGCGTCGGCGTTCTTTGATGACCAGGCGCGGCTCTGGCTCGGGAATAGGGCGCTACCGCTGCGCTATGACGTCGCCGACGAAATCGCGGGCGCCGTCGGACGCGAGGTATTGGTGCCGGCCGATTCCGAGTAGAGTTCGGGCCTCGTGCGAGACGCTTCGAGCGGAACCTGGTTTCCGAGGAGTCGATGATGCGCGTGACGCTTTGGATCTTGTGCGCCGTCGGTGCGGCGCTCGGTGGGCCCGCGACGGCGGCCGCGCCCGACCCGGCTCCGGCTCCGCCACTGCCGCCAGGGCCGCTTCAGACCAAGCCCAGCCAAGGGGACGATGCGTGGATCCTCGATGGCTGGATGGCGGCCATCGCGGGGATCGGCGGTGACGGCAAGACCCAGCTGGTCGTGAACGGCGAAGAGGGCTACCGATCGATCATCGAGCTCGACGGCCAGGTCCTCGAGAAGGGGCAGCCCGCGGTGTTCGAGCTCGAGGCCAAGGACCACCGGATCCCGCTCAAGGTGATCGACGCGCGCGGCGCGACCTGGTCCGAGGTCGTCGACGTGCCCAAATCCATGAGGATTACAGTCGAAATCAAGGCTGTGTATCTGCATCGCGGGTACGAGGGCACGGTCAAGAACGACACGCTCACGTGCAAACGGGCGGGGCAGCGCAAGAAGCTGAAGTTCGAGATTTACCAAGCCGGGCAAGCCGGGCAAGCCGGGGCCCAGGTCGGGAACTTCATCGTGCTCGACCCCGGCAAGTCCGCGCCGGGTGTGCGACTCAAGATCGGGTCGTACGAGCTGCGCGTGTACACCCCGGCCGGCAAAGACTGGAAGCTGCGTGGTACCTCGAACCTCGAGGTCAAGGACGCGCAATGGCGCTTCGACGCGGGCTGCGAGTAGGCGCGTTCGCGAAGGCCGCGCTCGGGCCGACAGGCCCCACGCGCGGCTGCCCGCGCGTTCACACGGCGCGCTCCCATCCCTTCTTGAGGTTCTCGCTCTCCCAAAGCGCGATGTGGACCTCGAGGCTCTCGGGGGTCGCGCCGACGGGGAGCTCGCGCTGAAGCGGCTCTTTGCGGCCCGCCGAAAAGTCGGTGAAGCAGACGACGTAAGGCGGGAAGCGCGGGTCGCGATCGTGCTTGTTCGTCGCCCAGGCGACGTACTTACGGACGGCCGTTTGCCCCTTGGCGGCCTTGGTCCAGACGGCGCGCCGGATGACGCTCGACCGCGGCAGTTCGGTCGTCGCGATCGGCGTCGCGAGCGGCGGCCCACGCGTCGGCTCGGCCGTGTCGAATGCGCCGAAGAGCTGCTCGAATTGTCCGAAGCCGACGTCGGCGACGTTCACGTTCTTGTCGGGTCGCTCGCGCACGAAGATCGGGAAGAGGACCGAAGGCTGCGGCACGGCCCCGCGCATCGACCAGCCGGAGGCCGCATCGAAGGCAAGCCGCATCTTGGTACTGGCGGCTTCGCCAGGTTCCGGCGGCAAGACGTCGGCGCACTTCATCTCGACGACGAGCTCCGGCCGCACAAAGCGGCACAGCATGCCCTCGCGATTGACGAGCCGGTAGTCGGATGCGACGGCGCTGGCGCTCAGGCGGGCGTAAAGCGAGCGCCGCTCGGCCACGTCGAGCCCCGAGCCGACCGAGGCGATGAACTGGTACTCGCGTGCGTCGCCAGTGACGAGCGCAACGCAGAGCTCGCGCACCTCGTGGACGCCCTCGGTCACGCGTTCGCCGAACGCGATGACGACCGCGTCGAGCGACACCTCGGGCTTCACCTTGTACGTGAAGCCCGTGTCGCTGCGGACGATCAAGCCCTCGAAGCGCTCGCTCTCGACCCACTCGGTGTAGCGGCGCGCGACCTCGGCGCGATCGCCTTCGACCGTTTGCACGAAGGAGGCCTGGCCGCTCTCGGGCAGGGCCGAGCGGAGCAGCGCCAGCCGCGCCGCGTAGGGCTCGTTCGCGAGGTCGCGCGCGCCCCAGCGGAGGACGTCGAACGCCTTCCAGCCGAGCTCGCCCGCGGCCGCCGGATCGCGTAGCGCTCGCGCCACGTGGTGTACGCGCGGCCGGTGGCCGACGTGGCGCGCCGCGGCGAAGAGCTCGCCCGCCAAGAGCGCCTCGGGCGCGGCGTCGAGAGCGCGCGCGAGCGCCAGCGCGACGGGCACCCCGAGCAGCACCCGCC
>SXIE01000111.1 GCA_005772945.1 Pseudomonadota bacterium
CACCCGCGCGCCGATGCCAGCCTTCGCCGACGACGACCCAGTCCTTCACGACCACGGCGCCGACCATCGGGTTCGGGCTGACGCCGCCGCGTCCTCGCGCTGCGAGCTCGAGCGCCCGCGCCATGAAGGTGCCGTCCGCGGCGGTCACGCGTCGCCCGGGGGCGCCTCGGGAAGCGGCCGCTCGCTGGCGTCGTCGAGCGTCGCGGGCAGCCCGGCAACGGCCCTCACGGGCCCGGCCGGGCCTACGCAATCGAGCGTCGCCTCGTGCCGCGCCTCGTCCGCGGTCGCTTCGAGGCGAGGCTCGAAGGTCGCGATCTCTATAAGAAATTCGTCGATGTTGTGGAAGCTGCGATAGACCGACGCGTAGCGAACGTAGGCGACCGGATCGAGCCCGCGCAGGAACCCGAGCACCGCCTCGCCGACCTCCTGCGCGGTCGCCGTGCGCTTGGGGCGGGATGCCAGCCGCGACTCGAGCCGGTCCACAAAAGCGACGAGCGCCTCGGTCGGAACCGGGCGCTTCTTGCACGCGATGCGCATGCTCCGCAGCAGCTTCTCCGCGTCGAAGGGCTCGGTCTGACCATCGCGTTTGGCGACATCGACGATCGCGTCCTCGACGACCTCGTAGGTCGTGAAGCGCTCGCTGCACGCCTCGCACAGTCGCCGCCGCCGAATCGAGCGCCCCTCGCGTGCGAGCCGCGAGTCGACGACTCGGTTGTCCTGGCTCTGGCAGAAGGGACACCGCATGCGTTACCCCCGCGTTGTGCTGCGCCGCGTGTTTCAGGGCGCCTTGCGCCGCGCCTCGTAGGCGCTGATCCGATCGAGTCGTGGCTGATGCCGCGGCTCGAACGACGACTCGAGCCAGGTGTCGACCAGGCCGATCGCATACGGCTCGGCGAGCAGTCGCCCGCCCAAGCAGAGGACGTTGGCGGCGTTGTGCTCGCCGGCCAGTCGCGCCGTCACCGGGTCGCTCACCAGCGCGGCGCGAACCCCGTCGACCTTGTTCGCGGCGATCGACATCCCGATCCCGGTCCCGCACACGAGCACCCCGCGCGCCGCCTCGCCGCGCGCGACCGCCTCGGCCACCACGAAGGCTTGGTCGGGGTAGTCGGAGCGCTCGCCGTCCGTCGGACCGAACTCCGACACTTCGAAGCCACGCGCCTCGAGGTGCCGCGCGATCGCTCGCCGCAGCACGATCGCCGCATGATCACTGGCCACGAGAATGCGGTGACGCATCACGACCTCGCGGCGCGAATCAGCCGCCCGTCGGCGCGTCGGTCGCGACCTCGGCCTTCTTCTTCACTTCGATCGCGAGACGCCCGCGATGAAACCCGCACGACGGGCACGCGCGGTGCGGCTGCTTGTCGGCGCCGCAGTTGTTGCAGATGCCGGTGAACTTGAGCGTCATCTTGTCGTGATTGGCGCGGCGGCTGCGGGTGCGAGCCTTGCCGTGCTTGTTCGTCGGGGTCGTCATACGTCGTCTCCAGGGGTCGTCTTGGCGTCGCCAGCGGCGCCGGTCAATTGAATGTCGCGCAGCTTTTCCCAGCGCGGGTCGATGGCGTCGCCTCGGCTCGACCAGAGGGGGGTGCCCGCGGGAGCCACGTCGCGCTCGACGTCGGCCGCGACGGGGTAGGGGTCCTGGGCAAGGACCAGGTGCTCGCGCACGAGCGCCTCGAGATCGATGGCGCCACCCTCGATGACCCACGGCTCGTCGACCAGGTCGTCGGAGCTGACGTCTTCCTCGGCCAGGTTGAGCTGGGTCTTGGTGCCCGGCACGAACAGCTCCGAGAAGGGCGCGACGAGATCGATGCGTCCGGGTTGCAGGGTGCGACTGCAGTCGAAGTCGACCATGAGGCGGATATCGCCGCGCACGAGCACGTTGTCGCCGATGGGCTGCACATCGAGCGCGAGGCGGGCGGGCCCCGCGGCCCGGTAGGCCTGCACGAGCGACGACGCGGCCCACTCCGCGGGGAGCTCGCCTTGGAGGCGTAGCCCGGCGGCCGGGATTTCATGGGCGTTGAGCTGGAGGTCTTCGGGTTTCATGCGAGCTTGCGCGGGGGGGATGGGGCGAAGGGGCGAAGGGGCGATGGCGCGACGGGCACCAAATGAGCGCGTTGCGAGGCTGGCCGCGCGCGCGAGGGCGCGATATTAGAGATCGCGGTCCCGGTGGTCAACGGATTCCTGTGATACGAGCACTGTGCATGCACAACGGCCATTCATGCGGCTCCGGGCCGCTTCCGCGCCCTCGGGAACTGCCGAGGGCGAGGTGACGGCGGCGGATCCCTCCGAGCGCTTCGACCGTCGCGTCCGGCGCCTACCGCATCTGGGTCTGGGTGTCTCGACCGAATACGGGGCCCATCGATCGGCCGACACGCTCGACCTCGCGCGCCTCGTCGCCGAGCACCCCGCGTGCGTGCGCTTTCTCGAATGCGGCGTCGAGGTCGCCAAGGGGCTCGACGAGGACATGCGCCGCTGGGCGGGCGCCGGGCGACCGACGACGTATCACTTCCTGGATCTCAACCTCGACGAGCCCGAGGACTTCGACCCCGCATGGATGGCAGCGGTCATGGAGTTCCTCGAGGTGCTGAGGCCGGCCTGGATCTGTGGCGATGCGGGCCTCTGGCACTTCGGTCCGCGCGACCGCGGGCACATGCTGCTCTTGCCGCCGATCCTGAGCGATGCGTCCGCGACCGCGCTGGCAGCGGGGATCGTGCGCCTGCGCGAGGCCACCGGACGCGAGGTCCTGCCGGAGAATCCGCCGGGGCAGGTGTTTCTCGGGGACCTCCACATCCTCGATTTCTTCGCGCGCGTCGCCGAGCGGGCCGACACCGGCGTGCTGCTCGACCTCGCGCACCTGGCCATCTATCAGCGTGCGATGGGGTTCGAGGTGACCGATGGGCTCGACGGCTTCCCGCTCGAGCGGGTCGTCGAGGTGCACGTCGCGGGCGGACGCGAGCGGGTGCACGAGGGCCTGGCGTGGATCGAGGACGAGCATGGGCCCGAGCCCATCGCCGACACCTGGACCCTGGCGGAGCGCGTGATTCCGCGTGCGCCCGAGCTGCGCGCGGTCGTCTTCGAGTGCGAGCGCAATACGAACGGGGCGGTGGGCGCGGGCTTCGCGCGGCTCGCGGGGCTGATGCCGGCGGGGGCGCGATGAGCGACCTCGAGCTGCAGCGGACGGCCGTGCGCATGCTGCATGACCCGACTTTTCTCGCGGCGGTCTACGCCGATCCCGAGCGCGCCCTCGTGGGCCTCACGCTGAGCGCCGCTGAGCGCGCGCAGCTGACGCGCGCGGATGTGCGGGCCTGGCAGGTCGATCCGCATCGGAAAACGCGGGTGCTGCGCGCGCTGCTCGACGAGTACTTCGCGACGGTCGCCACGCTGTGGACCACGCCGGGTGCGACCGCGGTGGCCTCGCGCGCGTTCGATGGCTTCTTCGCGACGCCCCAGTTCCACGAGGCGATTCGGGCGCGGCGCTCGCTCGTGCTTGTTTTTGCCGGCCATCTCGAGGGGCTCGTGACGAGCGCCCTCGGGCGCGCGCTGCTTGCCCTCGAGCACGCGATCGCGCG
>SXIE01000112.1 GCA_005772945.1 Pseudomonadota bacterium
CCACCGACGCGGGCCGCTCGACCACCTCGCCCGCCGCGATCTGGTTCGCGAGCGTCTCGGGGAGGACGGCGATCCGCTGCGTCACTCTTTCACGATCGTCAGCGACGGGCGCGGACGATTCGCGGTCGCCGGATCACCGTCCGGCGTGCCACCGCCCTTCAAGACGGTGAACGACGGCTTCGGGCGTCCCTGCGGCGCGGTCGCGGGCGCCGCCTCGCCGCCCCCCCGCGCCGCCGCCAGCGCCGCACGGGGCATGGGAATAGCCCGCGGAGCCGCTGCTGGTGGGGTCGCGGGCGCGTCTACCCCATCCGGCGGTTCCGGCGCTTCGGACGCCCCCTCCAACCGCGACTCCAGCATCACGCGCAGCTCGCGCGGCGCCGACTCGGGAAAGAACGCCCCGCGCGTCGGATCGTCGGGCGAGGTCAGCGCGAACACCGCGCCCCACGGGATGGTGCAGCCGAAGTTCTGGCCGCTGAACGACAAGACCGCATAGACCCCGTCGTCGCCGACCTCAAGCGCCGGGAGCCGGAAGCCATAGGCGATGTTGAGGCGCAACACCGGCCCGACCTTGAGATGCGCCGGCACGACGACCTCGGGCGCGCGCGGGTCGAGGTGCAGCATGACGATGCCCTCGCCCAGCATCGCCTCCAGCCGCCGCCGCTTCGCAGCGCCCGGCGCCTCCGTCCCTTCGTCGCCTTCCGCCATACGCGCCTGGCCTTATCAGAGTGCGCCCGCGGGAACAAGCGGCGGCCCGAACGCGACCGCGCCGTACCCGACGACCTGGTCCTTGTCCCCGGCCGTATCCCCCGAGTTCTGGTACCCGATGAACGCGCTCGTCCACCCGCGTTGGCGCGCCAGCGCGAGCCCCGCCACCAGCCCCTCATGCCCGCACGCCGCGTGACCCGAGAGCCCGCGGCGATCCAGCGCAAGCACCCGCGCGAGCGTCGCCTCGTCACGCGCCGCCGCGTCCTCATAAGGATGGAAGTGCGACAGATCGGACGAGATGACCAGGAGGTCGTCGGTCCGCAGCACGCGCTCGAGCGCCGCCGCGACCTCGCCCTCGTCGACGTGCCCGACGAGCAGCGGGACGATCGGCGGCTGAACGCGACCAGCAAAGGCTTCGACGAGGAACGGCAGCTCGATCTCGAGGCAGTGCTCGTCGACGTGGGCGGCCGGAACGAACGTCCCGAGTCCGGCCGCTTCGAGGTCCGCCAGCGCGGCCCGATCGACCGTCACGCGGCCGGTCGGGATCGCGAACGCGTCGTAGTCGCCGAGCGCGATTCCCTTGAACGCCACGCGGTGGGCGGGTCCCACGAGGACGACGCGCGCGTAGGCCGCCGCAGTGTGCTCCAGCGCGGCGGCCCACGCCGCGCCTGCGACCGGCCCGGAGTAGACGATCCCGGCATGCGGCGCGAGCACCGCCGCGACCCGTCCCAGCACCAGGGCGGCCTGGGCGGCCGCTTTCCCTTCATCCAGGTAGCGGCGCACGGCGCGCCGGAGCTCGTCAGCGTCGGCCGGAAACCAGCGCCCGGCCAGCGCGCTCGTACGCGTTTCACCGCGTGGTGTCGGGGTGTGAGACGTGTTCATCGGTGGGTCTCCGTGGCGCTCGAGCAAGCTTTCCGCCGCATATGCTCGCGCGAGAATCCGATGTCCAGCATGCAATCCCCAGCGCGCCGCGCAGCGTCCGTCATACGGGCGGAGTCTGGTGCGTGATGAGCATGTAGAGCCGGAGCCCGATCGTGCCGAGGACCGGCAGCGCCTTGGCCATGAGGATCGTCAGCCCGCGCCCGCCGAGCGCATCGACCTCGCGCTGGAACGCGATGGCCTTGAGCAGCACCAGCGCGCCATCGAGCCGTTGGCGCAGCGCCTCGAGGTCGCCCGCGCTCGCGTCTCCGCTGAGTGCCAACGGCGCTCGCGAGGCCTCCAGCACGCGGTCGCCGGTCGGCGCAAAAGCCCGGTCGATCGCCCGCGTGAGCGCACGCCGAATCAGGAACACGTACCCGACGTAGCCGGCCAGGATCACGATGATGAGCACGCCCACGCTCGTGAGGTCGCTCATCTCCTCGAGGAACTCCGAGAGGTTCGTCACCGAGCGCGTCGGCTTGGGCACGAGCTCGCCCGTGAAGGCGATGAAGGCCAGGTTGGCGACCGCGAACCCCGCACAGATGGTCGCGTTGCGCGCGATGAGCGCGAAGAAGTCGCGGTACTCGTCGTGGACCATGATGCGGTCCAGATGCGGCTCGAAGTTCGTGCGCCGGATCGTGCGCGTGAGCGCGAACATGTTCCAGAGTTGCACCCACAGGATAATGCCGAAGATCGTCCACTCGAAGAGCCAGATGCCGAGGAGCACGTGCTGGTGGGGTCCTCCGAGCCCTGCGAGGTCCCACTGCTCCGGATCGTCGAAGGCGGTGAGGCCATTGGGACCCGGGACGAGCCCGACCGTCGTGTCGCGCACCAGCCAGAATGCGGCCGCGATCGGGGCGGCCACATTCGGCACCCAGCCGACGATCCCGCGCCGAAAGCGCTGGACGTCTTGGGCGGTGACGCCGAGTCCGCCGAGCGCCGGTGCGGTCCCGCGTGCGACGAGCCCGCCGAGCATCCGCAGCGCGAGGAGGTGCGCCGTGAGGAACGGCAGCTGGCTCTGAATGTCGGGCGCCGCCAGATACACGGTCGCGTCGGGCGCGAACGCGTACCCGACGGCCCAGAGGGCGACCGGCGCGAGGACCGCGAAGAGGAGGAACGCGCGCGGATCGTGCGGCATGATCGCGTCGATCCACCAGCCGCTCTTGGCATAGCGGAAGTTCTCGAGCCCGAAGATCCGCGTCCACGCGGCGGTCGACGCGGCCGCTTCGACCACGATGGCGTGCGTACGCGGCTGCCCTTCTTCTCGATCGGCGCGTGCCACGCGGCATTCAGAGCACGGCGGACGCGCGCCGCGCAACCGCCGTCTGGCACTGGGGTCAGCGCCGCGCGGACAGCGTCGCGGGCGCCAGCGTGCTCTTGGGCTTGCCGCCGGCATCCTCGCACGACTCCTCGAAGCAGCTCGCGTAGCCGCCGACCTGGCAGCAGTTCGGGTAGTCCGAGGGGCAGTCGGCGTTGCTCATGCACGAACCACTCTCCAACGGCGCGGTCTCGGCCGGCGCCAGACTGACCAGGCCGACGTTGGCCGTCAGCGCGGCCTCTTGGCCGCTCGGCGCCACCTGGAGCGGCTCGGCGCGGTCCTCCACGCCGACCATCCCATCGCAGCCGGCGCCCACACCGAGGCCGAGGACACTCAGGATTCCAAGCGCGATTCGCATCGAAAACGCCATGACCGACTCCTTTCGCCGACGCGGCGACGGGTGAAGCTGGGCGGCGTGACGTGCCGTCCTCGCCGACTCCCTTCGGGGTCGGGGCGACGTTCGTCGGAAAAAAAGCGCCGAAAACGATCGCGGCCACCGTGGGCGGCAACGCCCGTCAGCGCAGGTCGACCCGCAGGGTGGTCGTCCCCTCGGCCTCGAGCCTGACGCGGTAGTCGCGCACGTAGCGCCCGTCGGTGCTCTTCAAGATGATCGTGTGCTCGCCGGCGGCGACCTCGTACGCGTAGAGCGGCGTCTCGAGCTGTGTATCGAAGCCGTCGATCGTCACGCGCGATGCGGGGATCGACTCGACGTTGAGCCACGACCGCTGCTTGGCCGGGAAGAACGTGTTGCGGAACGGCAGCTCGCCCGCGTGCGCCACCACGGCGTCGCGGGTCGCACGAAACAGCTGCGCGTAGCGCCGATCCGGCAGCGCGTCCATGTCGGTGACCTCGAACGCATGGCGCTCACCGTCGATGAGCGTCTCGCAGCGCCAGGTGAGCGCCCCGGCGCGGCGCTTCTCGGGTGGCTTGGCGTCCCCGAGGCGCGCACCGTCCAGCTGACGCACGCGCGCGAAGAACGCGTCCGATTCCTCGCGCGTGAGGAGCCCGAGCGCGTGGAGGCCCTCGTCGGCGTCCGGCAGCTGGCGGCGATGGACCGCGGTCGTCGCCGGCTGGCGCCGCGTGATCTCGTAGCGGATCAGATGATAGGGCGAGGCCGCCGGCGGGAGGAGCGTCCAGCGCACGTACTCGTCGTCGCCCGCGAAGAGCGGAGCCGGGCTGCCCGCGAAGAAGGCGAAGAACGCGAGGACGCACGCGCCGATGCGCCAGACGCGGCCCCGCGCGGGGGCGCCCGGCACGACCGGCGCGAAGGGAAGGGGTTGGCGGATGGGGCGGGGCGATGGCATCGGGCCTAACACCCTCGCGGCGGGGCGGGGCATTCCCGCGAGGGGCTCCGAGTTTCGCCGAGCCCGGCCAGCGTAGCAAGCCGCGTGGCACGCAACGGAAGGCGGATCGCGACCGCGCGGTTCTCGCCCGGCGGTTGTCGCCGCCCCCCGCAAGCGGTAGGAGCATCGGGTGCTGCATGTGATCCATCGCGCAAAGGACCGGCTCGGGCTCGGGCGCGTCGCGCCGATCGTCGTCGCAGCCCTCCTGCTGGTGGGCGCTGGCGAGCGGCTTGCGCGCGCGTCCGAGCGCCTCGGCGTCTCGATCTGCACGCTCATCGAGGGCGTTCCGGGCAAAGGCCACCCCGTCCGCAAGGCGCCGCGCTTTGCCGCTGGTTTCGCCGCGCTCGATCGCGCGGGACAGGATCGGGCGAGGAACGCCCGTGCCCACCAGCAGCTGGTCCGCGCGCTCGACCAACTCTGGACGGACGCCGAGCGCGTCTTCAAGCGCCCGCCCGCGCGCGCCGACGGCTCGCCCGGCGCGTTCGCCAACGCCCCCGCGCAGGGCTTTCTCCAGGCGTGGGTCCTCAGCAAGAACGCCCCGCTGGTCGTCGGTCTCGAGCGCTTCGAGCCCTCGGTCGAGCTCGCCGCGGCGCTCGCGGTCGCCGGCTGTCGCGCCGATCGGCTCGGCGCCGTGCTCTCGCTCACGCGCGGGCTCACGGCCAACGACGCGGGCTCGCTCCGGGCGGTCGCGGCGCTCCTCCTGGTCGAGGACGGCAAGCTCGACGAAGCGCGCGAGCTGGCGCCGACGTTCGGCGATCATGGATTCATCGCGGCGTTCGCTGCCGCCGAGCTCGAGCCCGATCCGGACAAGCGGCGCATGCTCCACGCGCGCGCCGGCGAGCGCGTCTCGAACGCCGACCAGACCGAAGCCTGGCGCCGCCAGGATCGGCGTCTCGCGCCATGATACCGATCTCGCCCGAGGCAGAGGCCGCCGACGTCCCGGCCCGCAACGCGGCCTTCGTCGCCCAGGCGGCGGCGCTCGGCTTCCGCTGGCGCTGCGCGGACTGCACGCACGTCGTTGCGAGCACGGGCGCCTGCTCGATGGAGTGCCCGAACGTGTTTCCCGAGGGACCGCCGCGCGCACGGGCGGACGACGGGCGGCTCCTCTTCTGCAAGTACTTCGAGCTCGGACCGGGCTGACGTCTGCTACTGGTCGTGCTGGTCGGTGCCGGTCGGCGCCCTCTCGCCAGCCAGCCGCGATTGCCATAGATTCAGCGCATGGCGCCACGCAAGCCCAGCCAGGCCCCGTCTCCATCCCCATCCCCGCCAGCCGTGGTCGACATCGCGGTCGCCGAGGTCGACGCGAGCGACGATACGTTCCGCCAGCGCGCGGTCATCGACATCGCCGATCTCGTCGCCGAGCTGCGCGTGACCCCGCAGCAGGTCCCCGTGTTTCTGCGCGCGCGCGCCGATGGGCGCTACCAGATTGTGGCCGGCTTCCGGCGGATCCACGCGCTCAAGGAACTCGGCCGCCGGCACGCCAAGGCGATCGTCCTGACGTGCGACGACGCCGAGGCTTGGCGCCTCGCGTGGGCCGAGAACGTGGCGCATCGCAAGCTGCGCGGCGTCGACCTCAGCTACTTCGTCTTCAGGCTGCACGACCAGGGGCACAACGCGGACGAGATCGCGCGCCTCTGCAGCATGAGTCCGCGCGACGCGGATCGGGTCGCGGCCGTCGGGCGTCTGCCGGATGCGGTTCGGACGCTCGTCCGCGCCCACGATCTGACCCTCCGCCACGCGGCGGTGATCGCCGCGTTTCTCGCGCGCCATCCACGGACGAACGTCGAACCGACGGTGGCCTCCGCGGCCAAGCGCGGGCTCGGGGAGGGCCACCTGGCCGGCGAGCTCGAGGCCCTCATCGGCAGGAAGCGCGGCCGTCCGGTCGTCGGCGTAAGCTTCCGGGACCGGCATCGCCTCGCCATCGACATGGCGCGCGCCCAACCCGAGCACTGGCCCGAGGCCGTCCAGACGCGCATGCGGGGCCTCGTCGCGTGGCTCGAGGACGCGCTCGCCCAGGCTGCCGCCGCGTCCCCGTCGCGGCCGCGGGGACGTGCCCCGAAGTGAGAGTCTGCCGCCAATCTCTCGACAGCCTTTGAGTCGAACGCCCGCGCGAACGTCGCTCTTGGTGATAATTAACCGATGGAAGCGTCTGGATATGTAGGCGTTTTCGCGTTTCCGCCATTGGCGCTCGACACAGGTTCCGCCATGCCGCCGGAGGGTCGCCCGGCGCGCGCGTCGATCCCCGCGAGCACGATCGCCTCGACGACCTCGGCGATCTGGCGGACGCGCGCGTGGGTCGTCGTGACGACGAGGTCGTGGAGGGCCTGCGCCACCCGTGCGCCCCCTCGAAGTTGGGGTACGCGGCCGATGACTGTCGCCGCGCGCGCGACCTCCTCGGTCTGCACGCGCTCGACCGCGCGCGAGCCCTGGTCGACGATGGTGCGCGTGAGCGTGACGAGCCCGCGCCAGCGATTCATAATGGTCTCTCGCTCGCTCATGGTGCGCCTCCGATCCACTGACGGATGCGTTGGTAGATCCCCTCGTGCCGCGCCAGGTTCGGGTGCGACACGCCCGGAAAGTACGCGACGTGTGCCGGCAAGAGCGCCGGATCGGCGCCAGAGTGAAGCACGTGGCCGGCACTCGCGCTCCCGACCGGAACGATCGTATCGCCGAAGAGCTGCGAGAGCCAGGTCACCTCGGACACCGAGCCCACCACGAGATGATGCCGGATGGTCGCGAGGAGCGGCACGGGGTGCGTGGGGTCGCGAAGGCTCGCGGCGCCTCGGCGGCGCGCGCGGTCTTCGTGCCGCAGATCGGCGTCGCCGAGGTCCTTGACCGCGTCGCTGCGCAGATCGGCGAGGTCGCGGGCCAGTCGCGCGTAGGGGTCGTCGAGCGAACCGAGCACGCGCGCGACGACTCTGCCGGCGCGCTCGAGCGGGGCACCGTGGTGAGGCGTCCCGAGGTAGTACGCCTGCTGGACGCGCGCGAGCCACGCGCCGCGCTCCGAATCGGCCGCGTCGCCGCCCTGCCGGGACACGGCGGCTGTGTGGCAGGCGGCGCGGACGACGAGGCCGCCCAAGCTGTGGCCGAGCAGCACGATCTCGTGGAGCGGCGCGGGGTACGCGGCGAGCAAGCCGTCGAGCAGCTGCGAGAGTGCGACGCCACTATCGGCGATGGCGCATCCGGAATTGTAGCGCACCCAGAGCGGCAGGTATCCGGTGTCGCGGCCAAGGCGGGTTCCGTAATCGAGGCCGCCACGGACGTGCCAGCCGTGCTCGGTGTCCATGAGGCCGTGGACGAGGATGACGACGCGTCCGGTGGGCTCCGGGTGCGCTCGCGCGAGCGCCGCGTGCGTCACCGGAAGCGGTCGAGCGTCATCGATCGTCGCGAAGCCGCCGGGGTCGCGAGGCCGTTGCCCAGCTGCACGAGTCGATCGCCGACGAGCCCGTTGAGGGCCCCGAGAACGCGTTCGAGACGCGCGCCCACGTCAGCGCGCCGCGGCGCGGCAGCGACGGGCCCACGCTTCCAGGGTGCCCTGCGCGGCGCAGGCTCGATACGCGGCGAGGGCTTCGCCGGCCCGACCGGCGCGCGCGAGCGCCTCGGCCCGGAGCCCGAGAACCGCGCCGTCCAGTCGCGCCGCAAGCGACCGATCGAAGGCCGCGAGCGCCGCGTCGAACCGGCCTGCCACAAGCTCGGCCTGGCCCAGCACGCGCGCAGCGAGCGCCGCCTGGGGCGCGCTCACGGGACGCGTGTCGAGCTCGAAGAGGCTCGCCTCCGGCAGGCGCCCGAGCGTCTCCTTCGCCAGCGCCGCCGCGCGCGCCGCCTGTCCGTGTCGCGCCAAAACCCAGGCGCGGTAGGCGTTCGCGCTCGGATCCCAAGGCGCCTCGGCCGACAGGGCGTCCGCACCAGGAGCCGAATCGAGGATGGCGATCGCGTCCGCGCGCGAGGTCGCGGCCTGGAGCCCCCACGCCTCGAGGACCGGCGCGAGCGTCGGGTCGACGGCGCCCTCCAACTCGAGCATGGCGCCCGCCAGCAAAGGCCCGCGCGCGCTCACGGCGATCGCGAGCGGCATGGCGAAGAGCGCCTCGAGGCCGCCGCCGTCGCCCGCTTCGAGCGCGGCTGCCACCAGCCGATCGGCGCGCTTGAGGCCGCCCGGAAAGCGCTTCTGCAGCTCGGCCAGCGAGCGCTTGGCCAGCTCGCGCTCGCCGGCCCGCCACGCCGCCACCGCGCGCAGCTCGAGCACGCCCTGGCTCGGGGTGACCTCGGCGCTGGTGTCGAGCACGGCGAGCGCGGCGCGCGCGGCTCCTCGGTCGGGCGTATTTGGCGCTCTATTGTGTTTC
>SXIE01000013.1 GCA_005772945.1 Pseudomonadota bacterium
CGACTACGTGTCGTGCAGCCCGTTCCGCGTGCCGGTCGCGCGCCTCGCGGCGGCGCAGGCTGCGTTGGAGGCCTCGTGATCGCTACGCGCTGCGTGCCTCATTTGCTGGTGGTGCTCGCGCTCGCGGCTCTGGCAACTCTGGCCGGCGCCTGCGACACGAACGAGAACGGCCCGCCGCATCCGCCGGACGCGCTCGACTTCCCGGTCGGCGTGACGGCGGACCCGAGCGGCACGCTGGTCTGGGTCGTGTCCGGCAACTTCGATCTGGCACATGCGGGCGCGGCGGTCCTGGCGATCGACACGCGCACGAACACGTTCGTGCCGTCGCTCGGCTTCCAGGTCGGGTCCTTCCCGGGCACCTTCGCCGTGCTCGCCAAAGACGGGCGCGCCGTGGCCGGCTACGTCGCCAGCCGCAACGACGATCATTTGTACTGGGTCGCTTTCGGCGGCGACGACCCAGCGCGCCCGACCGTGACCTGCCCGGGCGGCAAGGTGCAAGGCCAGATCCTCGCATGCCCGCAGAGCGGCGCACGCGATCAGGTGACGGTCGACGATGTGGCGCTGGACGCGGGCGCGGATCCCTTCGGGCTGGTCGCGCGCGCCGGGAGACACCCGGGCGAACCCGACCTCCTTCTTTCGGGCGGCATGGCCGACGGCAAGCTCGCGACCTGGACGCTCGGCGCCGACGGAACCCCGACCCTCAGTGGCAACCTCTCGCTGTTCCAGGGGCTCTACGGCCTGGCTGTGCACCCGACGACCGCGCGCGTGTACGCCACGAGCAAGCTCGCGAACATATTCACGATTCTCGGAATCGGCGCGCGCGAAAACATCGACGATCCGACGACGCTGGACACGACCAACCCATGGGTCAGCACGCTCGGCACCGTCGCGATCCCCGAGCCGCCGGCCAACGACCGCGCCCGCTCCGTCGCGGTGTCCGCGGACGGCACGCGCCTCTACGCCGCCTACCGCGCGCCCGATTCGGTGGTCGTCCTGGACATCTCCGACACCAGCGAGGGCGGCGCGCGCGGGCGCGTCCTCAGCAAGATCCCACTCGCCAACGATCCGAGCGACATCATCGTCGTCCCGCCCCACGAAGACGTACCCGAGCTCGTCTACGTGAGCTGCTACAAGGCCGACTCCATCGAGGTCCTCGACATGGCCGCGCGCGCGACCGTCGGCCACATCCGCACGGGGCGCGGCCCCGCCGGCATGGCGCTGGTCGACCGCGCGGATCTGGGCCTCAAGCGCCTCTACGTCGCGCTCTTTCAGGACGCGGCCGTCGGCGTCGTCGAGCTCGACGCCACGTCGCCGTTCTACCACACCGAGGTCGCGGAGATTCGTTGATGCTGACGCGCCCCGCCCTCGCCTTTCTCGCCCTCGCCGCCCTTGCGCTCGCCGCGCCGGGCTGCAGCGATGCACCCTCGACGCCCAAGTCCGCGCTTTCTCTGCCGATCGACTTCGCCTACGCCTGCGAGGGCGACGGGAAGACGACCGCCCCCCAAAACGACGAGCTCTCCGCGACGCTCTCCGCGACGCGCATGTGTCCGGATCTCGCGCTCGGGACCCAGGGACACCTGTTCGGCGCGATCCTCAACCGCGAGCCTGCCTCGCTGGTCCTCGCGCAGCTCAATCCGGCGGCCGGCACGCGCACGCTCATCGACACGGACTATTTCGTGCCGGGCACGACCGGCATCCCGGTCGGCCACGATCCGATCCGCGTTCTCACCGCGCCCGACTGGTCGGCCTTCCTGGTCGTGTCGGCCGGCGAAGCGCGGGTCGACGTCATCACCGTCACGAGTTTCGACGGCGAGTTCGTCCGCTGGACGACCTCGTCGTTCGGGCTCGCAGGCACGCCGAGCGACGCGCTCGTCGCGGGCACGAACCTCGTCGTCCTGGCGCGGGACGAGGCCGCGCTCTGGGTCTACGACCTCGCCGGCGCGCTCGTCGATCCGCCGGTCACGACGCTGGCGCTCGCCGACCGGCCGCTGCGCGTCGAGGCCGTCGACGATGCGCTGGCGGTCACGTTCCGGACGCGCCCGACGCTGATGCTGCTGGGCCTCGACGGGGCGACGTTCGCGGAAGTCGGGCTGGTGGCGGCGTGCCGCGACGGCCTCGACAACGACGGCGACGCCCTCGGCGACAAGGCCGACCCCGACTGCCTGGACGGCGACGATGACGACGAGAGCGCGGCCAGCGGCGCCGCCCGCTCCGATGTGCCGGCCGCGGTGACCTCGTTCGCGGGCCTCGCGCCCTGCGACAACGCCTTCGACGACGACGGCGACGGCCTGACCGATGGCTTCGACCCGGCGTGCGCCGACGATGCGGCGGGCGAACTCTTGCCGGGTTGTGGCGACGGGGTCGACGACGACGGCGACGGCCTCACCGATCTGGCCGACGAGAGCTGCTACCAGGCCGCCGGTGTGCGCGAGCTGCAGCTGCCGACCGATGGACCGTTCGATCCGACGTTCATCGATGGTGGCGCGGCGGGGCGCTTCCTCTACGTACTGGACGAGCGCGTGGGCCAGGTCCTCGTGTTCACCTACGCGGATCACGCGCTCGTGCGCGTGAGCGTGAATGCCAGCGACGCGGCGCCGCCCGCGCTCGCGACGGTGCCCTATTCGGACCCGAGCGCCGAGCCGACGACCCACGACGCCATCCCGGCGGTGCGTTTCCCGGCGTACGCGCGCCAGGGCGTGAAGAACATCGTCATGGAGACCGGCAATGCCATGTCACTTTCGTCGTCGCGCCTGCGCGGCGAATTCTGGGATCGGCTGATTCCGGATCAGCAAGTGCCAACCACGCCGCAGAGCGGCGAGTGGCGACCGGAGGTCTGCGCGGCTCCGCCGGCGGCCACGGACGCATGCTACCAGCCAACCGGCGACGACGCGACGTGGCTCGCATTTGGCGTCAATCTCGAAGGCAAGATCCAGATGTTCGAGGCGATTCGGCGCGGCGTGCCGACGCACCGCCTCGCGCAGCGTGTGACCGATCCGGCCCTGCGCGCGCACGACGTCACGGCGCCGCGCCTGGCTGCGCGGGGGCACGTCATCGACGCGCGCGGCGAGCCGACCGAGGGGTACGCGTTCCTGGGACCGGCGGCGATCGAGCAGCTCGCCGAGCCATCGACCGACACGCCGGAGCGGCTGCGACGCTATGGGATCTGGCCGCCGGCGGACCTGGAAACGGCCCCGAACGAGACCTGGACGCTGACTTACGAGGGCACCATCCCGGGCACAACCGGGCACGGGCGCCTCATCGATCAGGCGACGTTCTTCGATGCCGAGGGGCGCTTCTGCGAGGCGGGCGTGGCACCGGGTGACTGGGTGCAATTCGAGGTGCCGGTCGGCGCCGTCGCACCCGAGCTCGTGACGACGGTCGCCGTCGTGGCGTCCAATGGGCAGGCGTGCGCGACGTTTTCGCCCGAGACGACGCTCGTGGAGGTGCCGGTCGCGACCGTGGGCATGAGCCGCCTGGCGATCGACGGCGGGGGAGCGCGGCTGCGGCCGGTGCTGCCGAAGCTGGACCGCGAGACGATCCGGGCCGCGCGCATGTCAGTGACGGCTTGCGAGGACGCGCTGCAGAAGGTGTCGGACACGCTCGGTGCCCCTGATCGGCTTGTGCCGACCATCGCATTCGGCACCGCGAATATGCCAGGCTATGTGACCTACCGGGTGCGGGTGGCAAATGCTTGGACAGTGGTCGGGGCGCGCTCGGGGTTCCTCCATCGCCAGCGCTGGAACCGCGACACCGGTGTTTGCGCCATCGACGAAGCGCTCGATCCCCTCTTGAATGGCCGCGCAACCGAGGTTCCGGGCGCCGTCGAGAAGTACGCCACGTGCCCGCCGTCCGACGAGCTGCTGAGCCAGTCGAAGGTGACCGTGCTCGCACCCGAGAGTGCCCGCTTCGAGAATCCGAGCTTCGCGCTCGATGTATTTCCCGGGTGCACGAACGCCGACGACAAGTCGATCGTCGCCGCGCCGAGCCAACAAGACACCACGTTCTCATTCACCGTGACCGGCCCGCAGGGTGGGAGCTCGCTGTCGATCTCGAACAGCCTGCTGCTCACGCGCGTGCCGCTCCTCGACTTTCGCCGTCAGCAAGTTCAATTGGACACGTCCGCGAATCGCGCTGCGATCCTCCAGATGCGGCTCGGGGACCCTCAAGTCATCGTGACATTCGAGTAACCATGCGCATCCTCTCTCTCATCGCTCTGGCCCCGTTCGCGCTCCTCGCGTGTGACGGCAACAATGACTCGACGACGCTCCCGACCGACACCAAGTCGGACGCGACGACCGAGGTCACAAACCCGACCGACACCGGCACCGGCACCACCACCGCCACCGAGACGACGCCGACCGAAACGGTGACGACGCCGGGGACCGTCAAGGCGCTGCAGGGCGAGGCCGAGATCGCCACGTGCGACCCGACCAAGATCGCGACGGTCAATCCGTCGGTGACGCTGACCGGGGTCGTCGTCACGTCGCCGAAATACGACGCGTTCACGCCCACCGCTCCCGGCAAAGTGGCGCTCGACGGCTACTACGTCGCCGACGCCGACGGCGGCGCGTGGTCGGGGATCGCGATCGTCGTCGATCGCGCGCAGGCCACGGCGTTCGTGCCGGGCGACGTGCTCGACGTGCAGGGCCAGCTCGAGGAGTACTACTGCTTCACGCAGGTCAAGGCGACGACCGTGACCGCGAAGAGCCCGACCAGCGCACCGGCGCCGATCCAGGTCCAGGGGGCCAATATCAAGGAAGAGGCCTACGAGGGCATGCTCGTCACCGTCAAGGGCGTGACGGTCACCGAGGCGCTCCAAGGCGGCGTCTTCAAGGTCGACCCGGGCGCCTTCCTCGTCGGCCACGCGGGGTTCGACTTCTTCCTCGCGATGGATGTCGGCGCAACCTACGACGTCACGGGCCAGGTGAGTTTCGGCTTCGGCGAGTACCGCCTGATCCCGCGCACGGCGGCCGACTTGGTCAAGACGAGCGTCGGCACCACGACGCCGACGACCATCAAGGCGCTCGAGCAGACGGCCGCCAGCACGGGCTGCAGCGCGAACTCGATCCAGAACATCAGCGCGAACCTCGAGGTGACCGGCACGATCGCCACGGCCAAGTTCACCGCGGCGTCGACGCTCGACGGCTACTACCTGACCGACGAGACGAGCGACCCATACGCGGGCACCTACCTGGTCATTCCGACTGCGCTCGCGACGAACTTCGCCGTCGGCGACAAGGTCAAGGTGGTCGGGCAGCACGTCGAGTACTACTGCATGACTGAGCTCAAGGCCGAGGTGGTGACGAAGCTGGAAGGCACCGGCACGGTTCCGGCGGCGGTGGTCCTCACGAAGTCGACGCCTGCGGCGGATCTCGAGCAATACGAGGGCATGCTCGTCGAGGTCGCCGGGCTGACGGCGACCAAGAAGACCGAGCACAACGAGACCGAGACCGACGGCACGATGCTGATCGACGGGCAGGTCATGGGGGCCGCCTTCCAGGCGCCCGCGACCGGCACGTTCGCGAAGGTCACCGGGATTCTGCACTACGGCTTCTCGAAGTATCGCATCGCCCCCCGCAGCGCGAGCGACCTCGTCGCGCAGTGATCCCTCCGCCCTGGGCGGACGCGGCGCGGGCGCTGTTCGGAGCCATGCCTCCGACGGCGGTCGCGCGCGTCCTGGCCGATGCCGCCTGGCGGCTCCTCACCGACCGTCCGTTCGCCGCGCTCGAGCCCGCTGCCGATGCGCGGGAGCGGGCGTCGCGCGCGCAGGTCGCGCCGGTCGTCGCGTTTTACCGCGCGCTCCTTCGCCAGGTCGCGCCCCACGAAGCCTTGCGCCTCACGGCGGCGGCGGTCGATGCGGGCGCTCTCGGTCACCTCGCGCGCACGCTGCCCGAGCTCGCGCGCGGCCGGGGCCCGAGCGCGTTTCACTCGGGCGGCGCAGCGACGATGCACGCCGAGGGCGAGCGGATGCTCGCGCGCTTCTTCACGGCCACCGCCCGCGTCGTGAGCGCCGGGCCGGACCACCTCGCGTTCACCGTCACGGCGTGCGCGCTTCATCGCCTCGTCACGGCGCTCGGTCACCCCGAGCTCGCGCCTCTCTTCTGCGCAGCCGACGGGCGCTTCTTCGGCGCTCTCGGCCTGACCCTGGAGCGCCCAACGACGCTCGCCTCGGGCGGCGCGAGCTGCCCATTCACGGTGCGGCGCACTCCGAATCTGGCGCCCACCGCGGGGCCGTCCTAACGTCGCGCCATGGCGAGCTTCCTGGTTCGAACCGGCCGTCGTCTCGAAGACCAACGCGACCGCGCACTCCATGTCGTGCTCAATCGGCGCGCCCGGACGATCCTTCGCATCGAGCTGGCCAAGGGCCTGAGGCGCCGCTGGGCCGATCTCGGCCGCGGCCTGCGCGAAGGACTGCGCCGCGTGCGGCGCCTGTTGGTGCGCCGCGATGCGTAAGGCCAGCCTCCTCCTCTCGTTGACCCTCGCGGGCTGCTGCACCGCGGCCACCCGGTCTGGACCCACCGCGCCCACCGCGCCCACCGCGTTCACCGACGACGCCTCGCTTCCCCGGCGCGATCCCTCGCAGTTCATCGAGGCCCTCGACTACCCCCCGACGCCCGCCCAACCCCCCGACACCCGCCAGGATTGCACCGGCGCCCCGCTCTTCTTCTGGGCCGTCGAGCGCGACGACCTCGCCCACCTCTCGCCCGCGGACCGCGCACGCTTCGACGC
>SXIE01000113.1 GCA_005772945.1 Pseudomonadota bacterium
CGCCCATGTCGCGCGCGACCGAGTCGTCCCACCACGTCACGGCCACGTGGAACGAGTAGTCGCCCGCCGCCTTTTCGGCCCATCCGCGCCACGTGTGGTACGCCTCGAGCGGCGACTGCTTCGCGCCCGGAATGACGAAGTCGATGATGGTCGTCGTGCCACCCGCCATCGCCGCGCACGTGCCCGAGTAGAAGTCCTCGGACGCCACGGTGCCCATGAACGGCAGCTCCAAGTTCGTTTGCGGATAGATGCCGCCGGGCATCACGTACGCCCCGCCCGCATCGACGATCCGAGCGCCCATCGGCGCTTAGAGTCCGAGGCCAATCGCCGCGATCGACTCGTCGACACACAAGACGTCGGCGCGCGCCTCGCCCTCCGCCGTGACCACCGTTCCACCCCGAATGAGCACCGTCATAGCGTTTGACCTCCAACGATTCGGCCGATCCTAGCACCGGCTGCGTTTCTTCGTCACCGCCCTTGGCGATGGGAGTCCTGACTCCAGTCACTGGAGTCCTGACTCCAGTCACTGGAGTCGGAGCCCTTGCGCTCCGCGGACCCCCAAAACGCAAAACGAGGAGCGTCACCGCTCCTCGTCTCTGGCTTCCCCGAATCGTCGCCGCTCAGGCCGCGTGACGCGCCCGCTCTTTGTGCCGCTTGCGCGCGTTGCGATTCGAGCACGCGCGGCAGCAGTACTTCGAGCCGTCGCGCGCCTCGTTCTTACACGGCGGGTAAGCGCACTTCTCGCCCGTGCCGCCGGCCGCCATCTGGGCGGTCACGAGCCTGTGCACGTTGTCGGGGACGACCGACTCCGGCGGCGCCGGCGGCTCGATCCGAACCTCGGGACGCTCACCTTCGTCAGGGCGCGTCGAGCAGCCGACCATCCAGCACCGCGCCGCGGATGCCGGAAGGGAAATCGGGGGAACGTGGCAGAAGCACTGCCAATGATCGTGATCCTTCCAGCGGCTCTTGGGTTTCACCTGCAGCACGACTCGGACTCCTTCGGCGTGAGTGACGGGGGTCACCCGCCTGGCCAAAAACTCACGTCCTAGGACCCCGATTCCTGGTGATCGATCCACGTGTATGGGCGCTTCGCACACGTCTGTCTCGGTGGGTTACAGACGTGCGACACGGAATGGCCCGTAACACCCGCATGGATGGCTGTTCAGGAGCAGATCGACGCACGCAAACAATCCGCGCCGCCCGCGACCCTCGACCCGCGCCAGATACTTGGCACACCAAGTGTTTCAAAGCGACTCGTCGCGCTCTTCGCGAGCTACTCGGCGGTCGGCTCGCGCTCGACGCGCGTCGCGCGCTTCCGAAGCAGCAGGAGGTAGTTGAAGCCGCGCAGGAAGAAGTTCCCCTCGTCGGCGGCCTTCCGGTAGTTGCCCATCGCGAGCGTCTTGTTGTGACGCGTGACCGCCACGACGTCGTGCGGGATGAAGAGCGGCTTGGCGATCTCGAAGAGCTCGAAGCCGAGCGGGTAGAAGCCCTTGTCCTTGCGGAAGATGTCGGCGACGAAGATGGCGAGCATCCGATCGTCGCGCAGGACGCGGTGGCACTCGCCGATGACCAGGCGCATCGCGCGCTGGTAGCGGCCATTCGGGGCGAGCTTGCCGATGCAGCGCTCGTCGTTCGAGTAGGTCAGGTTGTCCGCGTAGGGCGGGTCCATGAAGACGAGGTCGACCGAGCGTTGCTTGAGCGGCAAGGAGCGCGCGTCGGCCTGCTGGATGTCACGGCGCGACGGAGCGAGGTCGAAGCCGAGCGCGGAGCGGCCGAGGTCGCGGCAGACATCGAGGGTCGTGCCGCTGCCGCAGAACGGGTCGAGGACGGTCTCGCCTTCGGCCGAGTAGCGATGGACGACGTTCCAGACGACATACGACGGCGTCGCGCCTTCGTAGGCCTGACTGCCTTGTTCGCCTTCGCCATAGTGCTGCGAGGGATAGTCCCACAGCGTCGTGACCTGCGGGCGCAGGGCAGGTTTGCGAAAGGCGGCGGGCTCTTTCGCGAAGGCCGCGCTCAGCCCATCAGGGCCCATGCGCGGCTGCCCGCGAGGTTTGTCAGGAGCGGCGGCGGGGGGCTTGAGGGCCCCGAGCGGTGCGGTCGCGGGCGGCTTGGGGGTACGCGGTGGACTCACGGCGCCTCGGACTCGCTGGTGTTCGAAAAGACCTCGGCGCCGAACGAGAAGAGGCGTGCGTCCTTGTCGCGCCAGGCGTCTTCGGGCAGCCCGGCCTTGCGGCAGATCTGCGCGAGATACTCCTCGCGCGACCAACCGAACTGAGGCGCGACTTGAGGGAGGAGCACGCCGCGCCGCGGGCCTTTGGCGAGGTAAAGCCCGTGCGTGCCGACGACGATTGCGTCGGGCTCGATCGGCACGAACGGGGTCAGCACGCTGATCTCGAGATCGGTCCGCGGCAAGTCGCGCGTCGTCAGGGACGGAAAGCGCGGGTCGCCCGTCGCGGCCGCGACCGCCATCTCGGCGACCGCTTCCCAGAGGGCGTGCTCGGCCGTCAGGGTGCCGATGCAGCCGCGCAGATCCCCGTCGAGATGGAGGCTCACGAAGGCCGCCGCCTTCTCCTGGAGCTCGGGCTCGGTGATCGAGAACGGTGGAACCGAGCCGCGCGAGAGTCGGTAGAAGATCGATTCGCGTCCGATCTCGAGGAGGCGGGCGCGGAGTTTCTTTCCGAGTTTGGGCGCCACCACGGGCGCACTCGGAGCGGTGGAATCTGGGCTCGCCATGACGCCCTTGCTATCACCCCGAGCGCGTCGCAGCAAGAATCGGCGCGAGCGCGCGCGCGTGCGTGCACATTGCCCCAGGCCTCTCGACCGTGCTAGGGCCAGGGCATGATCGTTCGCAAGTCGAAGCCCGAAATCGAGAAGATGCGCCGCGCCGGACAGGTGGTCGCCGATGTTCACCTCGCGCTGCGCGAGATGATCCGCCCGGGGGTCTCAACCCTCGAGCTCGACCGCGTCGCCGAGGCGCGTATCCGCAAGACCGGCGCGCTCCCGACCTTCAAAGGATACGCGGCCAGCAAGGACACGGCGTTCCCGGCGACTCTGTGCGTGTCGATCAACGAAGAGGTCGTGCACGGGATCCCGTCGGCCACGCGCATCCTGCAAGACGGCGACATCATCTCGATCGACTGCGGTGCGACGCTCGAGGGCTACGTCGGCGACTCGGCGTGTACCTGGGTCGTCGGCACCACGACGGACGAGGTGCGGCTGCTCGTCGAGCGCACGCGCGAGTGTCTCTACCGTGGCATCGCGGAGTGTTTCCCCGAGCGCAGGATCGGCGACATCGGGCATGCGGTCGAGAGCCACGCCCGGAAGTTCGGCTACGGCGTCGTCGAGGACTATTGCGGACACGGGGTCGGGCGCCGGCTCCACGAAGAGCCGCAGGTGCCCAATGTCGGCTTGCCGGGGACCGGCAAACGCTTGAAGAGCGGGTGGTGCATCGCGATCGAGCCGATGGTGAACTTGGGGACCCACGAGACGATGGAGCTGGGTGATCGCTGGACGGTCATCACGCGCGACCGCAGGCCGTCGGCCCACTGGGAGCACTCGATCGCCATCACCGACGAGGGGCCGATCATCCTCACGTCGCGCGGCGATGACCCGCCCGGACCTTGGATCTCGGGGACGTCGTCGGTCGGCTGAGGCGTGTGACGCGGCTCGGGGTGGCGTGCGGCGCGCCCGGCGCGCGATAGTTGGTGTACAAAGGATCGGTCGGCGATGTCTCAGGTGCAGGGCGCGCATCTCGAACGACTCGTGCAGCTACTTGCAAAGGTCCGGCTGGGGCTCGAGCGGGTGACTACAGAGGCGTCGGCGCCGTGGGCGTTGACCTGGGAGGGCCGGCGCTACCCCGTCGCCGCGGTGCCGCTCGCCGACGTCGAGACGGCCTGTGAAGCCGCAGAGATCATGGCGGTGGCGGCGGCGTTCGAGGCGGCCGTGAAGGCGCCCGATCGGCGCGTCGCGGGCGAGACGTTTCGGGATGGGGCGGCCGGACTTCTGCCGAAGGTCGAGCGTCGCCGGTTTGCGGCGGCCTACGATGCGGTCGTCGCGGGGCGTGGTGGGGACGTGTCCGAGTGCCTTCTCTGGGCGCCGTTCGGCGACGAGCTGATCGCGGCGTACGTCGAGGACCAGGGTTGGAAGTTCAACTACCTGACGCGCGGCCGTTTCGCGGGGTGGGATACGACGCTCGGGGCCGTGCATGCGGGGGCGCGTTCGAACCTGTATCACCGCGCGGCGCTCGATTGGCGGGCCTGCGAGGTGGCGCTCGGGGATGGGTACGATGCGGCGCGCGCGGTCCTCATCGAAGACGTCTTCTATGATCGATGTGGGGCGGCGGGGATCGAGGTCGCGGTGCCGGGGCGCGATCGCTTGATGGTGGCGGCGGTGGGCGAGGCGCTGGATCCGGCGCGCGTCGTGGCTGCGTATGAGGGTGCGGCGTACCCGATCGCGCCGGTGATCTACCGGTTTCGACAGGACGGCCTGCACCGGAGCGAGCCGCCAAACTGACTGCATTTGTTGCGTGGTCAGACACGGAACATTTGTTCAGATTTGGGTTGCCATTTTCGAGTTGGCGGCTAGAGTTGCCGCCCTGTGGGGCGAGCGGGCGAGCGTCGTGGGCGGCGCGGGGCCGCCGTGCGTGAGGCGTCATGGGCACGATTCAGATCCGGGGGGCGCGACAGAACAACCTCAAGAACATCGACGTCGCGATTCCGCGCGAGGCGTTGACGGTCGTGACCGGGGTGTCGGGCTCGGGCAAGAGCTCGCTGGCGTTCGACGTGCTCTATGCCGAGGGGCAACGGCGCTATGTCGAGAGCTTCTCGACGTATGCGCGGCAGTTTCTCGAGCGGATGGATCGGCCGGATGTCGATGCGATCGACGGGCTCTTGCCGGCGGTGGCGCTGGAGCAGCGCAATACGATTCGGAGCTCGCGCTCGACGCTGGCGACGCTGACCGAGCTGCTCGACTACCTCAAGATCCTGTTCGCGAAGTTGGCGGATCTGCATTGTCCGACGTGTGGCGCGATCGTCGTGCCGGATCATCCGGTGCAGGTCGTCGAGCGCCTCTTGGAGAGCGCGAGCGGGCGGCGCGGGTTGGTCGCGTTTCCGTTTGTGGCGGGCAAGGGGGAGGCGGGGCAGCTCGCGACGCGCTACCTGCAGCAGCAAGGGTTTCGGCGGGTCGTGCGCGGCGGGAAAGTCGAGGACCTGGACCTGCCGGGGGTGAAGGCGCTGAGCGGGCGCGAGCGGGTGTTGGTCGATCGGTTGGTGGTGCGCGCCGAGGAGAAATCGCGGCTCGTCGAGGCGATCGAGACGGCGTATCGGCTCGGGGACGGGGCGGCGGTGCTGCTGGTCGAAGCACAGGTCGGGGCTTGGAACGAGCAGGCGCTGGAGCGCGACCGGCGGCACTGCGGGCAGTCGTTCGATCCGCCGTCGGAGGGGATGTTCTCGTTCAACTCGCCGATCGGGGCGTGTGAGGCGTGCAAGGGTTTCGGGCGGGTGTTCGATACGGACATGGATCGGGTGGTGCCCGACGTGCGGAAGTCGCTGGCGCGCGGGGCGATCGAGCCGTGGTCGACGCCGGCGCGGGGGGCCGAGCGCAAGGCGCTGCGGGTCGCCTGTGAAGCGGCCGGGATCGACATGGACCTGCCGTTCGGCGCGCTGAGCGAGGTCGATCGACGGTACGTGATCGAGGGGGCGGAGGGACTACCCCAGGGGGCGGCACGGGCGGCGCGGGCGGGTGCGGCGGCCAAGGGGTGGTCGGGGGTGCGCGGTTGGTTCCGGATGCTGGGTCAGAAGACCTATAAGATGCATGTCCGGATCTTGCTCGCGCACTACCGATCGTACGTGGCGTGCAGCGACTGCGCGGGTACGCGGATGAAGCCACCGGCGCGTTGGTATCGGCTGGGCGGACGGACCTTGCCCGAGGTGTTGGCGATGACCGTCGCGGGCGCCAAGGCATGGGTCGAGGCGTTGCCGGATGGGGCGCGGGCGCGGGCGCTCTTGCCGGTGACGACGCAGATTGCGGCGCGGCTCGGGTACTTGGAGCGGGTGGGGATTGGGTACCTGACGCTCGATCGGCAGGCGCGCACGCTGTCGGGTGGCGAGGTGCAGCGGGCGAACCTGACGACGACGCTCGGGAGCGGGCTGGTCAATACGCTCTTCGTGCTGGACGAGCCGACGGTGGGGCTGCATGCGGCCGATGCGGAGCGGTTGGCGGATGTGTTGGCCGAGCTGGTGCGGCGCGAGAACACGGTCGTGGTCGTGGAGCACGATCCGGACATGCTGCGGGTGGCCGACGACGTCTTGGAGTTGGGGCCGGGGCCCGGGCGCGACGGGGGGCAGGTCGTCTATAGCGGACCGCCGGACCGGTTCGACAACGTGCCGGGATCGCCGACACTCGCGGCGCTGGCGCGGCTTGCGAAGCCGCGGACCTTGCCGACGGCGACGCGCGCTCTGGCGCCGGGGGCACCGCGGCTGGTGATTCGCAATGCGCGCGGGTGGAACCTGAAGGGTGTGACGGCGGAGTTTCCGGTCGGCGCGCTGAGCGTCATCACCGGGGTGTCGGGGTCGGGCAAGTCGACGCTGCTAGAGGATGTCTTGTACCGCAATGTGTTGCGGCGTGAGGGGCAGGCGACGGACACGCCGGGCGCGTGTGATGCGATCGAGGGGCTCGAGCACTTCCGCGAGGTCGTGTGGGTGGATCAGACGCCGCCGGTGGCCAGCTCGCGCGCGATCCCGGTGACGTATGTCGGGGCGTGGGACTATTTTCGGCAGCTGTTTGCGCGGGCGCCGCTCGCGAAGGCGCGCGGATATACGGCGACGACGTTCTCGTTCAATACGGGCGAGGGGCGGTGCCCAGCGTGCGAGGGTGCAGGCGTCGAGACGATCGAGATGCAGTTCCTGGCGGACGTGACGCTCAAGTGTGAGGTCTGCAAGGGCAAGCGTTTTCGGCCGGAGGTGCTCGAGGTCGAGTGTCTTGGGAAGACGGTCGCCGAGGTGCTGGATCTGACGGTCGACGAGGCGGTCGAGCTGGCGCGGGAGCGGCGGCCGATCGTCGAGCGGCTGTCGATGATTCGGGCGGTCGGGCTCGGGTATTTGAAGCTCGGGCAGCCGCTTTCGACGCTGTCGGGAGGCGAGGCGCAGCGGCTCAAGCTCGCGGGGCATCTGGCGAGCGAGAAGAAGGGGACGTTGTTCCTGCTGGATGAGCCGACGACGGGGCTGCATCTGCAGGATGTCACGCGGCTCATCGGGGTGCTCGCGGCGCTGGTGGCGCGCGGGCACACGGTGCTTTGCATCGAGCACCACCTCGATGTGATCGCGGCCGCGCAGCATGTGGTCGACTTCGGACCGGGGGGTGGCGACGCCGGCGGGGAGATCATCTTCTCGGGGCCGCCGGGTCGGCTCGTGAACGAGGCGAGTGCGACGGGCGAACACCTGCGGCGCTGGCTTGGGGGGATTGCGCCGCTCGCGCGGAAGGCCAAGGCGGGAACGGCCACGGGCACGGGGGTCGCGGAGCGGCGGCGAACGTACACGCGGAGGGCGCAGGCGGGGGATGGGGTCATCGCGATCTCGGGCGCGCGGACGCACAACCTGCAGTCGATCGACGTCACGATTCCGCGGCGTGGGCGGACGGTTGTCAGCGGCGTGTCGGGGTCCGGCAAGTCGACGCTGGTGTTCGACATCGTGTTTGCGGAGGGGCAGCGGCGGTTCCTCGATTGCCTGTCGTCGTACGCGCGGCAGTTCATTGGCGAGATGGGGCGGCCGGATGCGGATCGGATCGAGGGGATCCCGCCGACGGTCGCGATCGAGCAGCGGACGACGCGCGGTGGGTCGCGCTCGAGCGTTGCGAACGTCACGGAGATCGAGCCGTTCCTGCGGATCTTGTGGGCGCGGCTCGGGCAGATTCCGGGCGCGGGCGTGAGCGGCGGACTGACCGTCGATGCTTTGCACACCTACCTTTTGAACGAGCAGCGGCGGGGCGGGGCCGGCAGGCAGAAGGTGCATGTCGCGGCGCCGATCGTTCAGGCGCGTCAGGGATTGCATCTGCCGGTGCTCAAGCGCGCGGCGCGCGAGGGGTTTCGGGTGGTCGTCAACGGGGTCGTGGCCGAGCCGGAATCGGTTGCACGATTGCGCAAGCGTCAGCATCACGACATCGACTTCGTGATCGGCACGGCGGCGCCGAATGCGAAGGAGTTTCGGGGTCTTCTGGAAGAGGCGGCGCGGCTCGGCAAGGGGCAGGTGAAGGTCCTGGCGGGCGAGCAGGTGCGGCTCTTTCAGGTCGCGGCGGCGGGGCAGCAGACGGCGCGGTCGGAGGCGGGTTTCGATCCACGCTACTTCTCGGCGCGGACGGCGCTAGGGCGGTGTGAGCGCTGCGAGGGTTGGGGGCGTTTCGAGGACGGCGAGACCTGCGACGAATGCGGCGGGTGCCGGCTCGGGCCGATCGGTCGGTCAGTGACCTTCGGTGGGATGACGTTTCCGCAGGTGCTCGGGTACACGGCGCCGGAGCTCATGGCGACCCTGGATGGGCTTCCGCTGGATGTGCGGGCGCGGGCGGTGGCCGATGGGGCGCTGCGGGCGATCCGCGAGCGGGTGGATTTTCTGCAGGAGGTCGGGCTCGGGTATTTGGCACTGAATCGCGGGGTGCGGTCGCTCTCGGGTGGGGAGGCGCAGCGGATCCGCCTGGCGGCGCAGCTCGGGGCGCACCTCTCGGGGGTGCTGTACGTCCTCGACGAGCCGACGATCGGGCTGCATCCGACCGACACGGAGCGGCTCTTGGAGACGTTGGATCGGCTCGAGGCGCGGGGGAACGGGATCCTCATGGTCGAGCACGACGAGGCGACGTTGCGCTCGGCGGATGTGCTGATCGACATCGGTCCGGGTGCGGGGGTCGAGGGTGGACGCGTGCTGGCGCAGGGGCCGGTCGCCGAGGTGCTGAAGGCGAAGAACTCGATCACGGGCCAGTGGTTGGCGCATCCGCGCGGGCCGTCGCGGGCGGCGCCGCGGGACGTGGGGGACGCGGAGTGGCTGGGGATCCAGGGGATTCGGCATCACACGCTGACGGACATCGACGTGCGGATCCCGCGTGGGCGGATGACCGTGATCACCGGCGTTTCGGGGTCGGGCAAGTCGAGCCTGGTGGAGGTCTTGACCAAGGCCGTCGTGTCCGATCGCGGGGCCGGAGAATGGCGGAAGGTGGCGGGAACGGCGGGGCTGACGACGCTCGTCGAGATCGACGACCAGCCGATCGGGAAGAACCCGCGCTCGACGCCGGCGACGTACGTGGGGGTGTGGGACGACATTCGGAGCCTGTTCGCGGCGTTGCCGGAGGCGAAGATCCGCGGGTACTCCCCGGGGCGCTTCTCGTTCAACGTGGCGGGCGGGCGGTGTGAGGCGTGCGCGGGGGCGGGGCTCGTGACGCTCGAGATGAGCTTCCTGCCCGAGGCGTATGTCGCGTGCGGGGTGTGTGGCGGGGCGCGTTTCTCGCGGCAGACGCTGCAGGTTCTGTGGGAGGGGAAGTCGATTCACGACGTTTTGCAGCTCCCGGTGCGGGAGGCGCTGAAGCTGTTCGAGCGGGTGCCGGCCATCAAGCAGAAGCTCGAATTGCTGGACGCGGTGGGGCTCGGGTATCTCACCTTGGGGCAACCGTCGCCGACCTTGTCGGGTGGCGAAGCGCAGCGCATCAAGCTGGTCACGCATCTGGCGGGGCGCGGGCAACCCAAGACCTTGTTGATCCTCGACGAGCCTTCGATCGGGCTTCACATGGCGGACGTGCCGCGGCTGCTCGAGGTGCTCCATCGGTTGGTCGACAAGGGCGCGACGGTCGTGGTGGTCGAGCACAATCCGGACATCATGCGCGAGGCCGACTGGCTCATCGACATGGGTCCCGGCCCCGGGAACGAAGGTGGTCGCGTGGTGTATCAGGGACCGTATGCGGGCCTCTTGGAGGTCGCGGCGTCGCGCACCGGGCAGTACTTGGCCGCGCGTGTTGCCTTGCCGAGCAAGGCGGGCGCGCGACTGCCGACGACGCGCACGCGGGCCACGCTGGCGCGTCCCGAGGCCGTTCCGCGCGCAGCGCCGGCGGCTCGGGTCAGTGCGCGACGAAGCGCAGTGGCGGGGTGAAGCTGGACGGCGGGACCACGTTCTCGACGCGGCGGATGGGGTAGCCTTTGGCGCTGGTGGTGCTGTGGGCGACGCACTCGGTGCTCATGCCGCCCTTCATGGTGGCGTCGGCGCCCATGGTCCGGAAGGTCTGGCCGCCCTCGACTTGGTACCAGCGGTCGCCATGGAGAAATGCGAGTCCGTAGGCCGACTTGCATTCGGTGCAGGCGCCGACGGCGACGCCGACCGGCTCGGCGCAGTTGAAGCCCGAGAAGTAGGTGTTGACCGGGTAGCGGATGAGGCCGTCGCTCATCGTCACCTCGAAGAAGAGGCCGCTGGCGGGGTGGAAGACCGTGACGATGTCGTAGATCGAGCGGCTCGCGGTCGAGTCGTCGCTGCCGCGTCGGACGAGGAGGCCGAGGCGCACGCCGTCCTGGTCCTCGACCCAGAGGCCGGAGGGGTCGTCGACGCCGGCGGGCGGGGTGGTCTCGTGGGGCACGGCCTCGACGGCCGCATCGGAGGCGACGGCCGTCGCGGTGGCGGGCGGGCTGGTGTCCGCGGCGCTTGGGGTGTCGGCGCTCGCGTCGGCCGGAGCGACTGGGGTGGGCGCGGGCTTGTCCGCGCCGCAAGCGGGGCCGGCCGATGCGAAAGCGATGGCGAGGAGAAGTCGTTGCATGGCGCGAGGGTGCCCGACGGGACGGCGGCCCGTCAAAGGCAACGGTGCCTCGCAGCCGCGGACGCGCCCCGCTGGCGGGCCGGCGCCAAGCGCGCCAGCGCAGTAGGCGGGCCGAGATTTTTGCGCTAAGGGAGACGAGGGCGTGATTGCCGCGCCCGTTCCAAGCCGCACTACGCGCCCCCGATCCGCAGCGATTCGCGGGCGCCTGACGTCGACCGCGACGGGCGTTGCGCCCGACTCCGGGGGTTTTGCATGCCGTGGATTATTGTTGGCATCCTCGTGATCTTGGTGATCGGGCTCGGGCTCAAGCTCATGGGCGACGCCGCGAAGTTCAACGAGGTCCGTGACGACCGGGACGAGCTCAAGAAAGAGGTCCGCAAGCTCGCCGAGAAGACCAAGGACATGCAGGAAAAGGTCGCCCAGAAGGGCGCCGAGGCGGGCGACGCCAAGGACCATAAGAAGCAGGTCCAGGAGGCCGAGGCGGCCAAGCGCGCGGCCGAGGCGGAGAAGAAGAAGGCCGCCGAAGAGGCCGCCCAGGTGCTCGAGCGCAATCGCGACTTGTCGAACGACCTGAACCGCGTGCGCATCGAGAAGGAGCAGCAGCGTCAGGAGCTCGTGGCCGCGCGCGATCGCTTGCGCGAGCTGGGCGAGACCGCGGCGCAGGTGCAGGCGCTCAAGGCGGAAGTGGCACGCGCGAATGACGCCGTGCAGGCGGCGCAGGCGGCGCCCGTGCAGGCCGTTGCGGCGGCCGTTGCGGCGCCCGTCGAGAACGACCCCGAGCGCGAGGAGCGGCAGTCGGCCAAGTTGAAGCGCGACCTGGAGTTCACGCGCAAGGCGGGTGATCGGCTCGGGGCGATGCTCGAGCAATGGAAGGACAAGGCACTCGAGAGCGAGAGCTTCCTGCGCCGGACGCAGAAGAAGCTGGCCGACACCAACAGCGTCCTGAACATCACGCAGTCGCAGCTCGATTTGGCGCTCGACGAGATCTACATCCTCAAGAACGGCGAGCAGCCGGAGCACCCGCTCAGCGATCGGGCCAAGCATCGCGCGGCGCTCAAGCCCAAGGAGCCGCAGGTCGAGGTCCGCCGGGGCGAGGTCGTCGTCCTGCCGGGCTCGGAGCCCAAGCCGAAAGCCGAGCCCGAGCCCGCCGCCGCGAAGGCGGAGGTCCCGCCGAGCGCTGCGGCGCCCGCTCCCGAGGCCGTGGCCGCCGCCCCCGTGAGCGCGCCGGTCGCCGCCCCGGACGAGAAGAAGACCCCGGAGGCGACGACGCCGCCCGAGACCAAGCCCGAAGCCAAGAAGGAGCCTGAGGCGGCTCCCAAAGCGGCCGCCAAGGCCAAGAAGGAGCAGGAGGCGCCGAAGGCCGAGCCCGCCAAGGCCGAGCCCGCCACGTCGGACTCCGCCAAGACCGAAGTGAAGGCCCCCGCCAAGGCCGAGGCGAAGGCCGACGGCGCCAAGACGGTCCTGCGCAAGAAGGACGCCGAGCCCGAGCCGGCCAAGAAGGCGCCCCCGCGGCCGGCCAAGACGACCGGCAAGAAGTAAGTAGCTAGCCGCTTTCGCAGGGCCGAAGCCCCTGGAGCGCCCGTCGCCGCGCGATCCAGACGGCGAGCGCGGCCACGACCACACCCACGCCAGCGTCCCCGCCGCCCGCGCAGCCGGAGTGGTCGCCCCCCACCGGCGCGGTCGTCGTCGCCACGGCGCCCGTGTCGACCCCAGTGGCGACATCGTCGGAGGCGGTGACATCGGGCTGCGTCACGGGATCCCCGTCGGGCGCGTCCGTCTCGCTCGCGCCCCACGTCTCGGCCTCGTTCTCGGGCGTCTCGAGCTCCGCCGCCTCGGGCCCGGGGTCGACCGGCGTGGCCTCCTTGGGGACGCACACGCCGCGCTGCGGATCGGCGGCATCGCCCAGCGACTCGCACGTCTCCGTCAGCTTGCATCCGTAGGCGCCCGCAAGCCGGCAGTCGTTGAGGCACAGCGGCCCCGTCCCTGCCACCTCGTGACAGACCAAGTTCGCCTCGCACGAGCGCTCGGCACAGCTCTCCTTGAGACCCGCGCCGCCGTTCGCGGCCACGCACTGGCCGAGGATCTTCTGCGTCGGCGGGTCCCAGCTCCAGCGGCACACCTCGCCGCCCGCGCAGTCCGTATCCGTGAAAGGATCGCAGTTCCTCTGACACGTCCCGAGCGAAGCCGCGTTGGGCCGGAAGCACTTGAGCCCCGTCGGGCACTGCCCGGTCGGCGTGCAGGCCGCGCCGATCTCCGCCCCTACGCAATAGCCGCCCGTGCAGGTCGTGCCCGCTGGGCAGCCTCCGCCGCAGGTCTGCGTGCACACGCTGCTCTCGCAGTACATGCCGCGGCACTGGTCGGGCGCATAGCATGGCGTCCCGACGCCGTAGTCGCCCGGCGGCACGCACGCCGCATCCTTGTAGCAGCGGTCGCCGTTGGGGCACCCGCCCGCGCGGCCACCGCAGGCCTCGGTGCAGACGCCCTTGTCGAGCTGGAAGAAGACGCACTGCGCCGTCGCGCAGTCCTCGCTCTGTTGGCATGCGTCGCCGTAGGCCGCCGAGCCGGCCTTCAGGCAGTAGCCCGGGGCCATGCACGTCCAGCCCGCGCCGCAGCTCGCGGGGTTGTTCGCGTTGCACGTGTCCGAGCAGTAGGCCTCGCCATCCAGCGCGAGGCACGTCCCGGAGGCGCACACCTGATTGCCGTAGCAGCTGTCGCCGCGCGCGGCCTTGCCGCCGTAGTCGTGGCAGAACTCGTTGTCGGGAATGCACTGCGGCGTCGCCACGCCCTGGATTTCGTAGCACGTGAAGCCATCCGGGCAGGGCGCGCCGGCGCCGCAATTCTTGCCGCAGTAGGCGTGGCCGCCGCCCCAGTCGAGGCACGTCCCGGCCGCGCAGTTGCTGCTCGTGTCGCAGGCGTCGCAGGCCTGCCCGTTCTTGAACGCGGTCGTCGGATAGAGGAAGCAGGCGGCGCGCTGGTCGTCCGGGTCGAGCGTGCGCAGGCCCGAGTCGCCGCCCGAAAAGAACATCGTCGCGCCGAACGTGCGCGTGTGATCGATGCCGAGGGCGTGCCCGATCTCGTGGGTCGCGACGCCCTGGATGTCGCGGTACGAGTAGGGTGTCGGGTAGTTCACGTTCCAGGTCGCGTCGTAGGCGTTGAAGACGATGTCGCTCGAGCTGATGGTCCCGGCGCCGTCGGTCTCGCTGACGGTGTAGGCCAGCGCGTCGGCCACGGACGGGTCCCAGCCGTTCTCGCGGAACGTGAAGTGGACGCCGTTTTGCGGGTCGCTCGCCTTTTGCCCGCCGTACGAGAATTGCACCGTGGCGCAATCGACGCTCTGCCAGGCATCGAAGGCACCCTTGAGCGCCGCCTGCAGTGCGGCAAAGGGCACGTCCCCCATGACCGAGGTCGAGATGGTCCAGGCGACGGTGGCGCCGGCCCACTGCTCGTTATTGCCTTGCCAGTTCTTGAGGACGACGTAGGCGTTGGCGGATCCGGCCGTACACGCGAGGGCGGCCACGGTGGCAAGAAGGCGCCTCACGGGCGGACCTCCGGCGCACGCTCGGCGAGCAGGCGCACGACCTCGGCGCGCAGTGCGGCGAGCGGCGTTTGCTCGGGCGGCAGCGGCGCGCTCGGCGACCCGGGCGCGGGCCCGACCATACCCGGCAACGCGCCGCGAGCGACCATCGGCGCCCGGCCCACGGTGCGCCCGACGTGAAAGACCCCCTGCGCCATGCCGACGGCATAATGGAAGGCACCGTCCGTGCGCGCGAACAGCGCCACTTCGTCGCCGATGACGAGGGTCGCCGTGCCGACGACGCGCCGCTCGAGGCCATCGAGGACCCCGCCAATTTGTTTGAGTACCACGTATTCGCCGGGGCCCTCGCTGCCGCGCCAGCGCTCGTCCACGCGGATCCACGACAGCGTGTAGACCTCCTTCCACGCCGGATCCCACACGCACTCCTGCCACGCGACCTCGCCCACGACGATGGCATCGGCAGCCACGACCAGCTCGCCGAGCGTGAAGCCGCGGACCAGCGTCGCGCGTGCCGCCTGGCTGTCGACCCACGCCAGCGCCGCGAGCCCCGCCCAGAGCGCGACCACCCGCGCCATCACCCCACGCCACGCACCGCCCCGACTCGCCGTCATCGCGAACCTCCCACCCCAGCGCGCGGCATCCTAGCGACTTCGATCCGCCACGTCACCCGCCGCACGCGGGTGGCGCCAACCGCGGCCCAGGCCAGACGGCCTTGACGCCCCTCCGGGTTTGCGGTCTTCTCGCCCCGTTCACCGGCCTTTGGCGCGAGGTGCCTGATGTTCCCGATTCCCGCCCTGCCGCTTCCGAGACTCCACACGCGCGTCGAGCCCTACGACGCCCGCACGCTCGCCCTCGTCTGCGGCTTCGCGCTCGCCGGGCAGGCCATCCTGCCGTGGGGCGGCGGCCGCGGCGGCGGCATCATGATGTTCTGGGATGTCATCGGCTTCACGTTTGGCCAGCTCTTGATCGGCGGCGCCCTCATCGCGCTGTACTTCGTCTGGCCGCCCGCCCTCAAACAGGGGCAGCGTGTCCTCATCGTCGGCGGTGCCGGCGCGCTCGGCATGCTGTTCGGCTTCGGGATGCCAGGGATTCTCTACTTGTTCACGCCCTTCTATGTGACGCCGTTTGCGCTCCTGGGCATCGCCAGCCTCGGGATCGGGCTCAATCTCTGGTCTCGCAACGGCTACTCGAAGGCCGCCTGGATCTTCGTCGTGTCGGGCGTCGGCGCCCTCGGATTGGCGCTCCTCATGCCCATCGGCTACGGCACCCTTCCGCTCATCGGCATGTTCACGCAGCTCGGTGACTCGCCGGTCAACATCGTCGCGCGCATCTTCCTGCTCATCTTTGCTTTGGCCCTCATCTTCTTCCTGGTCCTGATCGTCATGAACCTCATCCTGAAGAAGGAAGAGGCCGATCAGGAGCAGGTCGCGCGCTACTGGCCCGTGCTCTACTTCTTCGTCCCGGTCAGCATGATCCTCATCGGACTCTTCACGTTCTTCTCCGGCTTCTCGTTCTCGCTTCATGCGGCGATCGTCTTCACCGTCTACCTGACCCTGGCGGTCTGGGGCGGGACGATCTTCGTCGAGGCGCGGCTGCGTGGCGAGAACCTGATGGAGTTGTGAAATCGTTGCTACTCCAATGATTGGAGTAGCAAGCATTTCATCGCGCTCAGCAAAAAGGCCGCCCCTCGAGGCGGCCTTTTCGTTACTCCGGGCGGCCCTGCTGGATCCAACTCTCGACCAGCTGCAGGTCCTCGGGCGAGAGGGCCGGAAGCCCGAGCGGCATCCCGCGGATCCCCGGAATCTCCCCGCCCGCTTCCTCGACCTGCCGGGCGACGAGCGACGCGACCAGCCGCGAGGTCTTGTCGGTCGCCGAGAGGGGCTTGAAGATGCTGCGCCGTTCGCCATCGTCTCCGATGACCCCGGCCATGATCATCTCGTAGCTCACCAGTGAGAGCCCGCGCCCCTTGAAGCCGAAGCCGCCGGTGTTCCCAGGGCCGCCGTCGCCGAGCGCCAGGTCGGGCTCCGAGTGGCAGTGCCAACAGGTATGTTTGAACACGCGGTCGCGCACTTCGGCGAACGGGACGCGGCGCGTGAGGACCGGCAACCGCTCGGGAGGAGGCGCCCGCGGGCTGGGCTCCAGCGGCGTGTCGAGCAAGAATTTCGCGAGGTCCTCGGCCTGCCCGCGCGAGAGCCCCAGCTTCGGCATGGTCGTCTCGGGCTTCATCGCGCTCGGATCCACCAGCCACGCGACCAGCGCCTCACGCCGAAAGCGGATGCGGGTCCATGCGAGATCAGGCGCCAGCGCGACGCCCTCGGCGAGCTTCGCGGGTGCGATGGTGACGGGCAGCGGACTGGCCTGCAGACCGCCTGGGAGGCCGCTCATCCGATGGCACACGCCACAGCCCTTGGTGTCCGCGAGGCGCCGACCGTTGCGCGTCGATGCAAACCACATCACCGGCGCGGCGTCCTCGTCGAAGGGTGTCGCGTCCGGCGCCAGCCAGCGCGCGAGCTTGTCCGCGTCGCCGGCTGTGAGAGGAAGGCGCGGCATCGTCGCCGTCATGCCGGGCCGCACATCGTGCGGCGTCAGTAGAAAGTCGCGCACCCACGCCTGCCGTAGGCGCGTGCCCGTCCCCTCGAGCGACGGCACCTGGATGAGGTCGACGATCCGCGTCTGCCACCGACGAAGAATGTCGGGCGGGGCTTCGAAGGTGCCCGCGTGGATCTGGGCGTGACACCCGACGCACGCCTTGTCGGCCGTGGGCGTCGCGAGCCCCGCGCCCTCATGGCAGCGCGCGCACTCGAAGCGCTCCGCCAGCGCATGACCCGCGCGGATCTCCTCGGCCGACGCCAGCCACGGCGACGCCGTCACCGCCGATGAACTCAAGAACGCAGCGACCGCGACGGCCAGCGCGAGCATCGCTCAGCCCTCGCCGGGTCCCTTGACCTTGCAGGTCGCGGGATCGCTCGCGCGCGTCTTGCACTGCTCGATCGCCTTGTCGCGCTCGGCCGCGTGGCCCGCGTCGCCCTCGAGCTGCGCCAGGAGCTGCCAGGCGGCCGCGTCCGGCATGAGGTCGTTGGCGGCCAGCTTCTGCAGAATCTGCAGCGCCTCGGGCGCTGTCGCGGCCGTCTTGGCGAGCCCCTCCGCTAGCCGCGCCTGCAGGTACGGGCTCGACTCGCGCTGCGCGAGCACCCGCAGCTGGGCCACGGCCCAGGTCACGTTCGTTGCCGGATCCGCCTTGGCCTTCCCGGCGCCGAGCGACGTCGTGCCGTTCGTGCGCACGGTCGCGATCGACGCGACGCGCAGCCCGCGTGCCCGTAGCATCGCGATCTGCTTGGGATCGCTCTGCCCTTCGACGCTCTTGCCGAAGGCGCCCGTCGCGTCCACCGCAAACCGCAGTGCCGTCGTGTAGTCGCCCTCGTGGAGCGCCTCCTCGGCCTTGACGATCATGTTCGTCTTCGGGTCGAGCTCGTAGCGGTAGCTGTTGCCGCACGCGAGCGCCGGGGTTGAAACGATCACCGAGAGCGTCGGCGCAGCGGCCAGCACCGACGCCGTCACAAGTCGCAGAGCGAGTTTCATGGGCAGTCTCCTTGAAAGACGAATGCTCGCGGGCAAGCGCTTCGCGATCGAATAGCGCAAAAGGACGCCTCGGTGACGGTTTTGGTTCCGCGCGATTGAAAAAAGACCCGCACACGTCCAGATTTCGCGGGCATGAAGGGTCCGCGTCCGATCAGCTCCGCGGCGCCGGAAATCGTTGGTACTCCAACGATCGGCCGCTCGGACTACTACGCGACCTTCGCAGGCCACCCTGATCCTGCCCGCCAGGTCGGCTGGGAGGATGCAGCCCGTCAGGCCGGACGCTTCGAGATCGTGCGGCGCCTCCTCGCGCCGGGCGACGTCGTCCTCGACGTGGGTGCGGGCCTTGGCGCGCTCGGCCGCCATCTCATCGCGCACGGCCACCGCGGCGCCTACCTCGGGCTCGAGCGCGACCCCGTCTTCGTGGCGCGGGCGCGCGCGCTGGATCCGCCGATCCATCTCCTTCACCGCGACGCCCTGACCGGCCCCACGTGGCCCGAGGCGGACATCGTCGCGCTCGTCGGGGTGCTGGTCGACGGCGCCGCGCTCACCTCGGACGGCGCGCGCTTCAAGCGCCTGCGCCTCTTCCTCGAGCGCGCCCTCGCCGCCGCCCGCAAAGCGGTCGTGCTCGTCACCCTCCAGCAGGAGGCGCTCGAAGCCGACCCGATCCGCTCACTCGAGCCGGCGCTCGGCGGCGTTCGCCTGACCGAGCTGCCGTGGCTCCTCGGCGAGCGTCCCTACGCGATCGACGACGACCTCTCGCCGCTCGACCGCATCGTCCTCGTCCCGACCGCGCGCCCGCCTCTCACGCCCTGAGTCTCGCGGGCAGCCCGGCTTCCGGGTCCGAGGCGGACCTCATTGCCGGGCCTTCGCGAGAGCGATCACGCCTCCGCGACCTCGGCGGCCTGCGCCTCTTCGTCCCCACCGCTGCCGCCCCCGTCACCGAACGTGGACTTGCACGCCGGGCACGTGATCTTCCCCGGCCCCGAGCGATTCATCTTCTGGAAGAGATGATCGTTGCCGCAGGCGGGACACTTCTTGTTGATCGGGCGGTCCCAGCTCGCGTAGTCGCACGCCGGGTAGCGGTTGCAGCCGTAGAAGAGCTTGCCCTTCTTGCTCTGCTTCTCCTGCAGGATGCCTTCCTTGCACTGCGGGCACGTCACTCCGGTCGAGATGGCGCGCGTGAAGCGGCACTCCGGGTAGTTGGTACACCCGAGGAAGCGCCCGAATTTGCCGCGCTTCTCGACCAGCTCGCCCGCGTTGCAGGCGGTGCAGGCCTCGCCCGTCTTGGTGTCCCCGACGAGCTTGATCGTGCCGTCGTCCTGTCGCTCGAACTCGCTCGTGAAGCGGCAGTCCGGGTAGTTCAGGCACGCGACGAAGCTGCCGTTCTTGCCGAACTTGATGACGAGCTTGCCCTGGTCCTTCGGGCACTCGAGGTCCGTCGGGACCTCCTCGCGCTTGACGTTGCGCATCTCGGTCTTGGCCGTCTCGAGGGTGGTCTCGAGCCGTCCCCAGAAGTCCCCGAGAAGGCCCTTCCACTCGACCTTGCCTTCTTCCACGTCGTCGAGCTGCTCTTCCATGTTGGCCGTGAAGCCGACATCGAAGAACTTCGGGAAGCTCTCGACCAGCAGATCGGTCGTGATGGTCCCGAGCTCGGTCGGCGCAAAGCGGCCGTCCTTGCGCTTCTCCGAGTACTTCTTGTCTTGGATGACCGAGATGATCGCCGCATAGGTCGACGGTCGCCCGATGCCCCGCTCCTCGAGCTCGCGCACCAGCGTCGCTTCCGTGACGCGCGGCGGCGGCTGCGTGAAGTGCTGCTTGCCCTCGAGCTTCAGCAGCTTCACGGCCTCGCCCACCTCGAGCGGCGGCAGCTCGGCCTCGGCCTCGTCCTCTTCCTCGGGGTTGTGCGTCTCCTGGTGCACCGACGTGAAGCCGTCGAACTTCACGATCGAGCCCGTCGCCCGGAACGTGTGCTTCTTGGCGCCCTCGATGTCGACCGTCGTCGACGCGTAGATGGCGGCCGCCATCTGACACGCGACGAAGCGTTGCCAGATCAGCTTGTAGAGCTTGAACTCCTCCTCCTCGAGGTACGGCTTGACCACCTCGGGTGGCAGCTCCATTGACGTCGGACGAATGGCCTCGTGGGCGTCCTGCGTACGCGCCTTCGTCTTGAAGACGCGCGGCTTCTCGGGCAGGTACTGCTTGCCGTATTGGCCTTCGATGTAGCTCCGCACCTCGGCGATCGCGTCGTCCGAGATCCGCGTCGAGTCGGTACGCATATACGTAATCAGACCGGCCGCGCCCCGCTCGCCGATCTCCTTACCTTCATACAGTCGCTGCGCCACACCCATCGTGCGCTTGGCCGTGAAGCGCAGGGCCCGCGCCGCTTCCTGCTGCAGGCGCGACGTCGTGAACGGCGCCGGCGGCTCGACCTTGCGGTCCTTCTTCTTGACGTCCGCGATCTTGAACGGCGCGCCCTTGACGGTCGCAACCGCCGCCTCGGCCTCTTCCTTGGCGATGCGCTCGGCCTTCTTGTCGCCGATCTTCAGCAGCTTGGCCGCAAACGGCGGCGGCTTCTTGCCCTCGAAGCGCGCGTCGACGGTCCAGTACTCTTCGGCCTTGAACGCCGCGATCTCACGCTCGCGTTCGACGATGAGCCGCACCGCGACGGTCTGCACGCGCCCGGCCGACAGCCCGCGCCGCACCTTGTCCCACAGCAGCGGGCTGACGTTGTAGCCGACCAGGCGATCGAGGATCCGGCGCGCCTGCTGGCTGTTGTAGCGATTCTCGTTGAGGCGCACCGGATTGCCGATCGCGATCTTGATCGCCTTCTCGGTGATCTCGTTGAAGAGCACGCGCCGCACCTTGTCCTCGGAGACCTTCAGCTCCGAGAAGATGTGCCACGCGATCGCCTCGCCCTCGCGATCCGGGTCAGGCGCGAGATAGACCATGTCCGCGGATTTGGCGGCTTTGCGGATGTCCTGAAGGATCTTCGCCTTGCCCTTGATGGTCTCGTACTCGGGCTCGAACCCCTTCTTGATGTCGACCCCCATGCGCGACTTGGGGAGGTCCTTCACGTGCCCGACGCTCGCCATGACCTCGTACCCCTTGCCCAGGTACTTCCCGATGGTCTTGGCTTTCGACGGGCTCTCGACGACGACGAGCGACTTCGGCACGTTTGACTCTCGTTTCTTCGCGAAGGCCGCGTAGTGGCTGTGGGCTCATGCTCACGCACCAGACGGCGCGAACCGACCGCCCGGCTGTCGCGTGATCCATCCATCGAGCTCCAAGCTCAGAAGGATGGGCGCCAGCTCAGCGATCGGCCTCCTCGTGTGCACGCCGATCGCATCGAGGTCAAGCCCCGGTTCTCGGCGTATGTGTTCGAGGACCGCGATTTCAGCGGCTCCAAGCGAGGACCGCGCGGGCGCGGGCGTGACGGACGTACGCGCGTCACGCGCGAGGTGGGGCCACGGATCAGGCTGGCCCACCGATCGGAGAGGCCACACCGGCCCCGCACGAACCGTCCGATGCGACACCTCGAGCAGGTCCGCGAGCGCCCGCGGCGACACGATCGGACGTGCACCTTCCTCCAGCAGAAAGTGGCAGCCATCGGAAAGGACCTCGCCGACGGCGCCCGGCACAGCGCCGACCCGCCTGCCAAGCTCGCGTGCGGCCCGCGCCGCCGACAAACTTCCGCTGTCGCGGCAGGCACGCACGACCACGAGCGCGCGCGCGAGCCCCGCCACGAGGCGATTGCGCCAGAGGAACCCCCAGCGCGTCGGTCGAACCGTCGGCCACACGCCGCTCACGACCGCGCCGCCCGAGGCGACGACCTGATCGAAGAACGCGCGGCTCGCGCGCGGGTACGGATGATCGTGCCCGCACGGCAAGACGACGACGGTTCGCCCGCCGCACGCGAGGGCCGCCTCGTGAGCTGCCCGGTCGCATCCCTCGGCGCCGCCGCTGACCACGCCGAACCCGAGCGCCACCGCGTCGCGCGCGACCTGCCGCGCCAGCGCGAGCCCATACGCATCGGTTGCGCGGGCCCCGACGATCGCCATGCGCTCGGGCGGAAGCGGCCCGCGCACGAGCAATGGCGTCTCCAGCTCGGGGACCGCGACGACCCGCAGGTCGCGCTCCGCCAGCGCCCGCTCGAGTCCCGTCAACGTCATGTGCAAGCGCAGCTCGCCCTGCGCGCGCGTCGCTGTGTCCGCCAGCGCCACGACCAGTCGTCGTCGTTCGTCGTCTTCCATCCCCATGCCCTCTCGCGACGCGCTCGCCCCGCACGTTGCCTCGCGAGCTGTTCATGGGATCGACCCCCGGGTTTCGGCGCAACTTTCCCGCGCGCCCGTGCCCCGCGCGGATCCTAGGCGAATGAATGGTGGTTCAATCAGAGCTTGACCGGCGCCCCACGGACGCCTAAAGAGGACATCCGAAACCCACGGAAGAGGTGCATTCATGGCCCCTGGAATCCGGAAAGTCGCAGTCCTCGGCGCAGGCGTGATGGGAAGCGGCATCGCTGCGCACCTCGCCTCGTGCGGGATCCGCGCGATCCTCCTCGACATCGTTCCGCCCAATTTGACCGACGCCGAAAAAGGTGTCCGCACGGCGCGCAACCGTTTCGCGCAAGGTGGCCTCGACAAGGCCGTGGCCTCCAAGCCCGCCTTGTTCCTCGACGTCGGCGCCGCGTCGCTGATCGAGATCGGCAACTTCGACGACGACATGCACCGCATCGCCGAGTGCGATTGGGTCGTCGAGGTCGTCAAGGAAGACATGGGCGTCAAGCGCATGCTCCTCGACAAGATCGCGGCGCACTGGAAGCCCGGGATGCTCGTCACCTCGAACACGTCGGGGCTCTCGATCGACGGGATGCTCGAGGGGCGCACGGACGAGTTCAAAAACCACTTCTTCGGGACGCATTTCTTCAATCCTGTCCGCTACATGCACCTCCTCGAGGTGATCCCCGGAACGGCGTCGCACGCGGCCCACATCGACCGCTTCGTGAGCTTCGCGCGCACGGTCCTCGGCAAGGGCATCGTCTTCGGCAAGGACACCCCGAACTTCATCGCGAACCGCATTGGCGTCTACGCGATGATGAAGACCATCGGGTCGATGGTCGAGCTCGGCTACACCATCGAAGAGGTCGACGCGATCGTCGGGCGCCCGATGGGCCGCCCCCGCTCGGCCGCCTTCCGCACGGCCGACGTGGTCGGGCTCGATACGTTCGTGCACGTGTCGCAGAACTGCTACGACACCTTGCTGAGCGACTACGAGCGCGAGACGTTCAAGATCCCGGAGTTCCTGACCAACATGGTCAAGAAGGGGATCCTTGGCGACAAGAGCAAGGGCGGCTTCTATAAGAAGGAAGGCGCGGTCATCCGCACCTTGGATTTGACGACGCTCGAGTACCGCGATCCGACCCCGGCGGACCTGCCGGCGCTCAAGAAGGTCGCCAAGATCGAGGACGTCGGCGAGCGGTTGAAGGCCCTGGTCCAGGATGACTCGCGCGCCGGCAAATTCGCGTGGCACGTGCTGTCGCGCAGCCTCGCGTATGCGGCGAACATTGCGTGGGATATCTCGGATGATTTGCCGAGCATCGACCGCGCGATGCGCTGGGGCTTCAATTGGGATCTGGGTCCCTTCGAGTCCTGGCAGGCGATCGGCGTCCGTTGGGCCGCCGAGAAGATGAAGGCCGAGGGCCTGCCGCTACCCGCGTGGATCGACGCGGCCGTGGCGGCGGACAGCTTCTACAAGAGCGAGCCGGCCAGCCCGACGGGCGGGTCGCACCTCGCGAAGTCCGGTGCGTTCGCGGCGAACCAGGACATCCCGGGCTCGATCTCGCTCGCGCGGTTGAAGGCGCAGGGCCGCGTCGTCGAGAAGAACCGCGGCGCGACGCTCATCGACATCGGCGATGGGATCGCGTGCCTCGAGTTCCACACGAAGATGAACACGGTCGACCCGGATCTCACGGCGGCGCTGCAGACCGCCTGTGACATCGTCGAGCGCGACTTCGATGGGCTCGTCCTCGCGAACGAGGCCGAGAACTTCTCGGCGGGCGCGAACCTCATGATGATCGTCATGCAGGCGAACCAGAAGAAGTTTGCCGACATCGACAACGCGGTCGCGACCTTCCAGAAGACGATCCAGCGGCTCACGTATCTGTCGAAGCCGGTCGTCGCAAACCCGCATGGACTCACGCTCGGCGGCGGTTGCGAGATCGCGATGTCGGCGGCGCGGATGATGGTCGCGAAGGAGACCTACCTCGGTCTCGTCGAGGTGGGTGTCGGGCTCATCCCGGGTGGCTGCGGTACTTTGAACCTGCTCAAGCGCGTGTTTGCCGACGCGCCGGCCAAAATCGATCGCAACATGTTCGACTCGCTCGGCCGCATTCAGCGCGCCTTCGAGAACATCGCGATGGCCAAGGTTGCCACCGGCGCCGGCGAGGTCTTCTCGCTCGGGTTCGCGCGTCCGCAGGACGAGATCGCCATCAACCAGGATACGCGGATCGCCGAGGCCAAGCGGCTCGCGCGCTATCTCGCCGACCGTGGCTACACGGCGCCGCGACCCGCGCAGAATCTGTTCCTCCCGGGCAAGAACGGCTGGGCCGCGCTGGCGCTCTTTGTCTATGGCATGGAGCAGTCGGGGTTCGTCTCGGCGCACGATCGCAAGATCGCCGAGAAGCTCGCGAATGTGCTCTGCGGTGGCGACACCGACGGGCGCGTGGCGGTCAGCGAGGAGAAAGTCCTCGAGCTCGAGCGCGAGGCCTTCATGAGCCTCGTCGGTGAGCCGCTGACCCTGGCGCGCATGCAGTACATGCTGACGAACAACAAGCCGCTCCGTAACTGAACCTCGCGAAATCATAAGGAGAAAACTCATGCGTGAAGCAGTGATTGTCAGCGCGGTTCGGACCCCGGCCGGAAAGGCCAACCGCGGCGCGTATCGGGATGTGCGTCCCGAAGATCTGGGCAAGGCAGCGATCCTCGGCGCGCTCGCGAAAGTGCCGCAGCTGAGCGTCAACGACATCGAGGATGTCATCATCGGCTGTGCGATGCCCGAGGGGCAGCAGGGCCTCAATATGGCGCGCATCATCGCGCTGCATGCGGGTCTGCCGGTGCATGTCCCGGCCGAGACCGTGAACCGTTTCTGCAGCTCGGGGCTGCAGACGATCGCCCACGCGGCCGAGCGCATCATCGCGGGCGGGGCCGACTGCATCATCGCGGGCGGGGTCGAGAGCATGTCGGCCGTTCCCATGTCGGGCCACAAGCCGTCGCCCCACCCGGGGATCGTGGCCGAGCGTCCCGACCTCTATATCGGCATGGGCAACACGGCCGAGAACGTGGCGAACCGCTACGGGATCGACCGCGCGCGCCAGGACGCGTTCGCGGCCGAGAGCCACACGCGCGCCTTGCAGGCGATCGCGGACGGGAAGTTCAAGGACGAGACCGTGCCGTTTGGCGGGCTCGAGGTCGACGAGGGTCCGCGCGCGACGACGGTTCAGGGGCTCGCGGCGTTGAAGCCGGCGTTCCACCCGAAGGGGTCGGTCACGGCGGGGAATTCGTCGCAGGTTTCGGACGGCGGGGCGGCGGCGATCGTGATGTTGCGCGCGAAGGCCGAGGCGCTCGGGCTGCCGATCCTCGGCGTGTTCCGCGGCTTTGCGGTGACGGGCTGCAATCCGGATGAGATGGGGATCGGGCCGGTCTTCGCGATTCCCAAGCTGCTCGAGCGGGCGGGCGTGAAGCTCGAAGAGATCGACCTCTTCGAGCTCAACGAGGCGTTTGCGGTGCAGAGCTTGTACGTCTGCGACAAGCTCGGACTGGATCCGGCCAAGGTCAACGTGAACGGCGGGGCCATCGCGCTCGGGCATCCGCTCGGGTGCACGGGGGCCAAGCTCACGGCGACCTTGCTGCACGAGCTCAAGCGCCGCGGGGGCCGCGACGGCAGCGTGTCGAGGTGCCTCGGC
>SXIE01000114.1 GCA_005772945.1 Pseudomonadota bacterium
CATCCGCGGCGCTCGCGGCCTCGTCGTGCGGATGCCCGTCGCCCAGGTCGATCAGCCCCGCGCGCGTCGCCACGAGCAGCCCGACCAGGACCCCGGTGACCGCGAGGACCCCGGCCGCACGGCGCACGCGCACCGCGATGGGCACGGCGGCGAGCCAGCGCACGAGCCCGCTCAGCGCCAAGACGAGCGCGTAGATCGCGATGATGGTCGGGGCGGCGGTGACATCGAGCGCGACCGACAGGGCCATCCCGGCAAGGCATACGACGAGCCCGACGCCCCAGCCGACGACGAGCTGCCGCGCGAAGGTCCCGCGACTCCAGGTCATCGCGAGCGTCGCCGGCGCCACCAGGAACACGAACACCAAGAGGACGCCCGCGATCCGAACCGAGTGCGTCACCGTTACGGCGAACGTCGCGTAGAAGTAGAAGTCCACGCGCGCCAGCTTCAGGCCCGCCTGCGCGGCGGCGTCCGGGTCCTCCGAGACCGCGCCGAACTTGCGTCCGAGCAGCGCATGCACGAGCGCGACGCCGCCGTAAACCGCCGCGGCCATGCCGACATCGCTCCACTCGGCCCAGAGCAGGGTGCCGGTCATCGACTCGCGGAGGTGCTCGGCGCCCTCGGGAGCTTCGGCCATGACGAGCAGCGCGAGCGCGGACGCGAACGCATACGTGAGCCCGATCAGCGCCTCCTGCGGCACGCGCGCGCGCGGCCCCGCGCGCATCGCGGCGATGAGCGCGGCGCCCGCGAGCGCAAAGACGAGCGAGAAGATCTCCGAGCCGGGGTTGCCCGGCGGCAGCCCGACCAGGAACGCGACGAGCCCGCCGAGCGCCGCGATCTGCGCGATCGCGAGGTCGACGAAGATGACCCCGCGTCGCAGGATGTGGAGCCCGAAGTAGGTGTGGATCCCGACGAGCAAGAGCGCGATGGCGATCGGCGCGCCGAGCAGCGCGAACGTGCTCACGGTGCGCCGACCTTCGTTCGGAGCGCGGCGACCCACCGTTCGACGAGCGCAAAATACCCTTGGGATCCGGCGTGGAGCGGCACCGCCGCGACCTCGATCCCGGCGCGGCGCGCGACGCTGTGCACCTGCGTGTCGTTGTCGTAGGTGGTCGCCAAGAGGACGTGGATCCCGCGGGCCTTGACCGCCTCGAGCACCTCGGCGACGTGCGCGGCGGTCGGTGCCACGCCGGGCTTGCTCTCGACCGTCACCGGAATCGCGAGCTGGAAGTCGCGCGCGAGGTAGGCCCAGTTCCGGTGGTAGGTGAGGATGGTCTTGCCGACGATGCCGCGGAGGGCTCCGTACCAGCCGCCGAGGTGCTCCGTCAGCTTCTTGCCCTGGTAATCGCGCTCGGCGAGGAAGCTCCAGAGCTTGCCCTTGAGCGTCAGCTTCGCGAGCGTCGCGCCGCCGAGAAACGCGACGAGCTCCGCGCCGAACGCGTGCGCGTCGAGGCGCGCGACGAGCGCCTGTTCGCCGCGCTGGTAATCCGCCGCATGCGCGGGATCGACGCGCGCCAGGCCGGCCGCGACATTGTGGATGATGATGCGGACGTTCATCGGCGACGTGTGGAGGTGAGGGTTGCCGTAGACGTGGACATCGCCCTGGGCGCGGTCGGCGCTGGCCGGCACGTCGACGAGCGGGACGCCGTCGGCGGCGCGGATGAAGCCCGGTTGCCCGGGTGCGACCTTGGTGTTGGCAGCCTTGTCGAGGAGGGCGCCCAGCCAGAGCTCGAGGTCGAGCCCGGTGCCGATCAAGACGTCCGCGCTGGCGAGCTCGACCGCGTACGAAGGGCGTGGCGCGAGGAAGTGCGGGTCCTGTCCTTCGGGGCAGATGACGTAGACCGCGACGAGGTCGCCGCCCACCTCCCGCGCGGCCCAGCCGTACTCCGAGAGAGTCGCGACGACCTTGACTTTGGCGGCCGCGGGGGCTTCGACGGCGGCGAGAGCGCCGAGCGCCCCGAGGGTCGTGACGAGTGCGACGAGGAGCCTGCGAGTGTTGTGAAGCATGTTCACGAAGTGCATGGTCGGGCTCCTAGTAGCGCTCGTGGTAGTGGGGCCCGATGCCAGCGTCGAGCTGCAGCATGACCACGTGGGTGGGGTCCTCGCCGGACGGAAGCCCGAGCTGGTATTGGGCGCGCAGGAAGAGGTATTCGCTCTGCCAGAAGGTCACGACCGGGACGAGGTCGACCTCGGCCTTCTGCCCGTCGCCCGCCTCGACCCAGTCGCCGCGCAGTCCCACGTGCCATGAGCGATCGAGGCGCGCGTGGACGTAGGCGTACCCGCCGAAGCGCCCGTCCGTGCTGGGGTTTCCGAGCGCGTCCTCCATCTCGCGGTGGCGATAGAAGACGCCGCCGTGAACGAAGAAGCCGAAGCGATCTTTGCCACCGGCCGGGTCGTATGCGGCGGCGAAGTCACCCCAGAAGAGCGACGTCGTGCGCGTGGGTTGCCGTACGATCGTGCCAGGGGTGCCAGGGCTGGCGGGGTCGCCGGCTGAATCGGGTGCCACGTCGGCGCGCGGCCCGGTCTGGTGGTTGAAGCCGACGAGGGCGCCGCCGCCGAGCTCGAGGTAGCCACTCGCGCCGAGCGCGAGGTGGCCGTCGACGTGCGCGAGGAAGCTCGGTAACGAGAAGAACTCGCCCGCGAAGAGCGCCTCGTTCTCGCTGTTCGTCACCTCGATTTGGATGAGCAACGTGAAGGCCGGGACGCCGACGACGGCGTCGAGCCGCAGGCCCGTCTGGGCGAGGCCTTCGTCGCCCAGGAAGATGCGATGAACGCGCGGGAGATCGGCCTGATCGAGCGCGTGCGTGTGCCAGCGATTGACGGGATCGAGTGACTGCCGCATGCGCCCGACCGTGAGGTTGAAGGGGCCGAGGAGTCCCGGCCAGAGGATCGTGGCCTCTTCGATCTCGGCGCCCTCGGCACCGATCCCGACGAAGGCTTTGAAGCGCGCGAGGTGATCGACCGAGGCCGCGAACGACAGCTCGAGCTCGCGGAAGATGAAGCCCGAGCGCGCCCCGTCGGTGACGTGCGGCGGATCGGGGACGAGTACGCCGACGCCGTCGATCACCGCCGAGATCTCGGGATTGAGGCGGCTGAGGCCGCTCGTACCATCCGTGGCCGGGGCTTGAGGCGAGGTCGGGCCGGCCTGGTCTTCCGCGGCTTTGCGGAGTGCTTCCAGGTCCGGGTCCGGCGTGGCGGTGGGTGCGGGGGCCGGTTCGGGGGTGGGCTCGGGGGTGGGCTCGGCGGCGAGGGAAGACTCGGGAAAGAGTGGCAGCGACGACAGGATGAACGACGCGCACACGGCGCGCGCGCGCTTCGCGAAAGAGTACAAGGCGGACCTCCGTCCAGTGGGCCAAAAGTGATCGGTCGGTCGACCGCGCGGGGTCCCAGGAAATGGGCCCGCGTGGGCTTAGGAAGCAGCGATCAGGCGATCAGGCGATCAGCCAGGGACGGGCGGAGGCAGATTCGGAGCGAGCGCGTCGAGCGCGATCGGCGACGGGACGAACTCGCCGGCGGCGAACGCCAAATGGGCGTCGGCGAAGACGAGGCACGGAAGGACGCTCGTCGCCGTCGGGGGGTGCGGCTCGCGGCCCACGACCCCGAGGAGATCGCAGTGCCCATGCGCGTCCGCTTCGGCGTCGCTCGTGGCGGTCAGACTGGCGTCGGGAGCGGCGTGCGCGTGCAGCGTCGTCGACGTGTCGTGACCCGCCTCGACCACGTCGCCGTGGATCGTGCAGATCTCGTGCGCCCCCGTGAGGGCGTGCAGCGTCGGCAGGAACTGAGCGCTCAGCGCGACGAGGGCCCACATCGCAGAGAGGTGAGGTCGTCGCTTCGCGCTCGGACAAGGGGTGCGCACGGGCGGACTATGTCCGGGGCGGCACCTTCATGCAAGTGGATTGTATGTAGCGCCACGCAGCCCCGCCCGCGATGAGGGGGTCGAGCGCGGTGAGCGTGACGACGATGGCGGCGTGTTGGGTGGCCTCGAGGAACTTCTGGGCGTGGGTATCGCGGAGCGCGATGCCGGTCGCGAGCGAGGCGGCCGGCACGCTGATGCGCAGCTGCGTGGCGGCCGGGTTCGCGGGGTCGAAGGTGGCGGTGCCGGAGAGCGGGCCGAAGGTCGTGTCGAACGTGTCGTCGCCGGCGGCCGTACGCACCGCGAGCAGGTTCGTGCGCGCGTCGTCAGAGACGCGCCACGCGCCGGCCGGAACGGGCAGGGGTGGTAAGGGGTCGATGCGGGTGGCGGGACTCGGAGGTGCATGCGCCGCGGGGTTGGCGGCCGTCGGCAGGAGGCGCAGCGCGCCGTCCGGGGGCATGCCGCCAAGGAATGCCCAGAGCGGCAGGACCGGCGTGGCACATGCGGCGACGGCGCCGAGGGTCGCCCCGAGAAGCAGGACGCGCCGCCAGCCTGCGTGAGCGCGTGCGCGCCGCGCGAGGAGCACCAGCAGCGCGGTTCCGACGACCACGCCGACGGTGGCGAGCAGTCCCTCGAGGCCCAGCCAGACCCAGCGATCGGTCGTCTCGATCCAACCGATGTCCGGATCGGATACCCAAAAGCGGCGCGTCAGGTCGGTCCACATCGCGGACTCGCCTTGCGCGAGCCAGCGCGCGAGCCACAGGCCGGTGCCGAGGGCGCCGACGCCCAAGCCGATGCCGAGGATGCGTGGTGTGCGGGTCACGTGTCGGAACCTCCCAGCGCTGCGTTCTGGCCGCTCTGGCCGCTCTGGCCGTCCTGGCCGTCCTGATCGACCCCGCGCTCGCGGCGCGCCCTGAGGCATTCCTCGCCGCCCGGCTCGACCCGCCGGCAGACGCCGGGGCGTTGCGAGTAGATCGTGCAGTGCACGCTCTGGCCCACCGGCCCGCTGAGCGCGACGCAGCGGTGGTCGCCGGTGAGGCGCAGGTGCCACTCGCCGCGGGCATTGCGGACGGCCCACTCGGCGCGCGCGCGATGGTTGGTGTACAAAGTATCTTGCGGGAAGAGCTGGACGTAGTCGACGAACGCCTCGGCGCGGTTGTCGTCCGAATTGCAGCAGCAGGCCCCGCAGCGCGTGCAGTCGAGCGCCGGGCGCGCGGTCGCGAACGACGGCGCTGGGCGGGCGGCCGTGGTGCCGCTTCCGCTTCCGCGCTTCTGGGCCGTCGGCTTCACGGCGCGTCACCGGCCAAGCGGCGTGCGATCGGGATATCGGCGGCCGCGAGGTCGAAGGCGGCGAGGTCCGCCGGCTCGACCCACGCGAGGCGATCGTGGTCCGCGAGGACCCAGTGTCCGCCGTTCAGCGTGGCTTCCCAGGCGGCGAGCGCGATCTGCCCGCCCTGTCGTGGGTCGCTGCCGTAGTCGTGGACGTGCTCCATCACGAACGCGCCGATCGTGACGATGACGCCGAGCTCCTCGGCGAGCTCGCGCACGAGGCACTGCGGGCCGTCCTCGCCGGGCTCGAGCTTTCCGCCGGGCAGCTCCCACTGGCCCGCGTGGCGCTTGCCGGGCTTGCGGCGCGTCAGGAGGATCGCGCGTGCGGAGGTCGGCGCGGCGTAGCCGGCCTCGAACGGCGCGTGCCCGAGCGAGGCCCACGCGGCGTCCGGGCCGCCCGGGACGGACGGGACGCCCTGGACAAACTCGCGGGCAGCCTCGCTACGGGGTCCGAGGCGAACCCCACAACCGCTTCGCGGTCTTCCCGGGGCCCCTGCCCCGGTCGAGGCGTCGAGCGGAGCTCGCCGCGAGGCCTTCGCGAGAGTGAACGCTCCCGGGCGGATGACGGCGGCGGCGACGCGGAGCGGCATCATTAGAACATGTCCTGGGGCCAGGCCGCCGGACCTGCCAGGAGCGCGTCCGCCGCTGCGATGCCCGCCGCGTTCGCGTCGGCGCGCCCCATCTGGACGAGCGCGCGTGCGCTGACGGCGCCCGTGAAGAGCGCGGCGAGCCCGCGCGCGTCGGTCGTCAGCGTGGCGTCGGCCGTGCCGTGGGTGGCACCGGCGTGGACCTCGGCCTGGCCGTCCCCGACCTCGATGCGCCACGGCCCGGCGTTCTCCGGGACGAGGTCGTCGACGACGTTCAGCCCGAGGGACGTCCTCACGTGCGCCGGGTATCCGCGCTTTGTGAATGCCGTTGACACATCGAGGACGCGCAGAAGCCAGGGCTGCGCCTGGCGGACCTCCCAGCTCTGGGCGGGCAGGGCGAGCGTGATCGCATCGACCGCGGCCCCGCGGTACGTGAGCGTGTCGGCGGCCGCGGCGCAATCGCGCAGCCACGCCAGCAGGTGCGCGAGCGCGGCGGGCGTCGCGGCGTGCCACGCTTTGAGATCGTAGGCGACGTGGGCGACGGCCGTCGGCTCGGGGGCGGACAGGACGGCGTAGCCCTCGGGGCGGCCGTCGCGCGCGAAGACGACGGCGCGTGCGTCGTCGCGAAAGATGCGCCCCCAGAAGAACGGCCCGCGCCCGAGCTGTCCGTTGTCGCCGGGGTGGTTGGCGAGCCACGCGCGTTCGTAGGCCTCGATGCCGGCGCGGTCCGCGGGCAGGACCGTCAGCGTGCGCGCCCCGACGTCGCGCCCGAGCTCGCGCAGGCGGATCTGGCGGACGTGAATCGATCCCGCCTGCTCATAGCCGAGCTTGCGATAGAGCGGAAACGTCGACGCGTAGAGCGCGGCGAGGCCGAAGCCAAGGGCGCGTGCATGCGCATGCAAGTGTCGCAGGAGGCGCGACGAGACACCCTGGCCACGCACCTCGGGTAGCGTCACGACGCCCGAGACGCCCGCCAGCGGCTGCGCGCGCCCGCCCCACCATTGCTCGGCGCGCGCGATGGCGGCGCCCGCGACGACGCGCCCATCGCGCTCGGCGAGCCAGAGGTCGTCGCGCCGAAAGAGGCTCGCCCAATGGAGCGTCTGGGCGCGGCTCCGTGCGAGGCCGAAGGCGGCGATCAGCACGTCGGCGTAGGCCTCGAGGTCGGCGTCGTCGGCGGCTTGGCGGAGCGTGTCGCGCGCGGTCATGCCGGACTCTTACGTGGCACGCGCGGCGGGCGCAAGCGCCTCAGGGCCTCAGGGGCAGGGGACGGTGATGCCCTCGCGCGCGAGAAAACGATCGAGCAGGAAACGCACCGGCGCTCCGCCGCGGATCTGGACGGACTCGGCGCGCGCGGCGCCGCGAGCGTCGGTAACAATGAGCGGAAAGCGCTCGCGGTGGGTCGTGCCTTCGGCGAGCCGAAAGGTCGCGGAGGCGCGCTCGAAGCCGAGCGGCTTCTTGCCGCAGCCCTGGTAGTGCACGACGATCTGGAGGTCGGCGATGTCGGCCGCGAGGTCGCCCGTGCCGAGCGCCACCTCGAGCAGGTCACCCTGGGTCGTCATGCGAAGGCCATCGAAGGCGCGCAGATCGGTTGCGCCGAGCGACTGGGGCGGCGCCGTGAGTCCCGCGCGCATGAGGCGCGTGCCGTCGGGCCCATCGCGGTAGTCCGAGCGTCGTTGCTCGGGCGCGCACGAATCGCTGCCGTCGAAGACCTGAATCCGCGGGAACGCGGCCTCGCGCGCCATGAAGCTGACGATCGCGCCCTTCTTCGCGAGCCACGTCGCGGGCGCGTCCACCTCGAGCGGCGTGAAGCCCGCCATCGGGACGAGATCGGACCACACCGCCTCGAAGCCGCGGCATGAACGCGTGCCGCCGACCGCGAGCTCGGTGACGACCCTGTAACGCAGCTCGCTCGCGAAGA
>SXIE01000115.1 GCA_005772945.1 Pseudomonadota bacterium
CCCTCGAGCTCGGCGGCACGTCGCCCGCGATCGTGCATGGGGATTACCCGCTCGATCACGCGGTGCAGCGCATCGCCGTCGGCACGCTCCTCAACAGCAGACAGACCTGCATCGCGCCGGACTACGCGCTCGTGCCCGAGACGCAGGTCGAAGCCTTCGTCAGCGAGTTCCAGACCTGCGTCGCCAAGTTGTATCCGCGGCTGGCCGACAATCCCGACTACAGCTCGATCGTGTCCGAGCGGCACTACGCGCGGCTGGCCGATCTCATCGCCGACGCCAAGCAGCGCGGCGCGCGGGTGGTCGAGGTCAATCCGGCCGGCGAGACGTTCGCGCCGAGTGCGCGCAAGCTGCCGCCGACCTTGATCATCGGCGCGCCGGACGAGGCGCCGGTCATGCACGACGAGATCTTCGGGCCGGTCTTGCCGATCGTCCCGTACAAGTCGCTGGCCGACGCCATCGCCTACGTGAATGCGCGCCCGCGGCCGCTCGCGCTCTACTACTTCGACCGCGATGCGAGCCGCGTGCGGCAGGTCCTCGGCCAGACGACCTCGGGCGGCGCGTGCGTGAACGACACGCTGCTCCACATCGCGCAGGACGACCTGCCGTTCGGCGGCGTCGGGCCGTCGGGGCTCGGCGCGTACCACGGACGCGAGGGCTTCGAGACGTTTAGCCACCGCAAGGCGGTGTTCCATCAGGCGCGTTGGAACAGCGCGTCGCTGCTGCTTCCGCCGTATGGGCCGAAGATGGATCGGCTGCTGAACCTGCTGGTCGGCAAGGGCGCCAAGCGCAGCTGATGCCCACCAGCCTTGGGCCTCAGGGGCCTCCGAGGATCGTACCGCGAGCCCCGCGGGTGCCCGGCGCGGCCGCCGAGGTCGTCTTCTCGGCGCTCGGCGGGATCGCGGTGAAGACGTCGGGCGGCGCGAGGCCCATGAACGGGTCGTCGAGCGGCGTGAGGAACGCGTCGGCGTAGATCCGCTCGGTGAGCGTTGGCAGCGGGAGCGCGCCGCCGCCCTCAGCCTGGCGAGCGGCGAGCAGCTGCAGGAAGAGGACGTGGATCTTCGAATGGAGGATGAGGTCGTTTTGGACCTCGTCCTTCATGAGGCTCTGCCCGAGCTTGTCGGTGACGTTGTCGACGAAGGGCAGCATCGGTCGCTCGACCACCATCTTCGAGACCGCAAGGGAAGCGGCGGCGCGAGCGCTCGGGCGCGCGGGTGTGGCGCCGTCGCGGGCCATGACGGCGCGAACGGCGGCGTCGAAGCCCTTGAAGGTCGCGACTTTTGCGAGGGCCATGCGTTCGAGCAGGGCGGCGCTCGTGAGCGCTGCGAGGCGAGCCACCGTGGCGGCCCCGGGGACATACTCGGTGAGCGGGAAGACCTTGATGTGGAGCGAGTTCAGCGCGTTCGCCCAGCGGTTGACGCGGAGATTGAGCCAGTGCGCGTGGAGTTCCTGCAGCTTGTCGGTGCGGGCCTTGCCCGCGAGCGCTCCAAGGGTGCGGGCCGCCGCGCCGGCAGTATCGAGCCACCCCTTGAAGGCCTCGGCCGAGGCGAGTCCGGGGAACGCGTCGACGGCGTGGCCGTTCCCGTCGAGCATGAAGTGGAGGCTGTTGCCGGTAATGGTGCGCTCGAGGACCTGGCCGTTGCCGAAGTCGATGCGGATGCGCGGAGCTTTGCGGACCGACTCCCAGTGAAGAATGAAGCCGTCGTGGAGGGCTTGGGCGATGGCGGGATCGGGGTAGAGCACGGTCCGAAAGAAGCGGCTGTTGGCGCAGGAGAAGAGCTCGTCGAGGTCGCCGAGGAGGCGCAGCGAGACGATCGGCTTCTTTTCCTTCTGGGCGCGGGCCTTGGCGGCCTCGAGATCGGTGAACCAGAAGAGGCCCGAGGCCCAGGCGTGGCGCTGGCGCGCGACCTGGTCGAGAACGGCTTCCCAGCGCTCTGCGCCTTGGGTCGACGAGCGCTCGCGGTGAAGACGCACGAGGACGTCGAAGACCTCGGGGCCGCCGGCGCGGAGCCGCGCGATCGCTTCGTCGCCAGCGGGGCCGCTCTTCAACGCGACCTCGAACGTGGAGGTGATGGCGGGTAGGTCGGTGGCGTGGAGATCGGGCGCGGGGCCGCTGCTGACGGCCATGGCAAGAGTCGTGAGAAACCACGAGAACATGCGAATCCCTCCGGTCGGTCGGGGTGAGCTGCGCGACGAGGTCGCGAGAGCCGACTATGACGCACCGGGGAACGGCGGGCGGTAAAGCCCGCGCAAAGGTTCTCGAGCTTCGGCGCGGGGCGCGCGCCGCGGGGGCTACAGCGTGAAGACCAGGTACTGCAGAATGGTGAGCATGTCGGCCGAGGTCTGCGCGTCGTTGTGGAAGTTCGTGTAGATGACGCGGCCGGCGCCCTGCGACGGGACGTACGAGATGACGAGCGGCACGTTCGTGCCCTGGAAGCCGAAGGGCACGCTGACATCGGCCACGACGTGCGCGAAGGCGCCGCCTGCGACCGATTGCGGGGCGATCTGCGGGCCTTGATCGAACGTCACCGCGAGCGTGTTCTTGCCGAGGTACGAGGCGAGCGTGCCATCGACGACCTTCGCCGTGACGCTCGTGCCGGATGGGATCTGCTGCGGGCTCACGGCGGTGTTGCCCATGGCGTTCACGTCGTCGTTTCCGGCCCAATCGACCTTGTCGGGGAAGGCCCACTCACCATAGACCCAGGCGTAATCCGACATGTAGAGAGAGCCGCCGGTGAGGACGAAATCCTTCACGTTGTCCATGACTTCCGGGTGTTCCTGCGGCATCCAGCCGTGGTTCCCGCCGCAGTTCGCGAAGACCACGTCGTAAGCCTGGAGCTTGGCGCTGTCGCCGAGCAGATCGACGATCGCCCCGTCGGCTCCGTCGTCGCCCTTGTCGTTGTAGAAGTCGTACGCGAGGCCGAGCTGGGCGACCAGCGACTCGATGTTGTCGTAGGACCCGTCGAGCACCGCTATTTTCGCGGCCGAGGCGCCCATGCACAGCTTGTTGGCGGCGCCCGAGACGTCCGAGAGTTGGCCGGCGCGGATCGTGACGGTGTGCGTCGTCTGGAACGAGCCTTTGCCGATCTGCAGCGTGTGGACGCCACACGGGAGGTCGAGGAGATAGTACGTGCCGTCGATGCCCGACTCGACGGTCTGGGTGAACGGCGCTCCGTTGCAACCGGTGCCGCTGACCGTCACGGTCGCGCCCGAGATGAAGACGCTCTCGCTCGGTGAGCAGACGCGTCCTTTGAGGCTGCCGAGGCCCGTGCAGGGATCGCAGGTCTGGGCGGTCTCGCCGGGGGGGAGCGTGTCCAACGGGAGCGTGTCGCTGGACGGCAGCGCGTCGCTCGGAACCGCGTCGGGCGCCTCGGTGGCCACCTGCGTGTCGACGCCGGCGGAGTCGGCAGCCACGACCTCGCCACTCTGCACCACGTCATTTGCATCATCGTGCAAGTCCGACGCGGCCGTCTCATCGCTCGCGCAGGCGCTCGTCGCGCCCGCAAGACAGAGGCTCCACAGCCACGCCGTCCGCCCTGCCGATCGCCGATCCATGGAACCTCCGCCCCAAGCCCTCACTCGGGCAGGCACACCGTACGCGTCGTCGTGGTCTGGCCGAAGCGCGGCTCGGACTCGCAGGTCGTCCCGAGGGCGCAATCGTCGTTACGCGTGCAGGTCGCCGCGCACATGCCGTCGCCGAGCCCGCTCGCGTCGCTCGCCTCGATGCAGAACGTCCCGGCCGAGCCGGCCAGATCCGGGCAGTAGCGCGTGCACGCGGCGGTGCAAATACCGACGTCGCCATCGGCGCCCAGCGCGCACGTGCCGCCCTTGCACTCCGCGGCCGTGACGCAGTGGTCGCCGATCCAGCCCTCGGTCCCCGGCAGGCACACGTCGGCCTTGACGGTCGGCTGGCCGATGCGCGGGACGCTCTTGACCGTCACCATGTGATCGTAGCGGCGGCAGGTGTTGTCGACGGCCACCGACTTCGTGACGCACATGCCCTTGCCGGCCGCGTCGGGATCGGCCACGCAGAAGGTCGGCGGGTAGTTCGCGCGATCGGTGCAGTACTTCGTGCAGCGTGCCGAGCAGAAGCTGCGGCCACTGTAGGCGTTGGTGTGGCAGAAGCCGTCGGTGAAGTTGCAGTCGGAATCCGACGTGCACTCGGAGCCGACCCAGCGCGCCGGGAGGTCGACGGCCGCGTCGCTGGCCGTGCGCTCGATCGCTTGCTGGATGCGCACGGGCACCTTCTCGCCCTGGATGCGGGCGAAGACCTCGACGATGTCGGCCGCGTCCATGCGCACGCAGCCATGGCTGACGTAGCCGCGCCGGAGTGTGCCGCCATTGACCGCGGTGTAGTTGTCGATCGGACCGTGGATGCCATACGCCGTGCTGGACGGACCTTCGAGGCGAATGAACGGCAGGCCCGCGAAGACCGGGAGGTTCTTGCCGGTCTCGGGGTCCTTCCACCAGATCCGGCAGCGGTAGTTCCAGCTCCAGACGGCCTTCTGCGGGGTCTGGCCGTCAGTGCCCTGGGACATCTCGGTGCGCGTGTAGAAGAGCTGGCTCGCCTTGCCGGTGGAGACCGGGGTCAGGGATACGCCTTTTTCGATGGCGCCGGGCCCGATCGGGAACACGCGGTCGTAGGTGCCGGCGCGGTCGACCAGGTGCAGGGTCAAGCCGTCGAGCGAGATGGTGATCTCCGGATCGATGAGCGCCGGGACGCTCGGGATAGGCTTGCAGGTGAGCGCCGACCCAAAGGTGCCGTCGCTCTTCTCGTCGCTGAACGCCCCGACGCCGAGCTCTTCGTAGTCGCCGGGCGTCTCGCCATCGGGTGCCGCGGCGTCCGAACACGCACCGAGCACGGAGGGGGCGACGAAGAGACCGGCAAGCAGGGCGAAACGCATCGAACGGCTCCCTGAGAAAGGGAACGCCAGCTAACCCGCCCCGTCTAATGATGCAAGGACGTGGTCGCTTTTCCGGGGCGCACGGGCGACCAGGCCCGTCAGGCGAGCCGAAACGCGCCGATGCCGGCCTCGGTCGGCACGTCGTGGAACGTGATGCGACGGCCGCGAGCCCAGGCGAGGGTCGCGCTGTCGCAGAGCACGCGGATGCCGCCCGACTCGAAGACGACGTCGTCGGGCGTCGCGTGGTCGTCGAAGGCGAAGTCGAGCTCGGGCCCACCGAGCCCCGGCAGGCGTGTCATGAAAATGCGTAGACCCGACCCCTGCATGCCCGATTGCCACGCCATCAGGAGGATCTGACGGGCAGCGAGCGGCGTGACCTCGATCGGGGCGGGGGCCCGGCCGCGCGGGGCCAGCGGCGAGAGCAGCTCGCGGCGCGATCCAGCGTCGCGGCGCGCTCCCAGCTCGATCGTGACGACGCCGGGGGTCGCGTCGGAAAAAAATTCCTCCGGATCGAGCGCCGGGCGCGCGAAGCGCGGGACGGGATCGGCGGGGCGCATGCGGCGCAGGTCGGCGGCGCGCGACTGCCGCATCGCCTCGGGCCGCGTGTTGCCAATGGAGGTGCGGGCGTTGTCCGAGAGCTCGGCGCCGAGGGCACGGGCCGCACGCTCGTCGGCATCCTCTGGCGGGAGAATGGCGCGCGTGTTCGCGTCGGCGCGAGCGGCCGTCGCCACAGGCTTGCGAGGCGCTCGGGCCGCTTTGGCGGGGCGGCTCACGCCGTCGATGTCGAGGTTGGCGAAGCGCTTGAGGCGCGGCAGATCCGGAGGTGGGGGCTTGGCCATCGGGCGCATGTTATGCGGGCGGCAGACCCGGCGCCAGCTTCGAGTCGGGGGTTTTCAAGGGCGATGCCTGCTCAGCGCGAACGGCGGAAAAGGCGCCCGACACCCGCGCGCAGGCGGCTCAGAAAGCGGCTCTTGCGCCTGGGCTCGCTGCACAGGATCGGCAGATAATCGAGCCCCAGCCGGTCACGCAGCTCCTCGCTCGCGAGAAGGACACTGGCGGGGCTGCGCGGATTGTAGTGGAGCCCGAGATCGGTCTCCTCGCCCTCGGGCCACTCGACGGTTCGTGGCGTTTCCATGGGACACCTCGGCATTGGGTCCATGGCCAGCGTACACCCGTTTTCGCCGGCACGGATGTGACGTGTTCGCGACGTTCTCGCGGCGAGGCTGTGGACCGCCTTTCAGGCGGCTATGCGCGGGGTGGCGCGGCGCTCAGAGCGGTTCTTCGTGAAACACGATGTCGACGACCAGATCGCGCGCGACCGTTTCGAGCTGGGCGGTCAGCTGGGCGACATCGAGACCCGCCGGCAGGTGGACCTCGGCCTCGGCCTCGAAGACCGACACGCCCGACATCGGCGCGAGAAACGTGCGCGTCTCGAGCTCGGCGACGTTGACGGCGGCCGCCGCCAGCACCCGCGACAGGGCCTGCACGAGGCCCGGTCGGTCCTGGCCGACGAAGGAGAAGTGCGCGACGCGCGCCGGGGTCGGCAGGGCCTCGAGCGTCGCCGGCGTGACGGTCACCGAGAGCCCGGGGAGCGCCTGGAGCGCGGTCGTCAGACCCGAGGCGGCCGCGCTCGGAACGGTGACCTCGACGATCCCCGCGAAGTGGTCCGCGAGGCGCGCGAAGCGGCTCTTCTGCCAGCTTCCCTGGGCGCTCGCGATCGTGGCCGAGACGGCGTCGACGATGCCAGGTCGGTCGGGCCCGATGATGGTCAATACGAGTCGCGCGTGCATGCCGGGGAGCTTAGACCATTTCGCCATGGGCGCGAAGCGCTTGCCGCTATCGGCCTCGTCGACCTCAACGGCCAATCGGGGGCTGTCGCAGCAAGCGGCGACGCCCGCGCGTGAGCCGGTTGACCCGGAGCGTCGTCCGGGTCTTCCCCACGCACCTCGGAAGGCACCATGCACTACCTCGTCCTCGGCCTCCTCGCGTTCGTCCTCGGGCTCGTCGTTGGATTTGCGGGCACCGCGCTGCTCGCGGCCACGGACGTCAAGCCGGTCGCAACCGGGCTCATCACCGTCGGGGTCGTCGCCATGGGGATCGGGAGCCTCGAGCTCGCGGGCATGCGGCGGAACAAGCGCTCGTGACGCAGGCCTCGTGGGTATCGGCGCCCGCAAGCGAGCGTCAGCGCAAGACGAAAGTGCCCTGGTCGACGAGCTCGAGGGCACGCGCCGACCACTGGTAGACCTCGTCCAGAGACACCGTCGCGGAGCCCCCGCCGCAGACCGACGCACCCTGGGCGCGTATGCGCAGTCGGCGCGTGGCCGCGTCGACGGACAGCGTGCCGCGCCCGACGTTGCAGCAGAATCCCACGTCGAAGGCGCGGCCGTCAGTCGGACTCGCGAGGGTTCTGCGCGTGACCTTCTTGCCCGCGCGCGTCACGAGCACCGCATGCCCGCAGAGGCGTCGCGAGTGACGTTGGGTCTCGGCGCGGTTGCCCCAGCCCGTTTCGGTGAGCCGCATGAATGCGTCGTCTCCGGCGAGCCCCTCGAACGCGATGCAGGCAGCGTCACTCCCCTTTGGGACCGCCGCCGCGGGCAGCGCAACGGCGGCGACCGCGTCGTCCGCGACCAGCGTGCAGGCGTCGCGCGAGAAGCCTCCAAAGCGCGCATCGCGGCCGGCCTGGCATTGGTCGATCAGACCAAGGGCCCGGCGCTTGGACGGGTTCGCGTCGTCCGAGTCCGAGAGGTCCACCGCGATCGGCCCGAGGATCCGGAGGCAGGCCTCGTGTTCACCGAGGGCGGCGTGAACCGCGGCGCGCTCGGCGAGCACGGCGCGGTAGTCCGCGATGGACTCCGCGTCGCGCCACGCGAGCACCGCGAAATCGCACGATCCCACCAGGGCCGCGAGCGCGTCGGACGCGGCCCGCAGGTGCCCGGCTGCGGCCTGCGCCCGCGCGGCGTCGAGCCCCGCCACGAGCGCTTCGTGCACGCACGGCGGGGGGCTCGGCGGGTCGGCGCGGCCCGGCGTCGCCCAGAGAACGAGGAGCGCGATGCCGGGCAGGCGACACGCGGCGATCACAGACGCGACAGTCGCGCCTCGAAGGCAATGAATCCGGCGATCAGGCATGCATCGATCCTCGCGTTTGCGGGTTGGCGGCGCAAGCCAACGCCTGCCGCCCCACGGGGCTTCCGGGATAGCGCGCGCGATCCGTTGTCGACGAAAACGGATGAGTCGTCGACTGAACGTCATGCGCCCGATGGGAAGAGTGACCTCGCTCGACGATGAGGTGCGCCTGCTCAGTTTTGGGGGCAGCCCTTCGGGTCGTCGCGCGAAGGGCGCCGGCCGCGGCGCATGAGCCCGAGGCCGGCGAGCGCTGCGGCGA
>SXIE01000014.1 GCA_005772945.1 Pseudomonadota bacterium
CACCTCAAGGTGAAGGAGCGCGTCCTCTGGCTCGAGAGCGTCGCGGAGGTCGAGGCGGCGCAGGCCAAGCGCGAGGCCAAGACGCGCGCCGAGCGGCAGTCGAAGCTGGCCTACGACGGGCTGCTAAGGCGCCTGCGCGGCGAGGCCGCCCCCGACGAGGACACGCGCGCGGCGCTCGTCGAGGCGCTCGCGGCGTTGATGGACGTCGCGATTCGCGGGCGCGATGCGAGCCGCCTAGCCGAGGCCGAGGCGCTGCTCGCGCGGCTCGGGCGCCCCGCGCACAAAGACTCGCGCGAGCTCCAGATCGCGGTCGAGAATCTGCTCGTCGAGCTCGGCACGCTGCGCCCCCACGCCCACCTGGCGCCCGAGCGCGCCGGCCTCTCGCTCGTCTTTCCGCCCGCCGTCGTCGCCGAGGCCGACCGCCTCGCCGACCGCTTCCCAGGCGTGACAGCGGCCGATCGCACGGACCTCCACGTCCTCACCATCGACGATCCCGAGACGACCGAGATCGACGACGGGGTCGCGCTCGACCCGCGTGCGCCCTCGCGTCTCATCGTCCTCATCGCCGACCCGGCCGCGTTCGTTGCGCCCGGTTCGCCGCTCGATCGCGAGGCCGCGCTGCGCGGCGCGACGCTCTATGCGCCGAGCGGCAAGGTGCCGATGCTGCCGCCGCGCGTCGGCGAAGGCGCGGCGAGCCTTCAGATGGGCGAGTTCCGGCTCGCGCTGGCGTGTTCGTTCGAGGTCGCGCCCGACGGGCACGTGACGGGCGTCGAGCTTCAGCGGGTCAAGGTGCGCGTCGCGCGCCATCTCAGCTACGAGGCGGTCGACGCGCTGCTCGCCGAGGCCGCGCCGAGTGGCGACGCGGAGCTGCTCCAGCGCGTGCGGGCGCTCGTCGATCGGCACCGCGTCTGGCGTCACGCCGCCGGCGCCGTGACGTTCCAGCGGCCCGAGGTCTACTTCCACGAGACCCCCGCTGGCGTCGTCGAGGTCAAGGTGGGCGACCCCCTCGGACCCGGGCGTCAGCTGGTCGCCGAGCTCATGGTGGCCACCTGCGCCGCGGTCGCCGACTTCTGCGTGGGCCAGGCGATCCCCTGCCTCTATCGCGCCCAGGCGGCCCCCGATCAGCCGCCGCCGCCGCCCGATGCGACGACCGGTCGCGTCGACGACCCGGCCCTGCAGCACGAGATCCTGAGGCGCCTCAAGCCCTCGACGCTCGGGACGCGCCCCGACTCGCATTGGACGCTCGGCGTGTCGGCCTACGTGCAGATGACGAGCCCGCTCCGGCGCTACGCCGATCTGGTCGTGCACCAGCAGCTCACGACCTGGCTCCAGACGGGTCGCCCACGCTTCTCGGCGGGCGAGCTCGACGCCATCGCCGGCGAGGCGCAGAAGCGGGCCGGGCTCGTTCGAAAGGTCGAGTACGAGCTGCGTCGGGTCTCCGCGCTGCGCTGGCTGGCGGCCCATCCCGAGGTCGTGCTGGAGGGCGTGGTGCTGCGCGAGGTCGGGCGCAAGTCGCTGATCGAGGTGATGCCGGTTGGCCTGCAGGAGCTCGTGACCTTGCGGCGACCGCGCGGAAAGCGCCTCGGCGCCGCGGAGCGGATTCAGCTGCGCGTCGTCTCGGTCGATCCGCGCCGCGACCAGGTCGAGCTCCGAGAGGTATGACCGGCGATACCGCGCCGGCGGGGCGTCCGGCGATCGCGCTGCGCTTCGATCGCGGGACGCTCGTGCTCGATCTGCGCGCGCCCGCGGGACGCGAAGGCGCGGCCGCGGCGCCGCTGTCCTCCGAGGTCGGCGACGCCCTCGCGGGGCTCGGTTTCGTGCCCGATGCGCGTATCGGCGATCGCCTGCGCGCCCCGGCGCGCGCCTACCGCATGGCGCTCGTCACGCTGACGCGCGCCGGCTTCGAGGTGCGCGACGAGGCGCGTCAGTACCTCGCCCTGACGCTCACGCAGGCCCGCGCGCGCGAGGCCTATCCGCATCAACAGGAGGCGCTCGACGCGTGGCTCGCGGGCGGGAAACGCGGCGTCGTCGTCTTGCCGACCGGTGCCGGAAAATCCTACGTGGCGGAGCTGGCGATCCTGGCGGTGCAGCGCTCGACGCTCGTCGTGGCGCCGACGATCGATCTCACGAACCAGTGGGCGGGCATCCTCGCGACCGCATTCGGAGCCGACCTGGTCGGGGTCGTCGGCGGTGGCAGCTTCGATGTGAAGCCGCTCACGGCGGCGACCTACGACTCGGCCCACCTGCATATCGAGTCGCTCGGCGCGCGCTTCGGCCTGATCGTCTTCGACGAGTGCCACCACCTGCCGAGCGCCGCTTACGCGCTGTCCGCCGAGGGCGCCATCGCGCCGTTCCGACTGGGCCTCACCGCGACGCCCGAGCGCACCGATGGCGCCGATCAGCGCCTGGTCGAGCTCGTCGGCAAGACCGTCTACCGCCGCGACATCCAGGATCTGCGCGGCCTCTACCTCGCCAGCTACCGTGTCGTGCGTCGCCAGGTCGAGCTCGCCCCCGAGGAGCGCACGGCCTACGACGACGCGCGCGCGACCTACCGCGGCTTCGTCGAGGCGCACGGCGTGCGCATGTCGGCGCCGGGCGGCTGGCAGCAGTTTCTCATGCTCGCGTCGCGCTCGGCCGAGGGGCGCGCGGCGTTCGCGGCGTGGCGGGCGCAGCGGCGGATCGCCCTGCAGTCGCGCGCGAAGCTGGCAGTGCTCGAGACGCTCTTGGTGGAGCATCGCGACGAGCCGATGCTCATCTTCACCGCCGACACCGACACGGTCTATCGCATCTCGCGCAATTATCTGATTCCGGCGCTGACGCACGAGACGCCCGGGCCCGAGCGGAAGCGCCTCATCGAGGCCTTCAACGCGGGCGGGTTGCGGGCGCTGGTGACGGCGCGTGTGCTCAACGAGGGGGTCGATCTGCCGAGCGCGCAGGTCGGCGTGGTGCTCGCCGGATCGGCCACCGTGCGCGAGCACGTGCAGCGCCTCGGGCGCCTGCTACGCAAGCACGGCGACAAGGAGGCGATCCTCTATGAGGTCATCACGACCGGCACCGGCGAGGAGTCGGTGTCCGAGCGGCGGAGGGAGCATGGCGCCTACCGCTAGCCCGAAGGCGCGACGGCTCGCGAGGGCGCGCCGATGCTGACCTCCGACCTCGTTCGCGGCACCACGCGCAAGGGGGAGCTGCACCTCAAGTGGGTCGACCCGACGAACGCCGAGGCGCGCATGCTCGCGACGCTGCTCCTCGACGCTTTTCGCGAGCATGAGGGCCGGCAAGCCGGCGAGCTCGACGACACCATCGGCGACGTCGCCGCGGGCGCGCGCGATGCGCTGCTCGTGCGCGGGCTGGCGAAGCTGCTCTGGGATCTCACGCCGGTCGAGGCGCGCTCGAAGCTCGAGGCGACCGTCATCCGCGAGACGCTCTTCGGACTCGCGGCGGTTCGCTGGCCCGTGCGCCCGGCGCCCGCCGGCGATGATTTCTGCGACCGGGCCGCGGTCGTCCAAGGCGCCGCGGAGGCGCTTGGCATCACGTCCGCCGAGGTCGAGGCCGGTCTCTACGCGGACCGCCCGAGCGAGCAATGGATCGGCACACTGCCGGTGGCGGGCGCCGACGATGTTTTGTGTACCTACAATCTCGCGCTGGCCCAGGCGGCCCTTCTGAAGGCCTCGGTCGTCGAGGTCGAGCTGCCGGAGCTCGAGCCCAAGCGGGCGCGGGCGCTGCTGCGCGAGCTCAAGTTCCGCCGGCTCCTCGCGGCCGTGCGCGCGGACGAGGGCGTGTATCGCCTGACGCTCGACGGGCCGCTCTCGCTCTTCAAGCCGACGAGTCGCTACGGCGTCCAGCTCGCGCACTTCCTGCCGGCCCTCGCGCGCTGCCCGCGCTGGCGCCTGCGTGCAACCGTGCGCTGGGGGCGCGGCAAGGGGCGCGACGTCACGCTGACGCTGGACCAACGCGCGCCGATCGTCCTCGAGACCCAGCGCCAAGCAGCCTGGCACGACCGCGCGACCTGGCAGAGCGCCGAAGAGGACGTCTTTCGCGCGAGCTTCGCCGAGCTCGACACGCTCTGGAAACTGGTCCCCGAGGCGACGCTCGTCGACCTCGGCGGCGACGACGTGTGGGTCCCCGACTACCGCCTCGAGCACCCCGACGGGCGCATCGCGCATCTCGAGATCGTCTGGGCGTGGCGCCGCCAGAGCTTCGAGAAGCGGCTGGCACTCCTTGGCCAGGCCGGCCCGCGCGGCATCGTCATCGCGTGGGCCGAGCGCGGGCGGGCCGACGAAGGCAAGGGGGCCCCGGTGTTGCCGCTCCCGCTGGCCGCTCCCCCGGCGCCGCCAGCTTCCCCGGGGCCGCCAGGCCCGAAAGGACGCGCCCGCGGGGCCGATACCCCTTCGATGGCCCTCGTCGGCTTCAAGGGGGTCATCATCGCGCAGCGGATTCTCGCCGCCGCCGAGCAGGTCGCGCGCCGGCCGCCGCGTGCCGCGGGGGCACGTTCCAAGCGGGTCTGAGGTCGATGGTCACGCGCGGATAACGGCCGCCGTCGGAGGGCTCGTCGGCCTGCTCGAATCCATTGACGCCGCCCCGGACCCGCGCTAGAAGCACGCATTCCTTATCAGGAGCCTCGTATGAAGATGCTGCGCGCCACCACTCTCCTCGCCGTCCTTGCCATCACCGCATGCGGCAAGAAAACCGATTCTGCCGCTGACGCCGCCGCCGTGACCAAGGCGCCGGAGACGGCCAAGCCCGCCACCGAGGCCGCGAAGCCGACCGTCGAGGCGAAGGCCGAGGACGCAGGCAACACGACCGCGCCCAGCGCGGAGGACGCCGCGGCGCCCGGCGAGCCCGAGACGGCGAACCCGACCGAGGGCGCCAAGACCGAGATCAAGGTGCTGAACGCGGGCGCCGACCCGAAGGTCCAGCTCCGCCTCAAGCCCGCCAAGGACTCGACGCAGGCGGCGATGATGACCATGACCATGGCGCTCGAGATGGATCTCGGCGGCCAGAAGGTCCCTATCGCGATGCCGCCGATGAAGATGGGCATGTCGACGAACGTGACGAACGTGTCGGACGCCGGTGACGCCTCGTTCACGTTCAAGGTCGACTCGGCCGAGATCGCGGAAGGCAGCGCCGCGCAGGAGCAGGTCGTGACGGCGATGAAGGCCGTCATCGGCAAGGTCGTCGGCATGGGCGGCGAGTCGGTGATCGACGCGCGCGGGGCCGTGAAGTCGGCGAAGTTCATCCTGCCGCCGGACGCGCCGGCCGACGTTCGTCAGATCGTCGATGGCTTCCAGCAGTCGCTCAACCAGATGTCGATCCCGCTCCCCGAGGAGGCGGTTGGCGCCGGTGCGATGTGGCAGGCCAAGATGACGCTCGAGCAGAACGGCATGAAGATCGACCAGACGGCGACCTTCGAGCTGGTGGCGGTCGAGGGAAACACGCTCAAGGTGAAGTTCACGATTCAGCAGAGCGCGCCGGTGCAGGACGTCAAGACGCCCGACATGCCGGCGGGCGCGGTGGCCAAGCTGCTCGACCTGAAGGGCAGCGGGCAGGGCGAGGCGACGTACGACCTCACGAAGATCCTGCCGGTGACGACCACGGGCAAGACGACGATGTCGATGTCGATGGAGGTCGAGGCGGGCGGCCAGAAGCAGACGATGGCCATCAAGATGGACCTCGACCTGAAGTTCGAGCCGTCCGAGGGTGGCGCGGTCAAGCCCGAGGACCCGAAGCCGGCCGATGGTGTGGTCGAGGCGTTCGGCGTCGCGAGCTGCGACGCGTACCTGAAGGGCATGGCGGCCTGCATCGAGAAGATGCCCGAGGCTGGGCGCGGCCCGGGGAAGGACGCGATGGCGCAGGTCAGCAAGGCGTGGAAGGATTCGCTCGCGGCGGCCGGTGGTAGCGACGCGGCGAAGGCTTCGCTCGAGACCGGGTGCAAGTCGGCGCTCGAGCAGACCCAGAAGGCGATGGGCGCGCTGTGCCCCGACGTGAAATGGGAATAGCGCAGGCCGTCGAAGACGGTTTGCGGGCCGTCGCTGGACGGTCATGAGAGAGTCGGAAGGGGCATGCGAGAGCGTGCCCCTTTTGCTTGGTGTGCGTAACAATTCTCGCGGGCAGCCTCGCTACGGGTCCGATGCGGACCCACGCGAGGCCTTCGCGATTGGACGCGGCCGCGAACTTGACATGCGGCCTGGTGCGACCCCGGATACGCGCATGCGTCTTCTGCCCAGGGCGCTCGCGTGCGCGGTCTTTGCGGCTGCGGCCGGGTGTGCGTCGCTCGCGCGCGAGCCCGGTCCCGAGAGCGAGGTCGAGGTCGAGTACCTCGCGCCGAGGCCGCTCGAAAACCCCGGGGACGTGCCGTCGCACGCTCGCCCCGACGACGGTTCGCAGCGCGCCCCACCGCGCGCGCCGGAACCCGGGCCGCCGATCCCGTCCGAGGTCCCGGGCGCCCGCCATCTGGGCGACCTCCACCCGGCGCTGCGTTCGCGCGCGCTCCTCCTCTTTCAGCGCGCCCGCGCCGAGGGGATCGAGGTCACGTTCATCTTTGGCTACACGCCCTACGTCCCCCGCAAGCGCACCGGTCCGGGAGGCTGGGCGACGTGGCATCAGTTCGGGCTCGCCTTCGATCTCAACCTCGCCGACCGCCGCGATCTCGCCGACGGACGCCGCCACTTCACCAGCGATGCCCCTCGCTGGCAGCGGCTCGGCGCGATCGCCGGCGAGCTCGGGCTCGCCTGGGGCGGCGCCTGGCGCTCGAGCTACGATCCGTTCCACTTCGAGTGGCACCCGGGCGACGATTCGGTCATCAGCAAGGACGACCTGCGCCGCTTTCTCGCCCTCGCGGGACCGCGTGCCGAGCGCTTCCGCGAGGTCTGGCCGCTCTACCCCGAGCCGCGCGGCGCCGGTCCGCCGGGCGCAGGTCCCGCGTCTAGCCCTGCGCCGAACGACGCAGCGCCAACCCTGGTCCTCGCGTTCGGTGGCGACGTGGCCTTCCCGCGCGGCAAGAACGACGCGGCGCTCGAGGCCATCGGGCCCCGCGCTTTCGACGCACTCGCGCCCTGGCTCGCGCCGGCGACGCTGCGCTTTGCCAACCTCGAGGCGCCATTCACCGAGCGCGCGCCGACGGTCCAGAAACCCTTTGCGTTCACCGCGCCGCCCGCCCGCCTCGCGTGGGTCCTGGGCGCCGGATTCAACCTCCTCTCCCTCGCGAACAACCACATCGCCGACGCGGGCCCGGCCGGCGTCGCCGACACGATCGCCGCCCTCACGCGCGCACGCGACGCCGCGCACGGCGCCCTCTGGTGGGCCGGCGCCGATCCGCGCGCCGCGCCTCCAACGCCCGTCCCCCTGGTCTTCCGCGCGCCAGGCACAGACCTCGCCGTCGCCTTCCTCGCGTTCGGAAACGGCTACGCCCGCCAGGTCACCCACTGGGCCGGCCCCGCCGCCGAGGCCGCGGCGCTCGCCAGCGTCCGCCTCGCACGCACCCAGGCCCAGCTCGTCATCGTCTCGGTCCACGGCGGCAGCGAGTACACCCACGCGCCGGACCCCGCGGTCGTCCGCCTGTTGCGCGGCCTTGCGGACGCCGGCGCCGACATCGTCGTCGGCCACCACGCGCACGTCGTGCGCGGCATCGAGCGCCGCGGCCCGAGCGTCATCTTCTATGGCCTCGGCAACCTCGCCTTCGGCAGCATCACCGATCGCCACCGCGCCACCGGTGCCACCCTCTACGGCATGCTCGCGCGCGTCGACGTCTCCGGCGGCAAGGTCCGCCGCGTGCGCGTCCTGCCGCTCTGGGTCGACAACGCCGACCCGCTCGCGCCCCCGGATTTGGCGCCGCTGCCGCCCACCCCGTTCTCGCCCCAGCCGCTCCGAGGCGCCTACGCGGCCCACGTGCTCGCGGCGATCGACGGCTTCTCGGCCCTCGTCCCCGGCAACACGACCCGCTTCGGCCCGCCCGCCGCCGACGCGCCCGGCGAAGGGGTCCTCGAATTCCCCGAGTGATGCGCAACGCACCGCAAAACTGGCGCCCGCGCGCCGCGCGCCCTACTGAGGAAGCCGGACCTCCACGACGCGAGCGCCGATGCCCCTCTGGTTTCTCCTAGCGCTCATCAGCGGCGAGCCCGCGGCCGACGCGAGCCGCTCCGACCCGAGCCGCTCCGACACGGTGACCATCGCGGCGATCGGCCACGTCGTCCCCGCGACCGACTGGCCGCCGGGCGGCCGCTACCTGCCGTCGGGCGACGGCACGCACCTCGTCGCCGCGGTCGCCGAGCTCGTGCGCGGGGCCGACGTCGCCATCGCGAACCTCGCCGCGCCGATCGCCTCGGTCGGCGCTCCCAAGGCGGGCCACAACCAGATCGAGAACTTCGCCTTCCGCACGCCCCCGCAATACGCCGCGGTCCTCACCGCGCTCGGGCTCGACGTCGTCCAGGCCGCCAACAACCACACGCTCGACTTCGGCCCCGAGGCCGACGCCGAGACGCTGGCCGTCCTCGCGCGCCTCGGCATCGCCCACATCGGGCGCGTTGGCGAGGTCTACCGGAGGACCGTGCGCGGCATTCGCGTCGCCGCGCTCGGCTTCACGCAGCCCTACGCGCCGACCTTCCAGTCCAACCGCGACCTCCCGGCCGCCGGCCGCCTCGTCGCCTCCGTCGCCGCGACCAGCGACCTCGTCCTCGTCATGATCCACGGCGGCGCCGAAGGGGAAGGCTCGGCGCACGTCCCGCGCGGCCCCGAGTACCTCGGAGGCGAATACCGCGGGCGCCTCGTCGAGCTCGCGCGCCACCTCGTCGATCAGGGGGCCGACCTCGTCACCGTCGTCGGCCCGCACCAGCCGCGTGCGCTCGAGCTCTACCGCGGCCGCATCATCGACTACGGGCTCGGCTGTTTCCTCGGCTACGGGCCCTTCGACATCCGCAAGGCCAACGGCTTCAGCCTTGTCCTCGAGGTCACGCTCGACCGCGGCGGCAACCTGGTCCAAGGCCGCATCGTGCCGCTCATCATGGCGCACCCGGGCGTGCCGAGCCCGGACACCTACGGCTGGGGACTCGGCCTCATCCGCCGCCTGAGCCGCGCCGACTTCCCGGAGAGCGCGCCGCGCATCGGGCGCGACGGCGCGTTCGAGCTCGCGCGCGACGCGTCGTCCTCGCGCCCCGGCGCCAGCCCGCGCAGCTCGTCGAAGTGAACGCCTCGGCGTGCTTCAGACGTCGGTGTCGAGGTTCGGCAGCACCGCGGCCGCGACGTACCACGGCGCGCGCGACGCGAAGTGCACGTTGCGGCTCGGCTTCTCGGCCACCGGCGTGTCGAGCCCACCGGCCGGCACGATGTAGCTGCGCCCATTGCGCGTCTGCCACGGGGCGGCCGAGCCGCACGCCGCGCAAAACGCATTACTCCAGTACTGCGCGCTCGCCAGCTCGAAGCGCGTGACCTTGTCCTGGCCCGCGCGCCATTCCAGTTGGTCGGCGTTGACGAAGATATTGGCCGCGTGCGCGGAGCCCGTGCGCTTGCGGCAGCGCGAGCAGTGGCAATACTGGAAGAAGCGGTACGGCGGCCTCAGCGCCCAGCGCACCGCCCCGCATACACAAGAGCCCTCGGCCTGGTCCATGCGGATCTCCTCGCGCCATCAGTCAGAAAGAAGCAGGGTGAATCAGGGAGCGCCCATCGCCCCTGGCGACGCCGCTTTCGGCGCCGATCGCTCGTGGATGAGTCGCAAGCCCTCGAGCGTCAGGAACGGCTCGACGGTCTCGATATACGCGGAGTCCCCGCCGATGAGGCCCGCCAGGCCGCCCGTCGCCAAGACGCGAAACGTCTCGCCCGGGTGTGCCTCGATGATGCGCCGGACGATCCCATCGACGAGTCCGATGTAGCCGTAGACGGTACCCGCCTGGATCGCGCTGACGGTGTTGCGCCCCATGATCGATTCGGGCTTGCGGATCTCGACCTTCGGGAGCTTGGCGGCCCGCGCGATGAGCGCGTCGAGCGACACGCCGAGCCCCGGCGCGATGACGCCGCCCAGGTAGTCCCCGCGCTGATCGACCACGTCGAAGGTCGTCGCGGTGCCGAAGTCGATGATGATGCAGGCCGACTGGTAGCGCTGGAATGCGGCGACCGCGTTGACGAGGCGGTCGGCGCCGATCTCGTGCGGGTTGTCGTACTGGACGCCGATTCCGAGCTCGGTCTGCGGGCCGACGAACTGGGCTTCGACCCCGAAGTAGCGCCGGCACGCGCGCCGGACGGCGTGATCGATCGGCGGGACGACGGACGAGACGATGGCGGCGCCGACGACCTCGGAGCTGATGCCGTGCGACGCGAAGAGGGCCCGATAGAGGACGCCGAGCTCGTCGGTGGTCGTCAGCGGGTTCGTCGCGACGCGCCAGTGCTCCTCGAGCGCCTTGCCTTCATAGAGGCCGAGCACGGTGTTCGTGTTGCCGACGTCGATGACCAGGAGCTTGGAGCGCGGGACTTTCACGCCTCTTGCCTTAGCACCGTCGTCCGCGCACGGGAAGGGTCGCGTGGGCTTGGCAAAAGGGCGAAACGCCTGTACGACGCGACGATGCGAAACCTACTCGTACCGTCCTCTCTTGCGTTTCTGATCGTCGGTCTCGCCGCGTGCGGCAAGAAGGACGTGCCCCCCGCACCCGCGACCCAGGCGGCTCCGACGGCCGCACCCGCGACTACGCCGGTGGCGGCCGATGCCGGACCGAGCGGCACCACCACGGCGCCGAGCGAGGTCGACGCCGGAGCGGCCGCAGGCCCGGTCGACACCGCGGCGCCCGTGGCCGTGACGTCGGACGATCTGCTCGTCTGGACCGAGACGGCGGGCGCGCGTCAGACGGTCTGGATCCACGGCGACGAGGTCGCCGCGACCCGCGCCGAGGCGGTGACGGTGGCGGCCGGCAAGCTGTGGGCGCTCGGCGAGCGCTGGCGGATCCTCAAGGAGTATCCGTGCAAGGAAGGCGATGACGGGTTCGAGGGCGACCGCACCAAGACGCCGCGCCAGGTTGTCGTTCCGACGCTGGTCGCCAAGGAACTCGGCGGGGCCGGCGAAGTGGCCGTAAATAATGGCTTTTCAGAGGCCGAGACGGACTGGGACGGGGACGTCACTGGGGCGTCGGTCCAGCTCGAGGGCGCGATCGGCGCGAAGATCTTCACCTCTGGCGGCAGCGGCTTCTACGCCTGTGGCGCCGCGCATCCCTACTCGGACAACGACGCGAGCGTCGTCGATCTGGTGACCAAGGCGGCCGTGGCGGTCGAGGCCCCCGACGCGCTCAAGCAGAAGGCGGCGGCGGCCCTCAATGCCGAAGGCAAGGCGAACGACTGCTTCGAGGAGGGGGCCGTGGTCGAGCCGGTGGCGCCGGACACGTTGGTGCTCGCGTTCGCGGATGGGAAGGCGACGGCTTCGTGGCTCGTCCTGCGCGAGGCCGAGGCGACCTGGATGCACGTGTGCGATCTCGAGGTGAAGGTGGCCGCGCCGCCCGATGCGACGCTTGGTTTCGGGCCGTTCGACGCGCGCATCGAGAAGGTCCTCGCGACGCAGAAGGGGGCGGGGACGTTCGGGTTTGCGACCGTGCCCGCGGACCGCCGCGAGGCGCTGCTCGAGCTCTTCCGCAAGGAGGCACCGACGTTTGCGGCCAAGCCCGAGGTGGCCGAGGTGCCCGCGGCCGCCATCGACGGCACGGCCGGGGCGCTCGTGAACGAGGGACGCAAGCTCACGCGGGCCAAGGACTACGCGGGCGCGATCGCCGCCTTCGATGCGGGTTTGACGAAGGATCCCGCGTCGGCGCCCGGGCACTCGGGCCGCGGCTACGCCAAGATGCTCGCGGGGGATGCGGCCGGGGCCAAGGCCGACTTCGAGAAGGCGCTGACGCTCGAGACCAAGGATGCGGGGTTCCAGGCGGCCGTGTGGTTCAACCTCGGCCAGCTCGCCGAGAAGGGCAAGGACCTCGCGGCCGCGAAGGCTGCGTACGAGAAGGCGATCGGCTTCAAGCCGAGCGAGGGCGCGACGAAGGCGCTCGCGCGCGTCTCGAAATGACGTCGCCATGGGCGCCGCGCTGACGCCGCATGGGCGGCGGCGACGCGGTTTTCGCCGGAACGTGATCCAAGTTGTCGGCGCGCCGTGAAAGCTGCTACCGTGAACGTCTATCGGATCGGTCGGTCCTGGGAGCTCGTCGTATGTCCACCACGCTCCAGGCCGAGTCGCACGATAGCGCCGTCGAAACACCGAACTCCGCACCGCCCAGCGCGGTCCGCGGCCAAGGTGCCGTCCAGTTGAAGCAGGCGCTGCGCGCAGCTCCCGGCTTGGGCGTGCAGATGCGCATGCTCGACGCGGGTGCCCGCGTCCAGCGCGAGGCGGCTCCCGACGCGGGGACGCTCGGCCGGATCCAAGGGGCGTTCGGCGGCGGCGACGGTCCGGCTGTCCAACGGAAAGCGGTGCAGCGCGAAGAGACGACGCCGCCCGCGACCGGCGCGGCAGGCGCGGGCGCGGCAGGCGCCAATGCCGCTCCCGCGACGGCCAATGCCGCCGCGACCACGAACGCCGCGCC
>SXIE01000116.1 GCA_005772945.1 Pseudomonadota bacterium
ACCGATCAGATACTCCATGCGCACGACGGTCAGCGCGAGCGGCACCCCGTACGCGCGCAGCCAATGCGCAGGCGGTCGCCGCGCCCCCGGCAATGAGCTCGCCTTCAGGCGCTTCAGGCTGTCGGCCATGCCCGCGAGCGTATGCCGATGCCTCACCGGCACCCCCAGACGGACCGCCAGCTCGCGGATCCCCGAGAGCGTGTAGCGTCCCCAGCTCAGCTTGGCGGCGTCCACGTGGACCGCGATGTTGCGCCACACGAACGGCCACGCAAACAGCGCGAACGTGGCCTCGCGCGGCAACGTTCCATGCGCCTTGGTGAGGCGATCGAGCTGATCGAGCCACGCCAGGGTTTGTTCGAGATCCGGGGCCGACTCGTCGAAGGCCGCGGCGATCTCGGGCACGAGCGCATCGACGACGCCCAGCCGCTTCATCCAGACGAACGCCGCGCGCGCGTGCCCGCTCTCGGCGATCCGATAGAGCTCCTCGGCGACGCGCGCCGCGGGGCACGTGGCGATGAGCGGGGCCGCCTCGGCGGATGCATCGATGACGGCCTGATCGATGCTGAACTCGAGGCGCGCCGCGAACTTGATGGCGCGCAGGAGGCGCACCGGGTCTTCGCGCAGGCGCTTGTCCGCGTCGCCGATGGTGCGAAGCAGGCGGCGCTCGACGTCGGCGGTGCCGCCCACGTGGTCGATGACCTGGTCGCCCACGGGATCATAGAAGAGGCCGTTGACGGTGAAGTCGCGGCTCTTGGCGTCCTCGAGCGGCGTACCGAACGTGTTGGCGCGGACGACGAAGCCCGAGTCGTCCTCGGCCATCTCTTGATCGTCGGGGAGGCCGCGGAACGTTGCGACCTCGTAGATTTGGCCGCCCGCGTGAAGGTGGACGAGTCGGAAGCGGCGGCCGATGATGCGGCAACGGCGCCCGAAGAGGCGCTTCAGGTCCTCGGGGCGCGCGTCGGTCGCGATGTCGAAGTCCTTCGGGCGACGGCCCGTCAGGAGATCGCGGACGCAGCCGCCGACAAAGTAGGTGACGTGCCCGTGCCCCTGCAGCTGCCCGACGATCGAGACGGCCTCGGGGTCGAGCAGGGCACGCGGGAAACGTGGCGAAAAGGTCACAGTCACGGAGGCGGTATAAAGGACGGGACGCGCAATCGGCAAGGGGTAAGGGCAAAACCGAAGGATGTGGGTGGACATGGACGCGGCGGAAATCGAGCGCCTGCGACGCGCGAGCGGCGTCGGGCTGCGTGCGGACGGGGTCTTCGTGTACGGCGGCCAGCCGGTCGCGAACGCGCGCGTGCAGCGCCTCTTCCATGCGGGCGTCGAGGTGGACGCGGCCGGGGAGGTGATGCTGCGGGTCGGGCGGACGTGGTGCTACCTCGAGCCCGAGGGGGTCGCGTATTTCGCCGAGCGCGCCGAGCTGCGCGGGGGGCAGGTGTGGCTCGCGCTGATCGGGCGCGAGGCGGCGGTGGGGCCGGCGCGGGTCGTCGGCTACGCCTCGGACGATCGCTTCTACGCGTGGGTCGACGGGCTGCGCGGGCCGGTGGCGCTCTTGCGGGACGCGCACCAGGCGGTGTCGGGCATCCTGGCGAGCGGGGGCGAGTTGGGGGCGGGCGAGGTCGTCGCGCTGGCGGCGATCCCAGGCGCGAACGCCGTCAGGCCCTGAAAGGTGCGGGGTTGCGACTCTGACCTTGAGGTCGCTTGGGCGAGCGATATAGTGCCGCCGCTTTCCCCCGGGCCGAGGGTTTCCGCATGGTGCGCACGACCGTTTTTCTGGTGTCGCTGGCAACGCTCGTGACGGCGACGACGTCGGTCGCGCGGGCCGACGAGGAAGCGGATCTGCGCGCGGGGTGCGCGTGGCTCGAGCAGGCCATCACGCGGACGCCCGACCGGGATGACTCGTTCGGGTTGTTCATGCGGGGCATGAAGCCCAAGTGCAAGGCGCTGCTTGAGGGGCTCGAGCGCAAGGACGGCAGTGTCACCCCGACGACGGTGCGGGAGATCTCCACGGCGCTGACGCAGCTCCGGGCGGTGATCGACGGTGACTTTGGAGACAGCGGTGCCGAGCCGGCCAAGGGGCCGGACAAAGCGGCCGCTGAGAAGACCGCGGGGGAGACGGCGGCGGCTGAGAAGGCGGCTGCGGAGAAGGCGGCGGCTGAGAAGGCAGCGGGGGAGAGGGCGGCGGCTGAGAAGGCAGCGGGGGAGAGGGCGGCGGCTGAGAAGGCAGCGGCTGAGAAGGCGGCCAAGCTGGATGCCCAGAAGACCGCCGCCGAGAGAGCGGCCGCCGAGAAGGCTGCAGCGACCGAGAAGGCGGCCGCGGACAAGGCTGCGGCCAACGAAAAAGCGGCCGCGGAGAAGGCTGCGACCGCGGAGAGGGAGGCGTCCGAGCGGGCCCGCGCGGCGGCGGAGAAGGCGGCCGCGGCGGCAGCCGCGAAGGCCGCCCAGGACAAGCTCGCGGCGGAGGCGGCGGCCCGAGGCAAGAGCGCCAAGGGCGCCGAAAAGGCCCTCGGTGGCCGCCTCGACGGCACCTGGGAGCAGCCCGTCGCCAAGGTCCTCGATCGCTACGTGAAGCGCACGCTCAACCTCATGTCGCACGGCAAGACGATCGAGGGCGAGCTCTACGAGGAGGTCTGGCACGACGCGCCGTCGGCCTGGGTCGACAAGAGCTGCAATGGCAACAAGGTCTTTCGCATGGTGATGACGGGACGCGTCACCGGCGAGGTCGACGGCACGCGCCAGCTCCTCGTGTGGCGCGAGCCGCCACACGTTCTCGCCTGCACGTGTAGCTCGCGCTGCACGGTCGAGACGCGCCGCCGTGGCTTCGATCTCGAGCTCTCGGTCAGCGGCGATCAGCTGAGCGACTCCGCCGGCGTGTTCTGGCGGGTCGGCGGCGCGGCGCCCGCGGCGGTCGACGTCAATGGCATCCCGGTGGTGCCCAAGCGCGGGCCGGTCTTGCTCGGCGGAACGTGGGAGACGCCCTCGTTCAAGGAGGCCGATCGTCAGGTCGTGATGCGGCTCGAACTCGCGCAGAGCGATAAGCAGGTCACCGGCACGCTGGTCGAGAAGAGCTCGGCGCCGCTGCCGCTCAAGAGCTGGTCGGCGCGCTACTGCGAGGGTGCAACGCGCTTCGAGTGGGTGACCAGCTGGACCGTTAGCGGTAAGATCGACGGTGGGTCCGCGTCGCTCAAAGGCAGCGCGCCCAAGCTCGTCCTGTGCAGCTGTCCGTCCAAGTGCAAGCCACCGGACGCGAAAAGGGTCCTGACGTTGGACGTCGGACCCGACGGCCGGAGCCTGGTCGAGGGCGACGCGCGCTTCGTGCGCCAGTAGGAGTCGGTGATGCGGGTTCTGGCGTGGTGGGCGGCGGCGGTGGCCTCCTGGTTGGTGGCGTGTGAGGACTCGCCGGGGCGCGGAGACGCGGCGGATTCCGCCGATTCTGGCGCGGTCGAGACGACGGCCGACGATGCCGACGATGGCGCCGCCGAGGTGGCCGAAGCGGTCGCCGACGGAGCGGATGGCGCGGAGCCCGAGGTCGCGACGGATGCGGACGTGCCGGGCGGTGACGGCGAGACGCTGCTCGGCGGTGGCGAGACGACCGCGTCGGCTGGGTTCCCGGGGCACGAGCTGGTGCTCGCGATCCTCGAGCCCGGCGCGGACGGGACGGGCGTCGCCACGGGCGCCGTGGTGCGCGTGTCGGGGATCCTCTTTACGGACGCGCCGCTGTCGGCCGTGTCGATCGTCTGGCAGCTCGGCGCGACCAGCGGCGCGATCACGCCGGCCAAGTTCTGGCAGTCGGGGCCGATCAACCTCATCCCGGGCAACAACCGCCTCACCGTCACGGTCAGCGACGGCGCGCGCAGCGCCTCCGACACGGTCGTCGTCACGTACAATCCGGCGTTTCGTTTCGACACCTCGCTCGCCGCGCGGCCCGAGACGCTGTGGGTCGGCGAAGCGACCGAGGTCGTCGTCACGATCGGCAAGGGGCGCGACGCCACGGCCGATCCGTCGACCCTCGAACTGCTGCGCGTCGACGCCGAGGGGCAGACGATCGCCGTCCAGGGTGCGATGCGCGACGACGGCGGGCTCGCGACCTCGGGCGACGAGATCCAGGGCGACGGCGTCTACAGCTGGGTCGGGGAGCTGACGTGCGACACACCGGGGACGCTCTACTTCCGCGCCTCGGTCCATGTCGGCCCGGCGCCCGGCTATGACGCGTTCAGCCCGGTGTTCCAGGTGCCGTGCCTCGCGCGCGTGCCGGTGGCCGACTGCGGTGCGCATCGCGCGCTGGTCGCGTCGGCGGGGGCGGCGCTCGAGGGCGGGGCCTCCGTCGACCAGGTTCTGGCGGACGTTCGCAGCGATGCGTCGGTGGCGCTCGCCGGGCCCGCGCCCGTGTCGCACCCCGGCAGCGCGACCGAGCCGGCGGTCTGGATCCTCTTCGCCGATGGCCTCTTGGGCGCGGCGATCGCGCCTTCGCCGGGGACGCGCGGCGGCGGCGGGGCGGGGGCCGTGGCGTTGGCAGCGGCGCTGGGCGGGACCATTCGGACGGCGGTCCCGGGGGCCGGGCTCGGGTCGACGCGTGCGCTCGTCCTTTCGCCCTTCGCCGAGCACTTCGGCGCGGACGACGAGGGCGCCGACGTGACCGCGGCGCTCAGCGGGATCACGTGCCCGCGTTTCGCGATCGAGCAAGACGCGGCGCTCGCGAATGGCGCGGCGTCGATCGCGCGCTTCCGGCGGGCGTCCGACTATGGCGTCATGTCGGTCGCGACCCACGGGGCGGCGCTCTTCGCGGGCGTTCAGAGCCACGCGCTCGGCAAGCGCTTCGGGTGGCGCCATGCGGGCGCGCAGGAGACCCTTTGGACCGGGTCGGCGGTCGCGTGCGAGAGCCTGCTCCAGGCCGCGCGCCCCTGCGAGGTGACGGCGGCGGCGCCGACCGGCGGATGTCCGAGCGGCACCGAGTGCCTCGTGACCAAGGGCACGGCGTCCGACACCGGCGCGAGCGGCAAGGGGATGTGCGTCGACGAGACCGAGGTCGACCTCCGCATGGGGCGTGCCGTCATCACGAACCTGGGCTACGCGGTCACGCCCGCGTTCTTTCAGCGCGGGCCGGCGCACCGATTTCCAGGTAGTTTCGTGCACTTGGGGGCGTGTCGCTCGATGTGGAACGGCACGCTCGCGGCGGCGCTCTATGCGGCCGGGGCGGCGCTCGTCACCGGCTTCTCGGACGACGTGTCGAGCAGCTGGGCGCACGCGCAGGCGGTGGCGCTCTTCGGGCTCGTCGCGAGCGCCGGCTCGCTCGCGACGTTCGACGCGAGCCTCTCGGACCCGGCGCATCCGACGACCCAGGTGCGGCTCTTCGGCGCGACGAACCTCGCGTTCAATCGATCGGATCTCCTCAACGGGAACTTCGAGACCGGGTCGACGTCGGGGTGGCGCTCCACGGGTGACGGGCGGGTCGTGGGTCAGTTCGGGACCGCGAGCACGGTCGACGGCAAGTTCATGGGGCTCGTGTCGACGGGCCTCGGCTATGCGGTCCAGACAGGCTCGCTCGAGCAGACGTTCTGCGTGCCGGCGGGGATCTCGCGCCTCGAGTTCTACTGGGCGTTCTACTCGGAGGAGTTCCGCGAGTGGTGCGGCGACGACACCTATCAGGATCGGTTCGAGGCGGTGCTTGTCGGCGACGACGCCATCGCGACGCCGGTCGTCGACGTGCGCATCGATGACCTCTGCGGCTATGCGGACGGGACCTGCGGCGCCTGCGCGGCCCCGGTCGCGTGCGACGCCGCGTGTTTCGCGCAGGCGGGGTGCCGCCTCGACGCGCACGGACTATGCGACGGCGCCTTCAACTGCCAGTGCGGGCGCTACTACGTCGGACTCGAGGAGTCGGAGGTCGACTTCGATCGCGGCGGCGCGTTCAAGATCCAGTGGCAGAAGACGAGCGTCGACGTGTCGCGCTACGCGGGCAAGGGGCCGGTCACGTTGCGCATGTCGGCCAGCGACAGCGGCGACTCGCTGTTCGACACGGCCGTGCTGATCGACGCCGTCAAGGTCGAGTGAGCTGGTTCAGGCCTGGGTCATCACGCCGGGTTGTCGACGTCGAGGAACTGCGCGTCGAGACCCGGGAATGTGGCCCGGAGGCGCGCGGCGAGGGCGCGCGGGCCGAACGTCTCGGTGCGGTGATGGCCGCACGCGGCGATGTGGATCCCGTCTTCGCGCGCGGTGGCCTGCGAATACTCGCCGGCCTCGCCGGTGACGAAGAGATCGCAGTCGAGGCGGCGGGCGTCCTCGGCCAGGCGCGGTGCGCCGCCGGTGACGATGCCGACCTTGGCGATCGTCGGCGGGCCGCCGTGGAAGAAGAGCAGGCGCTCGGAGATACGCGCGCGCAGGAGCGCGTCGGCGTCGGCGATGCTGACGGGCGGGTCCCAGGCGCCGGTGCAGCCGGTCGCGATGCCGCGCGCGGCGAAGGCGGGCTCGAGCTGCGTCAGGCCGATGGCGCGCGCGAGCTCGGAGGCGTTCCCCAGCTCGGGGTGCCCGTCGAGCGGCAGGTGATAGGCGGCGAGCGAGACGCCGGCGCCGAATAGGCGCGCGAGGCGGCGTCCGAGAGCGCCCGTGGCGGTCGCGCGGGCGCCGTTCCAGTAGAGCCCGTGGTGGACGACGGCGAGGTCGGCTCGGGCGGCGATGGCGGCGTCGATGAACGCCAGGTTCGCGGTGACGCCGGTCACGAGGCGGTGGACCTGCGCGGAGGCTTCGACCTGGAGACCGTTGGGTCCGTAGTCGTCGATCCGGGTCGGGTCCAGGGTCTGATCGAGCCACTCTATGATCGATGCAACGGGGAACGACAACGGGGGCTCCGTGGCGAGGGGCACGCGGAGTGTGTCAGATGTGCCAGAGGCCGTCGAACTGACACGTCGAAAACGCTCGCACTTCCGGGAGGTTGAGGGCGCGTGACGCACGCGTGTGTCGTCCGCGTGTGTCACGCCGGGCGGGGACGGCGCGCGGGGCGGCCTCGGATGCGGGCGCGAGAGTTGGCCGCGCGCTTGCGATGGAGTGCGTCCGGCTGAGGGAGGAACGCATGACCGCCAAGTCGCTCGGAGTCGCGCTCGTGGGGATCGAGGGCTGGGTCGTCCAGGTCGAGGTGGGGCGCCAGGACGGCCTCCCGGGAATGGACATCACGGGCCTGCCGGCGGCCAGCGTCAAGGAGGCGCGGCACCGCGTACGCTCCGCGATGCGGGGCGGCGGCTACGAGTGGCCGCTCGAGCGGATGGTCGTCAACTTCGCGCCGGCCGACTTCCCGAAGTTCGGAACCTCGTTCGACCTGCCGTTGGCGGTCGCGGTGCTGGTGATGACCGGGGTTCTCGCGGCCGCATCGATCGAGGGCGCGGCGTTCTTCGGAGAGCTCGCGCTCGATGGCATCGTGCGCCCGGTGCCGGGCGCGATCAACGCGGCGCTGGCGGCGCGCGACGCGGGGCATCGGCGGATCTTCGTGGCCAGCGCCAACGCGCGCGAGGCCGGGCAGGTGCCGCGTATCGAGGTGCTGCCGGTGCGCAGTCTGCCCGAGCTCGTCGAGGCGCTGTCGGGGCGTGCCGTGATCGAGGCTGCCGCAGGGGGGCTGGTGAGCACCGCCGATGGCGGCCCGGCGACCGATCTGCGGCAGGTGCGGGGGCAGGCGACCGCGCGGCGTGCGCTCGAGATCGCGGCCGCGGGGGGGCACAACCTGCTGTTCGTCGGGCCGCCTGGGTGCGGGAAAACGCTGTTGGCGCGGGCGCTTCCGGGGATCCTGCCGCCCTTGCCGATCGACGAAGCGCTCGAGGTGACGCGGGTCCATAGCGCGGCGGGTCTGCTCCGATCGGGCGACGGGCTCGTCGTCCGGCGACCGTTCCGGGCGCCGCACGCGACGGCCAGCGAGGCGGCGTTGGTCGGGGGCGGGAGTCCGCCGACGCCGGGCGAGGTGAGCCTCGCGCACCGGGGGGTGCTCTTTCTCGACGAGGTGCTCGAGTTTCGACGGTCGGCGATCGAGGCGCTGCGGGCCCCGATCGAAGACCGCATGGTGGCCATCGCGCGCGTCGGCCGCAGCGTGCGCTTTCCGAGCAGCGTGATGCTCGTGGTCGCGCTGAATCCGTGCCCGTGCGGACATCTGGGGAACCCGCGGCAGCGCTGCCGCTGCACACCGGGGCAGGTGCAAGCGTATCAGGCGCGGCTCTCCGGGCCGCTCCTGGATCGTATCGACCTCAGCGTGGAGCTGTCGCCGGTCGAGCACGAGCAGCTGGCGGAGGTGCGCGAGCCCGAGAGCACGGACGTGGTCCGAGCGCGGGTTGTCGCAGCGCGGGAGCGGCAGCGGTTGCGGGCCGTGCAGAGCGCGTCGACGCTCGCGCCGCTCAACGCGGATCTCGGGCTCGGCGAGCTCGACCAGGCGGTCCCGCTCGGAGTGCGCGAGCGCCGCTTCCTTGGGCGGGTCGCGCGCGACCTGGGGATCAGCGCGCGGGCGTGGCATCGCGCGATTCGGATCGGGCGCACGATCGCCGATCTGGCGAGTGCCGACCGCGTCGAGGAGGCGCATCTCGCCGAGGCCCTCTCGTACCGTCGCGCGCTCGGGCCCGCGGAGGGCGGCGCGCACAGAGTCTCCCCCTGAGTGGGGGAGCGGCGCCGCGGGCCACCGGTGGTTCGCGCGCGCTTTCGTAGGTGGATTGGATGGTTGGAGTACAAAGCAATGGCGCAGGACAAGAGCAAGAACAGCAGCCTGAAGAGCCTGCTGTCGATCGTGGAAAAGAAGTTCGGCAAGGGG